>JAFRKO010000054.1 GCA_017431685.1 Mogibacterium sp.
CTCGTAAAATGACGTGCCCAAATTTTATATATGTGGATGTAATAATGTGTAGATTACTGAAGAAACGGAGGGAAACGATGGGTTTTGTTTATAAGACTGAAGAGTTCAACAAAGTCCTCGAAGTTCTTGAAGGTAATTACAGGATATTCGCGCCGGTGTTAAAAGTCGGAGAGGGCCGCTTCAGAGACACCGATGTGATCCGCTACGACTACATCAGCCGCATCGAAGATGCCGAGCTGGAGGAACGTTCGGATTTCTCCTTTAAGGAGATCCTGATACCTCTTTCGGAGACTATGTTCTACTTTACAGAGAACGAGATAAAGGAAGCGGATTATGATGCCCGTCCTGTAATCGTGCTGATGAGAAGCTGCGATATCCACGCGGTGAAGAGACTCGATCAGATGTATACAGGTAACGGGCCAAACAACGACTGGTTCTATGAGAGGCTCAGAGACAGAGTGAAATTCGCTCTGATCGGATGCGGAAAGGCGTGTCCGAACAGCTTTTGCGTAGACATGGGAAGCAACAAGACAGATGAGTATGCTTTCTCGATCGATGTTGTCGATGGCAAAGTGTACTGCGATGTCAAAGATGATGAACTGTTTGCTGCATTCGAAGGCGCAGGCGGTTCAAAAGATAATGTTGAGCCTCGTTTTGTGACAGAGGCGGAGTTCAAGGTAACAAGGCCGGAGGAAGTACCTATCGAGTTGTTCAAGGATCCGATGTGGGATGAGTACACCAAGCGTTGTGTCAACTGCGGCCGCTGTAACTTCGTATGCCCGACCTGCACATGCTTTACGATCCAGGACGTTTTCTATACGGATAACGGCAGAGTAGGCGAACGCCGCCGCGTCAACGCTTCATGCATGGTAGACGGATATACCGATGTAGCAGGCGGTCTGGTAATGAGAAAAACCAACGGCGAGAGAATGAGATTCAAGGTCCTACACAAGGTGTATGACTTCAGAAAACGCTTCGGCTACGATATGTGCGTAGGCTGCGGACGCTGCGATACTGTATGCCCTGAGTATATCTCGTTTGCGAACTGTATAAACAAACTTAACGCGAGAGTGAAGGAGGTGACAGAGAATGTGTAACTGCGGAAAGAATGAATATACACCTGTTCCTTCAAAGCTTCAGGACATTATAAAACATACGGCTCAGGAATGGACTTTCAGATTTACTTACGTTGGAGATGTAAAACCGGGACAGTTTTTCCAGATCTCGATCCCTAAGGTCGGAGAATGCCCTATCTCGGTCAGCGGCATCGGGCCTGATTACGTTGACCTGACCCTGAGAGCCGTAGGAAAAGTTACGGACTATCTATTTGATAACTTCAAGGCAGGCGACAGCCTCTTCCTCCGCGGACCTTACGGAAATGGCTTTGATGTGCATGAGTTTGAAGGCGGAGAGCTGATCATCGTTGTCGGCGGTACTGCAGTTTCACCTGTCAGAGGTGTAGTACAGTATCTGTGCGAGACTGAAAGCGCGAAAGACGTACATATGATCGCCGGATTCAAGGACCCGGGAGAGATCATGTTCAAGGCAGACCTTAAGGATTGGGCTGAGAAGATCGACCTGACGCTTACTGTCGACGGCGCGCCTGAAGGATATGAGGGCAAGGTCGGCCTGGTCACCAAATACATTCCGGACATCCCGATCAGAGATATCAGTAAGTGCAAGGCCATCGTAGTAGGCCCGCCTCCGATGATCAAGTTCTCTATGATCGAACTCGTCAAGAGAGGTCTAAGTGAGGATAACGTCTGGATCTCGGATTCGAGAAGGATGAGCTGCGGGATCGGAAAGTGCGGTCACTGCCGCATCAACGACAAGTATGTCTGCATCGATGGTCCTGTATTCAAGTTCTCTGAGCACAAGACACTGATCGATTAGCGGGAGGTGGAACCATGAATAAAACGACTACAGATACTAATTTAAAGAAACTGAAGAAGAACGCCTACCGTGTATCCAAGGTCAGAGGAGAAACCGCTTCCCGTGTTCGCTGCCCGGGCGGAGAGATCGATGTTGATTCGCTGCAGCGTGTCGTCGATATAGCCAGAAAATACGGCAAGGGCATGGTAAACATCACGAACCGCCAGGGATTTGAGATCCCGGGGATCGATCTGAAGGATGTTGAAGAAGTCAACAAGGCTCTTCAGCTGATAATCGAGAACAGAAACATCAATCAGGAAGAGTATAACGGCGGATATCCTGCTTCCGGAACACGTAATGTCGTGGCTTGTCCGGGCAAACAGCTCTGCCCGTTCGCCAATTATGATACAAAGAAATTCGCGCAGGAGATAGATAAGGCTATATTCCCGAACGATCATCACGTTAAGATCGCCTTCACAGGCTGCTCGAATGACTGCGCACACACACGTCTTAATGACTTTGGTATCATCGGCATGAGTGAGCCTCAATACAACAAGGATCGCTGCATCAGCTGCGAGCAGTGCGTCAAGTACTGCAAAAAGAGATCAGTCGGAGCTCTAAAGGTTGTAAATGGCAAAATAGAGCGTGATGTCAACAAATGCGTAGGATGCGCACTCTGTGTCAATTACTGCCCAACGAGAGCATGGACAAGAAGCAAAGAAGAGTATTACCGCGTCGTGCTGCTTGGACGTACTGGCAAGAAGAATCCTCGCATGGCAGAAGACTTCATGAGGTGGGCAGACCATGATACCGTGAAGAAAGTCATCTGTAACGTATATGCATATCTGGATGAATATCTGGACAGAGAGGCAGTTGAGAGCAAGGAACATATCGGCTATATCGTTGACCGTACCGGTTTTGAGGAATTCCTGAAATACATCATGAAGGATGTCACTCCGAATCCGAAGTGCGAGATCCAGGGAAGAATCTACTGGGGCGGCAAGCGCTACGATCAGAACAACGAGCTTAGAAACTCAATGTGGCGTTTTTCCGAGAGAGAAGATGCGGTAGTTCTGAAGCAAGGAGAATAATATGTTCAATGAAGAATTCACAGCTGCTTCCAAAGGAGCAGCTGCAAAATCCGCTCTTCTGAAGAAGAATCCGGGTGGCTACTTTCTGCTGTCCATGCTGGCAGGAGCATACATCGGCTTTGGTATCCTTCTGGTATTTACATTAAGCGGAGCACTTGCCGGAGCACCATACACCAAACTTGTGATGGGTTGCTGCTTCGGCATTGCACTGAGTCTTGTGGTGATAGCTGGCGCGGAATTATTTACCGGTAATAATCTGGTAATGACCGCCGGTCTCCTTCGCAAGACCGTAACACTTGGCGACGCACTGAAGCTGTGGGGAGTATGCTGGGTCGGAAATCTTGCAGGCTCGGCGCTGCTGGCATTGGTATTCAGCCTGACGGGACTCTACAGTGACGCGACTCTGAGCGCTATGACAGGCGCTGCGGCGGCAAAGATGACGGCAGGCTTCATACCGCTTCTGACAAGAGGCATGCTGTGTAATACACTGGTATGCCTGGCTGTATGGTGCGGCTTCAGAGCTAAATCGGACGCAGGCAAGCTGCTTATGATCTTCTGGTGTCTGCTGGCATTCTTTGCAACAGGATTTGAGCATAGTATCGCCAACATGACATTGCTGACGCTGGCTCTTATCAACAACGGAGGCAACGAGGCAATCAGCATGGGAGGTTACTGGTACAACCTGATTGTAGTAACTTTAGGCAACATGATCGGAGCGATACTGTTTGTTGCGCTGCCGTATCATTTCGCATCAAAAGAAAAATAAAAATACAGGAGGACGGATGTGGCATACTTTCCGTTCATGACAGAAGTCAGTGGCAAGGATATTCTGGTCGTTGGCGGCGGCAGGAGCGCATTCCATAAAGTCCGCGCATTTTGCGGATTCGGCGCGCATCTTACCGTTATTGCTGAGAACATCTCTCCGGACATCATCAAAGTGTCCGGAGAGTTTGCTATGGTAAGGAAACCATTCGAGATCACCGATCTTGAGGGAAGGGATATTGTAATAGCCTCGACCGATGACAGGGAACTCAACAGACGCATAGTTGATCTTGCCAGAGAAAGAGGCATTCCGGCAAATGCGGTCGATGACAAAGAGCACAGCGATTTTATTTTCCCCGCAGTACTGAAGAAAGAGAATTATTCTGTTTCGGTCTGTACCGATGGCAGAAGTCCTTTGCTTGCCGGCAGGATCCGCAGCAGGATTGCGGAACTGATTCCTGAAGAATTCGACGAGGCGGTCGGTGAGCTTGGCCGGATGAGAGAAGATGTCCTCAAAACGACAGACTCTCAGGATGAAAGAGCCAGATTGTTCCGAGAAGAAGCAGATAAACGGATTGGGATAAGAAAGATCCGTATCGGTACAAGAAGCAGTGCTCTTGCGATGGCTCAGACGGAGATCGTGATCAGGACACTTAAGGAGCAGGGAATCAACTGTGAGGCAGTGATCATTCGTACTGAAGGGGACAAACAGACAGACAGACCACTATGGGAATTTGGCGGCAAAGCAGTCTTCGTTTCTGAATTTGAAGAAGCGATATTGTCAGGACGCATCGATATTGCTATCCATAGCGCAAAAGACATGCCCGGTGAGCTTCCTCAAGGGATCGATATACTTGCGTGCCTCGAGAGAGAAGAACCGGGTGATGTGCTGGTTTCGTTATCAGGGAGAAGGCCTGAAGATATCAGGATAGTCGGAACCAGCAGCCGCAGAAGGCAGGCTCTTATTGAAGAGCTGTCTTCAAATTATATTACGAGACCGCTAAGGGGGAATGTACCAACGAGGCTGACCAAGCTGAGACGGGGAGAGTTCGATGCACTGGTGCTTGCGAAAGCAGGCCTTAAGAGGCTTGGACTTGATGATGAACCGGATCTCAGATATGTCGACCTTGATCCTGAGAGGTTTATTCCTGCAGCAGGTCAGGGGATCATAGCGATAGAAGGACTTGCTGTAAGTGACATCAGCGATGCCGTGCGCAGCCTGGATGACAGAGAAGCAAGTGCAGCTCTGAGGGCAGAACGGGGCTTTATGAAGGCGATCGGTGCCGATTGTCATGCTTCGGTAGGAGCCTGGGCGACTGTTCAGAAGGACGGAAGAATGCTTCTGCGGGTCATGAAACATGACGGCGGAAATACTGCGCGTGTATGTGCAGAGGGCAAGGCCGATAATATCGAGAGCATAGTGGCTGAGGCTGTTTCAAAGATGCCGGAGGTGCCAGGTGAGTAAAGTGTACATCGTCGGAGCAGGCCCCGGACACAAGGATCTGATCACAGTGCGGGGCCGCGAACTCATAGGAATGGCAGATGCCATCCTTTACGACAGTCTTATTGACAACAGTTTGCTGGATAATGCAAGGGATGATTGCCTGCTGATAAATGTCGGCAAGAGAATGGGCGGTCACAGCATGAAGCAGGAAGAGATAAATGGGCTTTTGATCAGAACAGCAAAAAGTTACAGGACGGTCGTAAGACTCAAGGGCGGAGATCCTTTTGTCCTCGGGCGCGGAGGCGAAGAGGCAATGGCTCTGATTGGTGAGGGAATAGATTTTGAGCTGATCCCGGGAGTGTCGTCTGCGATAGCTGTACCTGAACATGCAGGGATACCGGTCACACACAGAGGCATTGCACGCAGCTTCCATGTAATAACCGGGCATACCATGGATGATGAAACAGACTTCGGCAGATATGCCGGCCTTGATGGCACATTGGTGTTTCTGATGGGCCTTTCCAATCTATACAGGATCACAGGAGATCTCCTTAAGGCAGGGATGGATCCCGAGACTCCGGCTGCAGTTATATCCTGCGGATACTCTGAAGATGAATATACAGTACAGGGCACACTTTCGGATATTACAAGAGCTTCTGACATCGCAGAGATAAAAACGCCTTCTGTCATAGTAATAGGAGAAACGGCGGGATACAGATTAAAGAGCCGGACGTTTGAATTTTTCAGAAAGCGGAGATTTCTTACAGTTGGAACAGACAGGTTCTATGAGCATTTCAGTTCGGAAATGGCCAGACTGGGATTACGCACTTCGCACTGGCTGAGAATACAGACCGAGATAATTCCTGAGGGCCGCATAAATCTGGAGCGTGCGCTGAACAGTATAGAAGAATTCGAGTGGCTGATATTTGCGAGCGGAAATGCTGTCAGATTGTTTTTTGAGATTGCTGACGAGATCAGATTTGACAGACGGCGGCTTGGCAGAATAAGGTTTGCGGTCATAGGAGAAGCGACTCAAGCTGCGCTGAACGAATATGGATACTATGCAGACATAGTGCCAGGTGTCTATACCGGGAAAGCTCTTGCGGAGAGACTCGGTAAGGAAAAGCAAGCCGGACCTGCGCTGATCATACGCGCAGAATCCGGGAGTGACGAGATGTTCGATGTACTGGACGGATCGCATTGGGATTACGAGAAGGTGATCCTTTATCGTGCAGTCATAAATAAAGAGAAGATCAGAGAGGCTACGCGTAGGGATGATCATATAGTTCTTGCTAGTGCCTCAGGCGTGAGAGCATTTCTTGAAACACGCGATATAGATGAAGATTCAGCTCCTCGCTTTGCCTGTATTGGCAGCAGTACGGCTGAGGAGTTGAGAAAATACGGTTATGAGGCTGATATCATAGCCGAAACACATACTGCCCGCGGGCTGGCTGAGAAACTTTTGGAAGCAGTCGGCTGTCATCCATAGAGAGGAAATAATGAATGATGGAAAGACTAAGGAGATTAAGAAGAAGTGAAGGCATCAGAAATCTGGTACGCGAGACCAGGCTCAGCGTGGATGACTTTATCCTGCCGGTTTTCGTTACAGAAGGGACAGATATTAAAAACCCTGTGGAATCGATGCCGGGAGTGTATCAATGGTCTATAGACAAGCTCGAAGGATTCCTGGAGCCTGTTATTAAATATGGAATCCCTGCGGTAATGGTTTTCGGCATCCCGGAGCACAAAGATGAGGTGGGCAGTGAGGCATATAAGTGTGACGGTATAGCTCAGAGAGCAGTGAAGCGCATCAAGGAAGTGGCGCCTGATCTGATAGTGATAGCAGATGTCTGCCTTTGTGAATACACATCTCACGGACATTGCGGACTGGTACATGAGGGGAAGATACTCAATGACGAAACACTCCCGCTGCTTGCACAGGCAGCGCTCACCCTTGCTGAAGCCGGAGCGGATATGGTTGCTCCCTCAGATATGATGGACGGCCGTGTAGGCTTTATACGCAGTTACCTAGATGAAAATGGCTACACGGATTTACCACTGATGGCTTACAGCGCCAAATACGCATCGGCATACTATTCGCCTTTCAGAGATGCTGCTCACTCTGCGCCGGCATTCGGAGACAGAAAGACTTATCAGATGGATCCGGCAAACTGCAGGGAGGCGGTAAGAGAGTGCCTTGCAGATGCTTCAGAAGGTGCTGACATAATCATTGTAAAACCGGCACTTGCATACCTGGATGTCGTAAAGGCAGCCGCAGCAGAAGTCAGACAGCCTATAGCTGTTTACAATGTCAGCGGAGAATATTCGATGGTCAAAGCTGCTGCAGAAAACGGCTGGATAGACGAGAAGAAAATAGTGATGGAAAATCTCACCGCTATGAA
>JAFRKO010000011.1 GCA_017431685.1 Mogibacterium sp.
CAATTGTTCCGAAGCCCCCCGATTGACCGGAAAGATACTCTAAAACTACTTTGAGCCTAAACTCATCTGAATACTTTCTTTTTCGTGACATAACAAAACCCCTTTCGTCAGATTTTGTCTAACAAAAGGGGTTCACTTCATAAGCACCAGGAGCTTTTTAGTTTATGTCACGGCTTCTTTTATTTCTTTACTACTTTTCTTGCTGTTTTAATTGCCTTTTCTGAGCAGACCAGTCTGCACAGATGACATCCTACGCACTTGCTGCCTACAAGAATAGGCTTGCGGGTCTCAAAGTCGAATTTGATGGCCTGATGGCCGCCGTCCATGCACGATATATAGCATCTGCCGCAGCCGTTGCAGAGCTCATAGTCAAATACAGGGAACAGTATGGTATCTCTTTCAATGCTGTGATGGTCCACTACCGTGTCTGCCGCAGCGCCTATGAGATCCTTAACCGAAAAGATTCCTTTGCATTTCATGTATTCCTCAAGACCATTGATCATGTCGTCGATGATCCTGTATCCGTACTGCATTACAGCAGTCGTTATCTGCAGGCTCCCGGAACCGAGAAGTATGAACTCAAGCGCATCGCGCCAGGTCTCTATTCCTCCCATACCGCTTATGTGCAAGCCGCCAAGCTCTTTGCATCTGGAGAGATCGGAGATGAATCTGAGAGCTATCGGCTTTACCGCGTTGCCCGAATACCCGCCTACGATGGATTTGCCACTTACGGCAGGCTCCGCCACGAGAGTATCGATATCAACGCCGGTGATGGAGTTGATAGTATTGATGGCAGCGATACCGTCAGCACCTCCGCGTTTAGCGGCGAGTGCTATCGGAACCATATCCGTGATGTTCGGTGTGAGCTTTGCAAGCACCGGAAGCTTCGTACCTGCCTTTGTGGCCCTTGTGAACTTCTCAACCAGCTCAGGGGACTGACCTATCGTAACTCCCAGATCATCGTCTTCCATGTTAGGGCACGAGAAGTTACATTCGATCACTGAAGCACCGGCCTTTTCACATTTAGCCGCCAGATCCGTCCACTCCTGCTCATTCTGTCCCATGATAGAGGCTATGATCACCTTTGTAGGGAATTCCTCTTTCAGCTTTTCGAAGATCTGCATGTTCTCTTCAACGCTGTGGTCAGAAAGCTGCTCTATGTTCTTGAATCCGCAGAACGCATTTGAATGATGTCTGATCGCAGAGAATCTTGGGGAAGTCTCGTGCTGAGGAAAGCTGCAGATAGTCTTGAAAGAAGCTCCTGCCCATCCGGCTTCAAAAGCGCGCTTGCACATGTCATATGAGCTTGCGACTACCGACGATGACAGAAGGAAAGGGTTCTCAAGCTTAATACCGCAGATATCCGTAGAGAGATCCACATGATCGATTTTTTCTTCAGGAAGGACCCAGGCATCCCTCTTCACCTGCATCAGTATTTCCCGGATATTGACCGGAAGCCTGGTATCGCTGTGCACGCAGACCTTTTCGCATGGAGCGTTGCAGTAGGTGCAGTCGCAGCTCAGTTTGTTGACTGCTCCGATATAATTTCTGAAGTACAAGGACTTTAGGATGTTGCCTATATCAGCGTGCTGAGGACAGGCTCCAGTGCATGGCGGATCAATGCAGAGCAAACACTTGCTTACCTCGGACTTATCAAAAGCCGCTGCATATTTTTGACTGTTATGTTCCATGAATCATTCACCTCCATGATGACGGGGCAGATCATTTATAATTGTTACCCTTATATTACAACATAAAGACGGCTGTTATGAAGAAAAAACGTATGATATACTCCGAATAAGGATATTGGAGATAAATAAAACACGGAAATACTGAATATGAAAAAGAATCTGTACGGAAAAAATGTATTTGTGACCGGAGCGTCATCCGGTATTGGCAGAGCATGCGCGCTGATGTTTGCCAGAAACGGCTGCGATGTCACAGGCGTTTCGAGACATACTGAAGAGAAAACTGAGAGCTTTGACGGAGGCGGAAGCCTGACTCTCAGAAAGCTGGACGTCACCGATGAGGCTGCAACAAAGGCGTTCATTGAGGGGCTCCCGGAAGTCGACATAGCGGTTCTTTGCGCGGGGATGGGAGTAGCCGGACCGGCAGAGACAGCTCCCTCCGGACTTACCAGAAAGCAGATGGAGGTAAACTACTTCGGCACACTCAATGCTGCACAGCCGTGCCTCAGCAGGATGCGCGCTCAGGGCAGCGGCCTCCTGATAATAATCGGTTCCATCGCGGGAAGGGTATCAATCCCTATGCAGAGCCAGTACTCCGCGAGCAAGTATGCGCTCGAAGCATTCACCGATGCGGTACGCATGGAAATGAAGCAGTACGGTGTCAAAGCCTGCATAATCGAGCCGGGTGACACAAAGACCGGCTTCACGGCGGCAAGAGAGACACAGGAGACCGGAGGCGCCGGATACGGCAGCATTCTGGAGAAGAGTGTCGCAAAGATGGCTTCAGACGAGCAGAACGGCAGATCGCCTGACAGTGTAGCAAAGGCGGCACTCGCGCTGGCTGCAAGAAAAAACCCTCCGGCAAGAGTACCGGTAGGACTTGATTACAAAGCACTCATGCTGCTTCTGCGTGTGCTGCCAGACAGAAGCAAGGAATTCATACTCAGAAAACTATATCTTCCGAAGTGATCAGATAGAGTGCCGCAGATCATCTGCGGCACTGTTTCATATGCCTGTGATCCATGTCTGTTACCGTCCTCTCTGATAGTAACGACATTCTTTCACAGACACGTGCTATAATAGATGGCGAAGTGGTAAAATCATGGAGGTCCCGGATGAGACTCAAAAACTTCCTGATAGTCGTAAAAGACATAGACAGAGCGAAGCAGTTCTACCATGATCTGTTCGGATTTGAAGTGCTCGTCGATTTCGACGGCAACATGATACTCACTGACGGACTGGTGCTGCAGGAGGAGAAGTACTGGAAGGAGTTCCTGCAGAGGAATGTGATACCCGAGAACAACTCCAGCGAGCTCTACTTTGAGGAGAGCGATATTGAAGCTTTCGTCGATAAGCTGGAGCGCCTATATCCGGATGTGAAATATGTCAACAGGATGATGACTCACTCCTGGGGGCAGACTGTCGTCAGATTTTATGATCCGGACGGCAACCTGATAGAAGTCGGTACACCGGTTTAGAGGAGGCTCATGCGATGGCTGACGGCAAATGGGTAATGACGGAGGAAGATTCAAAGAGGGTCGATCTTACACACGGCGGTTCAGGCCTGCAGAATCTGCATGACCTTCCGAACTACGGGCAGCACAGGGCTGTTGACGACCGTGACGGAAGAGCGGCTTCAAAGTGCGCTTTCTGCGGCTCCGGCGATCTTCAGTCGGGCTTCGGCGGTTTCGGAGATGGCTTCGGATACAAGTCGTTCAAGTGCAGAGCCTGCGGCGGCACGACTGACTTCGTTTATAAGGATGAAACTGGAAAGTACTTCAGATAACAGATAAATGGCAATACACATAGTACTCGTAGAACCGGAAATACCGCCCAATACGGGCAACATAGCCAGAACAGCTGCTGCGACAGACAGCGTACTGCATCTGGTAAAACCGCTGGGATTCAGTCTGGATGAAAAGAGTTTAAGACGGGCCGGTCTTGACTACTGGCCTTATGTAAAACTTGAGATCCACGAAAGCCTTGAAGAGTTTCTTAAGAAGTATGACGGCAGAAGAATGTGGCTTTCGACTACAAAGGGCGACAGGCTCTACACGGAAGCGGACTTCAGGGATGAGGACATGATACTCTTTGGCAGGGAAACTGCCGGCCTGCCAAAGGCCTTTATCGAAGCGAATAAAGAACGGGCGATACGGATACCGATGAGCAGCGATACACGTCTCAGATCGTTCAACCTCTCCAACGCCGCAAACATAGTGCTCTTTGAGGCGCTGAGGCAGCTGGACTTTCCGGGACTGGAATAATAACTATAATAATGGGAGGAATAGCCATGAAAAAGTTTAACGCAGAATATTTCAGTGACTGGGATTATAAAAAGCATGCAAGATTCTGCACCGCACTTTATCTCGCGTTGTATGCTTTCGATATGACATTTTCGTACTTCATCATTAAAAAGGTGGCTAAGAAGGTTTTATAATGAATAGACAGGATAGGGCAGAAGAACTGTTCAGAAAAGGGTATAATTGCTGTCAGTCGGTATTCGCTGCGTTCTCGGATGTGCTTGGCATGTCTGTTGAAGAAGCGGCAAAGATAGCCAGCCCGTTCGGCGCCGGCTTCGGCAAACTGAGAGAGGTATGCGGCGCTGTGAGCGGAATGACTCTCGCAGCCGGATATCTGAAGGGCTATGATGATCCGTCGGACTATGAGAGCAAAAAAGAGCTGTACAGGCTAATACAGAACATGTGCGCGGAGTTTAAGGAGCATGAAGGCACTATCATATGCAGAGATCTGCTCGGCCTGAAAGAGGGAGAAGATCTTGCGGAGCCATCAGTACGTACAGAGGAATATTATCAGAGCAGACCGTGCATAGGCGCATGCAGAACGGCAGCCGGGATCGCTGAGAAATACCTTCTGTAGCAGCTGAAAAGCGGATGGGATAACGATTTTGTAAACAACAAGAGGATAATCGAATGGCAACTGAAGAACAGACAAAGACATTGGAATATATCGACGGATATACCGATGAGATAACAGACGAGCTGTCGGAAGAGGGGGGAACGGCTGAAGCAAAGGTGCCGGAAAAAGAGATCAAGTACGATGTCGATCTCGAGAACAACATCGAGTTCGAAGTCGAGACAGAACCGGCTCCTCAGCCTGAGCAACAGCCTTACGAGGAGACTGTCACCGAGACAGTAACCGAAGAGGTCACCTATGGTCCGGACTATAACAGACGCTATGGCTATGACCGTGGTTATGGCTATGATCGCGGCTATGGTTACAACCGCGGCAGAAAAGCCTACAGAAGATGCAACAAGCACATCTTTACATGGATTTTCTCGTTTGTGCTTGGCATTTATGGCGTAGACAGGTTTGCCCGCGGCCAGATAGGTCTCGGACTGCTAAAGATGATGACATTCGGAGGCTTCGGCATGTGGTATATGGCCGACCTTATCGTAGCGATTCTGGAGTCATATGTCGGACCTTACCGGGATCAGGAAGACCTGGAATTCGATCAGTATGGAAGATACACCTATTAGGGAGGAGATTGGGATAATGCTTACACTTGAAAGAGCAAAGGAACTTAACGATGCAGTAGTGACTGAAGATCATCTCAGGCTTCATGCACTTAACGTTATGGCAGCTATGGGCGCTATGGCCGAGCACTTCGGAGAAGACAAGGAACACTGGATGGCTGTCGGATATCTTCACGACTACGATTATGAGCAGTATCCGGATGAGCACCTTCTGCACACAGAACAGCCTCTGCTCGACGCAGGAGTCGATCCTGAAGACGTACGCGCGATACTTGCGCACGGCTATGGACTTATCAACGATATCGAACCGCTCACCAATATGGAAAAGTCGCTCTATACAGTCGATGAGCTTACGGGAATAATACAGGCATACGCCATTCTCAGGGGAGAGGGCATCATCGGCATGCAGGCGAAGGGCTTTATGAAGAGGTTCAAGGACAAGAGGTTCGCCGCCAAGTGCGACCGCGAGCTTATAAAGGACGGCTGCGCACGCCTCGGCATGGAGCTCCGCGATGTTGCAGAGATCTGCATCAGAGGCATGGAGGAGCATGCGGAGGAGCTCGGCCTGACGGGAAAGCCTGAAGAATAATAAAGGGACGCTGGAATGGACAATAACAGGAAGGGCGCATTGCTGATCATACTGGCCGGTACCTGCTGGGGTGTGATCAGCATCTTCATAAATTACCTTTCTGCAGCCGGTCTGGGCGAAATGCAGATATCGTTTCTGCGTCAGCTTTTTGCTGCCCTTGTGTTCTGCACGGTCATTTTTATCAGCGACCGCTCCAGGTTCAGGATACCTTTAAAAGACCTCTGGCTCATAATGCTTGTGGGACTTATCAACGGCGTGGTGTTCAACTTTTTGTATTTCTATACGATAATCAACAGCCGGGCGTCGATCGCCGTGGTGCTGCTTTACACTTCGCCGGTGTTCGTGATCATACTTGCGAGGTTATTTTTTAAGGAGAAGATAACGGGATACAAAGCCATCGCCCTGGTAATGACTGTGGTGGGATGCCTGTTTGTCACCGGAGTGATAGGAGAGGGCTATACTCCTCCGCCGGTCGCCATACTTACAGGTGTGCTGACGGGGCTGTCCTATGCGCTCAACAATATCATGACAAGCGCAGCTGTAAAGAAAAACGATCCGCAGACAGTAACCATGTATACATTGCTGTTCAGCTTCCTGTTCCTGATACCGTTCAGCGGATGGAGCAGTCTGACATCTCTGTGCAGGGCAAACCCGATGATACTGGCAGTCGCGTTCCTCATGTGTCTGGTAACTGCTGTGCTGGCACAGTATTTCTTCTCGGTGGGGCTCAAGCTTATAGAAAGCGGCAAAGCTGCCATCTACGGGGCCACTGAACCTATAGTCGGATCGCTGGTCGGAATCCTGATATTCCATGAGGAATCAAATTTCATGAAGATAGCAGGCATCATAATGGTCATAGCGGCGATATTGCTGATCGGGAAAAGCGATGCAGATAAAGGGGAGGATGCGAAATGAAATATCTCAACATATTGCTGATTTTCATACCGGTGACGATATACGGAAAAATAGCGGGATTCTCAGATTCTATGCTTTTCATCTTCAGCGCGCTCGCTATCATTCCTCTGGCGGGAGTGATGGGCAAAAGCACTGATGATATCGCCTGTTTCTGCGGACAGAAAATAGGCGGTCTGCTGAATGCTACGTTCGGTAATGCGACAGAGCTCATAATCGCCTTCGTAGCCATGAAGGAGGGCCTGTTCGACGTTGTTAAGGCTTCGCTTGCAGGTTCCGTGATAGGCAATATCCTGCTGGTGCTCGGCATGTCGATGCTGGCGGGCGGTATAAGGCATAAGATACAGAAATTCAATATCCATTCGATTAACATTACATCGAGCATGCTTCTGTTTTCAGTGCTGGGCCTTGGCATACCGGCGATATTCACACACGCTCTGCCTGAGTCCAGTCTCACAACAGAATATGAGGGCTTCAGCGTTGTCGTCGCACTTCTGATGCTGCTGGTGTATGTGATGCAGTTCGTGTTCACCTTTGTGACACATCGCGCTCTTTACGAAGATTCCGTGCCTGATGAAGAGGATCACAAAGACGCGAGCCTGCCGCGTGCAATCGTTATGCTGATCGCTTCTACCGTTGCCATAGCTGTGATTTCTGAGATATTTGTCGGGACTGTTGAACCGATGGCTGAGAGCGCCGGACTCCACAAGACCTTCGTCGGAATCATACTGGTTCCTATAATCGGCAACGCTGCGGAACACTCATCAGCGATAATCATGGCGATGAAGGACAAGATGAATGCAGCGATCGAGATTGCTCTCGGTTCAAGTCTGCAGATCATACTGTTCGTGGTGCCTGTCCTGACACTGCTCAGCCTGTTATATACACCGATGAGTATCGTCTTTACGCCGTTTGAACTGGTTGCGGTAACGGGTTCTGTGCTGATAGCGAACCGCGTTGCGTCAGACGGAGAGTCGAACTGGCTTGAAGGTCTTCAGCTTGTAACCGTATACATCATGATAGGCGCGGCATTCTTCTTTGTTTAGATAAGGTCATATACGGATAAAAGATATGAGCAGATTCGATATAGTTTTTATAGGAACAGCAATACTGGATACAGTCATAAAAGGCTTTGATCCTGAACCGGTTTCTGTGGCCGGATACAGAGCTGAAAGCGGATCCATCAACGCAGGCGGAGAAGGAGTCAACGGCTCGATCGCTTCTGCAAAGCTCGGCATGAAGAGTGCGCTTCTGTGCTTCCTCGGGAATGATCAGGCAGGTGATCTCATTGAGGTAGAGCTTGAGAAAAACGGGGTGGATACAGGCTATATAGTGCATACCTCTGAGAATCCGACTCCGGTAACAACGATTTTCGTAGCTGAGGACGGCAACCGCAAATCGATAACAAACAAAGCTCACAGCTACAACTTCCATCCGGAGCAATACCCGGAGAGGTTTACGGATACAAAGGCGGTCGTCATAGGCTCGCTGTTCAGAGCTCCTTTCAACGATCCGGATGTCATAAGAGCCGTCGTTTCAGAGGCGCATTCAAGGGGCATCCCGGTATTTGCGGATACCAAGATCCCCAATTTCAGAAGGCTCACACTGGATGAAATAGCGGACTCGCTTTCGATGATAGATTACATAACGCCTAATGAGGATGAGGCGAAGTTTTTCACAGGCGAAGAAGAGCCTGAAAAAATGGCCGCAGCCTTCCTCGAAAAAGGTGTGAAGAACGTAGTTCTGAAACTTGGCGGCCGGGGCTGCATGCTCATGAACAGCAGTGAGACCGTATATGTGCCTGGGCATAAGATCGAAGCAGTCGACGCTACAGGCGCCGGAGACAATTTCATGGCAGGATTTGTATCCGAGATAATACGCGGAAGCGATGTGCGTGACGCGCTGGAATTCGCAAATGCGTGCGGAGCGATATGTACAACAGCAGTCGGGACAGGGACTGCGCTTAAAAACAGAGAACAGGTGCTGAAAATGCTCAGCACTCAGAACAAATAAAAAGGGGCAGAGATAATGCTTATAAAACAGGATTTCTATTTCAATTCATTAGGTGCAAACAGACCGTTGCACATACGAATCCCGGATCACGGGGAACCGCCGTTTCCGGTATTTTACTTTTTTGACGGACATAATCTTTTCAGAGATGAGGATGCTACCTTCGGTAAGTCATGGGGCCTTGATGAATACTGCAGCAAGTGGAATAAGCAGATGATCATCGTCGGTGTCGAATGCGCGCACGGACACAACGAGCGCCTTTCGGAGTATCTGCCGTATGGAGTCAATTTCGGATGGCTGAAAGGCATCGAACCTCTGGGCGAGGCGACGATGCAAGGTATAATTTATGAACTGAAACCATACATCGATGCGACTTTCCCGACGATACCGTTCAGGGAGTGTACAGCTATCGGAGGATCAAGCATGGGCGGCCTGATGTCTGCATATGCGGTGGTCAGATATAACAACTATATTTCCAAGGCAGCCTGCGTCTCGCCATCGATCGGAAGCGTGAGCGGAAAATTCTGGCACGATATGAACAACACTTATATGAGCCCGGATACACGCGTATATCTTTCCTGGGGAACACAGGAAGGGTATGGAAAAATAAAGGATCCGAATGTTGAAGATAAGTCGAGCTGGATATACAAGACATGCCGTGCCACTGCAAACAAGGTGATCTCCGCAGGCGGAGCTGCAAAACTGTACTGCCAGATAGGCGGAAGACACTGCGAAGCGGACTGGGAGAAGCAGCTGGATATATTCATGCCGTTCCTCTGGCAGGAGTGACAGAATCTGACAAGGGACCGTTCTCTGTCAGAAAATATGGGAGACTAAGAGATGGATATGAGAAGCCTGCGCTATTTTGTTACAGTAGCCGAAGAATTGAATATAACCCGAGCTGCTGAAAAGCTGCACATGAGCCAGCCGCCTCTCAGCGCACAGATGAAAAGCCTGGAGGAAGAGCTCGATACGGTTCTTTTCGTGAGGGGAAAGAGACACCTCAAGCTGACTGAGTCAGGGCAGCTGCTTTACAGGCGCGCAAAGGAAATACTGAGTCTTGCGGAAAAGACTCAATCGGAAGTTCATTCCATGGGTGAAGGAATGAGAGGGACCATTTCCATCGGACTTGTTGAAGGTATGGCCCCGGATATCGCCGCAGAGTGGTTTGCAGGATTTATCGCTAAATATCCGAATATACGGTTCAGGATACTCGACGGAAGTACGGACGATCTGCTCGAGAAGATGAGGACCGGCCTTATTAGTTTGGCCGTGATCACCTCACCGTGCGATCACTCACTTCTTCACAGTTTTCACGTGGGAGAGGAAAGGATAGCAGCGCTTATCAACAGGACCCATCCCCTGGCAATGAAAAAAGGCGATGAGATCGACATCAGAGAGCTCGCAGGAGAGAATCTTATCGTGCCAAGCAGAAAGGCGCTGATCGAAACCATCTATAAATGGTTCGAAAAAGTGGGAGCTGAACCGAAGATTGTATGCGAGATGGACAGCTACCTCGATGCGGCAGCGCTTGCAGGCAGGATGGTCGGTATAAGCATTTATCCGAGAACCGCCTATGTTCCGAATGACTCCCTTATCTTCAAAGAGATTTCAGGAGACGACAAGAAGATGGAGTATCTGTTTGTATGGCGCAAAGGACACCCTTTGCCTACAATAGAGAAAACCTTCATCGATTACGTCAAGGATATGGTTTCTCGGTAATTATATATAAAAGCAGGCCAATAATGGATCGGAAGAGACAGCAAGTCGCTGTCTCTCATTTTATTACACAATTTATAATTACAGGCAGGCTTAATTATTACACATTGCGCCGTGAGAGCAGCGTTGCTGTCATCTTGAGCGCCCTGGCTTCACCTTCCAACCAGGTATGGCACAAACTTTGACCGAAGGCTTATTTTGAAACCTCCGAATAAGGACTTCTTAAATATTTGCTAAAATATTTGCAGCAGAATTTAACTATATTTAGCAAATCCTCAGATGATCTGGAAATGAGAATATATACACAGCTGATTAACTTAACGATAACCTATGATTATGGGATTATCGTCAATTCAGGCATCCCGTTAAGCCAGATGCCAACTAAATGAGCGCAGACATCCGGATAGAATTGCTAAAATATTTTCTTTTTTTCATCACAAAATTTAACAAAAGTATTTAAACTCCTCTCAGGGGAGAGGGTAGCTGCGAATAAAGAGATTTTTTTATGCATTGCAGAGAAGAATTAATCATAACAGCCATATCAATATCCTTCCGCTTCCTATGACCTCAAGGTATCTGTTACAGATCGCATCACTATAAAATATAACTGCCCGGGTGTACACAGATTGCGGAGAGCCTTAGATATGAGGCTCTCTTTTCATATGAAAAAAATATGATAATGCTAAATTTATATGTATTTCAGTATTAAAACTGCAAGGTATATTTTTGAAGCATATTTTAAAAATCCACGCCAGTGGATCATCGTGTAGAAAACGAAAGGAGGATCGGTGAGATGAGCAGAGTACTGGACCATTTCGGATCAAAGGTATTCGATGACAAAGTAATGAGAGCGATGCTGTCCGAGGACGCATATCGTTCAATGCGAAATACTATAAACAGGGGCGATCCTCTTAATCAGGAGATTGCCAATGCAGTTGCCCAGGCTATGAAGGACTGGGCAGTCGCAAACGGAGCAACTCACTTCACACACTGGTTCCAGCCGCTTACAGGTATTACTGCAGAGAAGCACGACAGCTTTATCCAGTCATCGCCGGATGGAAGAGTGATAATGGAATTCTCGGGCAAGGAGCTTATAAAGGGCGAGCCTGACGCATCCTCATTCCCGTCGGGAGGACTGAGAGCCACATTTGAGGCCAGAGGTTATACAGCCTGGGACCCTACTTCATACGCATTCATAAGAGACCGCACGCTGTGTATACCGACCGCATTCTGCTCGTACAGCGGAGAAGCGATGGATGAAAAAACTTCCCTTCTGCGATCGATGGATGCGCTCAACCATCAGGCACTGAGAGTGCTCCGCCTTCTGGGTGACGGTTCGGTAAAAAGGGTACATGCGGTTGCTGGTGCTGAGCAGGAGTATTTTCTTGTTCCGCGTGACCTTTATGACAAGAGACCTGATCTGAGATTTGCAGGAAGGACTTTGTTTGGCGTTATGCCTCCTAAGGGGCAGGAACTCGATGATCACTATTTTGGGGCAATAAAGCCTGAGGTTGCCAGGTTCATGGAGGAGCTGAACGAAGAACTGTGGAAGCTCGGGGTGTTTGCCAAGACAGAGCACAATGAGGTCGCTCCTTCGCAGCACGAACTGGCATGCATATACACAAAGGTAAATGTCACTGTAGACCAGAACCAGCTGGTCATGGAGATGATAAAGAAGGTAGCGGAAAGGCATGGCTTCGTTGCCCTGCTGCACGAGAAACCTTACGACGGTGTGAATGGAAGCGGAAAGCATAACAACTGGTCGCTGTCTACTGACAGGGGAGACAATCTGCTTGCGCCGGGAGACACACCACACGATAATGCACAGTTCCTGCTGTTTCTCTGCGCAGTGATAAAAGCAGTAGATGAGTACCAGGATCTTCTGAGGATATCTGTAGCGTCTGCAGGCAACGACCACAGGCTTGGCGCGAGCGAGGCGCCTCCGGCGGTAGTCTCAATATTCCTCGGCGATGAGCTTACAGCTGTCCTTGAATCTATAGAGAAAGACATCCCTTATGAAAACAGCGGCGAAGTGCTGATGAAACTTGGCACAGAAGTGCTTCCGGGGTTCAGGAGAGACAACACAGACAGGAACCGCACATCACCGTTTGCGTTTACGGGGAACAAGTTTGAGTTCAGGATGCCCGGAGCGATGAGCAGCCTGGCTTTTCCAAACGTTATCCTGAACAGTGCCGTAGCAGACGCGCTTGAATACTATGCGGACAGGCTCGAAAATACCGCTGATGCGCGTGAGACCGTGTATAAACTCATACGTGAAACCATTCGCGATCATAAAAGGGTAGTGTTCAACGGCAACGGATACGAAGAGGAATGGCTCGCGGAGGCTGAAAGAAGAGGTCTCTCGAACTACAGGACAACACCTGACTGCGTACCGCACCTGCTTGATGAAAAGAATGTCAGGATGCTTACAAAGCAAAGGGTTTTCAGCAGATCGGAGCTGGAATCCAGATGCGAGATAATACTGGAAAACTATTGCAAGACGATCTGCATAGAAGCCAGGACGATGAGGTCAATGGCGATCAAAAGAATAGCACCTGCGGTCGAGGCATATACAGCTGAACTGGCAGCCAATATGAATGAAAAGAAGAGAGCTCTGCCTGATCTGGAATGCAGATTTGAACATGACATAATCACAAAGCTGTCCGGCAAAACCGATCTGATTTACAGCGATGTGCAGGATATGGTCTATGTGCTCAACACTCTGAGCGGCGAAGATTATTACAGCGATGCACAAATCATCCGCGATGAGCTCCTGCCGGCAATGAAGAAGCTGAGGGAGGACGGAGATGCCGCAGAAATGCTCACATCCAAGAAATACTGGCCGCTTCCGAATTACGGACTTCTGATGTTCGGAGAGAAATAACGTTTCACCTGAAAGGAGGAAGACATGTGTACGATAATGGCTTCGACGGGAAGCGTTTCCCGTGCAGAATTTGAAACCGCCTTTGCAAGGACCAAGTACAGAGGACCGGATGACACGAGGATAGTGACAAACCGGAACGGCATAATGGGATTTCACAGGCTTTCGATCATGGGCCTCACTCCGGAGGGCATGCAGCCTTTCGAGCTTGATGGCTGGAGGGTCGTCTGCAATGGCGAGATATACGGATTTGAAAAAATAAAACGCGAGCTCATAGAAAAAGGCTACACATTCAGATCGGGCTCTGACTGCGAGCTGATACTGCCGCTGTTCTTTGAATACGGCACAGATATGTTCGGAATGCTTGACGCGGAGTTTGCGTGTGTACTGTACAACGGTGATACCGGTGAATATATAGCAGCAAGAGATCCGATCGGGATCAGGCCGCTTTACTACGGCTATGATTCCCGTGGGGATATAGTGTTTGCCAGCGAGGCCAAGAGCCTGCTGGGCATTACAGGCAGGATAATGCCGTTTCCACCCGGACATTACTGGAAAAAAGGGGAGTTTGTCAGCTATAACGATGTAACAGAAACCCATGGGTACCTATCAGATGATGCTGACACTGTTTTCAGAAATATCAGGGAAAAACTCATAGAGGGTGTGAGAAAAAGACTGGTAGCTGATGCCCGGGTGGGATTCCTGCTATCCGGAGGTCTCGACTCTTCTCTTGTGTGCGCCATAGCCGCAAGAGAGAGCGATGAGCCTATCAGAACATTCTCGGTCGGGATGGACATAGACCCGATCGACCTTAAATACGCAAGAGTGGTCGCGGATTACATAAAAAGCGATCACACCGAGGTGATAATGAGCCGTCAGGACGTGCTGGACGCTCTTGAGGAAGTGATTTACCTGCTCGGCACATACGATATAACTACGATCAGAGCATCCATGGGAATGTATCTTATGTGCAAAGCGATACATGAGACTACAGACATACGCGTGATCCTCACAGGCGAAATATCGGACGAACTCTTCGGATATAAATATACGGACTTCGCTCCGTCCGCTGAGGCGTTCCAGGAGGAAGCCTGCAAGCGCATGAGAGAGCTTCACATGTACGATGTACTCAGGGCAGACAGATGCATATCTGGAAACAGCCTCGAAGGAAGAGTGCCGTTTGGCGACCTTGACTTCGTAAAATATGTGATGTCGATAGATCCTGAGATGAAAGTCAACAAGTACGGAAAGGGCAAATACCTTCTCAGAAAAGCGTTCGAGGGAGATTTCCTTCCTGATGAGATACTGTGGAGAGAAAAAGCGGCGTTTTCGGATGCTGTAGGACACTCAATGGTTGATGATCTGAAGGCTTATGCGGAAACGGTGTATACCGATGAAGAGTTTGAGGAAGGGTGCAGGCGCTATGAATACGCTGCTCCATTTACTAAGGAATCCCTGCTTTACCGTGATATATTCGAGAAATACTATCCGGGTCAGGCGGAGATGATAGTTGATTTCTGGATGCCTAACAAGGAATGGGAGGGCTGCGATGTGAACGATCCGTCTGCCCGGGTTCTCTCAAACTATGGTGACAGCGGCAAGTAAGAAGGGGTGCGGCTATGGACAAGAAGTACATATTTGTTACAGGAGGCGTGGTCTCCGGTCTCGGAAAGGGTATCACTGCAGCCTCGCTTGGAAGGCTGCTCAAAGCCCGGGGCCTCAAAGTCGCGGCTCAGAAAATGGATCCGTATATAAACGTCGATCCGGGAACCATGAGTCCCTTCCAGCACGGAGAGGTCTATGTGACCGAAGACGGAGCTGAGACGGATCTGGATCTGGGACATTATGAAAGATTCATTGATGAAGACCTCAACAAGTACTCGAACCTCACTACAGGAAAAGTCTACTGGAATGTGCTCAACAAGGAACGCAGAGGAGAATACCTCGGCTCGACTGTGCAGGTGATCCCGCATATAACAAACGAGATCAAGGAGTTCGTTTATAGTGTAGGCAGGCGGACAGACGCCGACGTGGTCATCACAGAGATCGGCGGTACTATCGGAGACATAGAGTCCCAGCCGTTCATAGAAGCGGCAAGGCAGATATCTCTTGAGGTGGGCAGCGAAAACAGCCTGTTCATACATGTGACGCTGGTGCCTTTCCTCAGGGGATCCGATGAGCACAAGACAAAGCCGACGCAGCATTCGGTAAAGGAGCTTCAGGGCGCCGGAGTAAAGCCGGATATCATCGTTTTAAGATGTGACGAACCGCTCGAGGAAGAGGTGTTCAGAAAGATCGCTCTGTTCTGCAATGTCAGGGAAGACTGCGTGATAGAGAACATGACGCTGCCGGTCCTCTATGAGGCTCCGCTCATGCTTGAGAAGTCCGGTTTCTCAGGCATAGTCTGCAGGGAGCTCGGCATTGATACTCCTGAGCCGGACATGGCTGAGTGGACCTCGATGGTGGAGAGGATAAAAAGCTGCAAAGACAGCGTCAGAATAGGACTTGTAGGTAAGTATACCGGCCTTCACGACGCATATCTCTCGGTACTTGAAGCTCTGAACCATGCCGGCAGCAGCAACGGAGTCCATGTGGAACTGAAATGGATAGATTCCGAGGGACTTGAAGAAAGAGACCTCGAAAGTGAGCTAGGAGATGTGGACGGCATAATAGTGCCTGGCGGATTCGGAAACCGCGGTATCGAAGGAATGATAGCCGCGGCCGGATACGCGAGGACCCATGACGTTCCGTATCTGGGTCTCTGTCTCGGCATGCAGATAGCGGTAATAGAGTATGCGAGAAATGTACTGGGTCTGACGGATGCCAACTCAGGCGAATTCGATGAACAATGCGAAAACAAAGTCATACATTTTATGCCCGGACAAAGCGAACATATAGACAAAGGCGGGACACTCAGGCTGGGAGCATACCCATGTATTCTCGGTGAAGGTACAAAGATTGCCGCTTGCTATGGTATAATGACTATAAGTGAGCGTCACCGCCACCGCTATGAATTCAACAACGATTACCGTGAAAGGTTCACGGATGCCGGCCTTACTCTGAGCGGCATTTCGCCTGACGGCAGGCTTGTCGAAACGGTAGAAATAAGTGACAAGCCGTTCTTTATCGGGGTGCAGTTCCACCCTGAGTTCAAGAGCCGTCCTGACAGACCACACCCACTGTTCAGGGAGTTCATAGCTGCGGCTATAACACAGAAAAGGAGCAATTAAACATGTGTGGAATAGTAGGATTTACCGGAAGACAGCAGGCTGCGCCTATACTGCTCAACGGTTTGTCAAAACTGGAATACAGAGGATATGATTCTTCGGGACTTGCCGTACGCGACGGCGAGTCGCTTGCAGAGGTAGTAAAGGCAACAGGCAAGCTGAAGAACCTCGCAGATAAGATAGATAATGGAAAAGCGCTGCCGGGAACATGCGGTATCGGACATACAAGATGGGCGACCCACGGTGAGCCTTCACAGAACAATGCGCATCCGCACGTCAGCGGAAATGCCCTGGGCTCCGCATCGGGACCGGTAGAATCTGATGTTGTAGGAGTACATAACGGCATCATTGAGAATTACGAGGAGCTGAAAGCAAAGCTCGTGAGCAATGGCTATGTATTCTACAGCTCGACAGATACCGAAGTAGCCATAAAGCTTGTCGATTACTACTACAAGAAATATAAGATCGGACCTATCGACGCTATCAACAGAATGATGGTGCGAGTAAGAGGCTCATATGCACTTGCCCTGATGTTCAAGGATTATCCGGGTGAAATCTATGCTGCACGTAAGGACAGCCCGATGGTTCTGGGAACAGCAGACGGGGAGTCATTCCTCGCCTCCGATGTGCCGGCTCTTCTGAAGTACACCCGCGATATTTATTACATTGATGATCTGCACTCGGTAAGAATACTTCCGGGCGAGCTCCACTTCTTTGACCTAAACGGTGATGAGGTAGAGGTAGAGCAGAAGCATATCACATGGGATGCTGAAGCGGCTGAAAAGGGCGGCTATGAGCACTTTATGATCAAAGAGATCCACGAGCAGCCTAAAGCCATACGTGATACTCTCAACAGCGTGATACACGACGGACAGGTAGACCTTTCCGCTGCAGGACTCACACCTGATGTGCTGTCAGGCATAAGCGAGATACACATTGTTGCATGCGGTTCTGCATGGCATGCGGGAATGGTTGGCAAGTATGTTATCGAGGATCTTGCGGAGATTCCGGTCACTGCCGAAATCGCTTCGGAATTCAGATATAAAAAGATACTCATCGACAAAGATGCACTGGTGATCATCATCTCGCAGTCCGGAGAGACTGCCGACACTCTGGCGGCGCTGAGAGCCGCCAAGGCGAAAGGCATACGTACACTCGGCATAGTCAATGTAGTAGGATCCACCATTGCGAGAGAAGCTGACAATGTGCTGTATACACTGGCAGGGCCTGAGATCGCTGTAGCTACAACAAAGGCATACAGCTCGCAGCTGGCAGCTCTGTATACGATAGCTGTTGCTCTTGGAGAAGCAAAAGGAAAGATCAGCGGCCCGGATTACAAGTACTATATCGATGAACTGCTGGCTCTGCCTGACAAGATAGAAAAAACACTGGAAGGCAAGGAGAGAATACAGTGGTTCTCGGCAAAATACGCTAATGCCCGCGATGTATTCTTCCTCGGAAGAGGTCTTGATTACGCGATCAGCCTCGAGGGAAGCCTCAAGATGAAGGAGATCAGCTACATCCACAGCGAAGCATACGCGGCAGGAGAGCTGAAACATGGTACGATCAGCCTGGTAGAGAACGGTATCCTTGTTATAGGACTGCTGACGCAGGAAGATCTGCTCGAGAAGACAGTCAGCAACATGGCGGAATGCAAGGCGCGCGGAGCATACCTGTTCGGCGTGACTACCGAGGGCAGATACAACGTGGAAGATTCAGTCAATTTCACGATCTACGTACCGAGGGCAGACAAGCACTTCGTCGGAAGCCTGGCGGTCATTCCGCTGCAGCTGCTCGGATATTACATAAGCGTTGCCAAGGGACTTGATGTGGACAAGCCGCGTAACCTGGCAAAATCGGTAACGGTTGAATAGAAAAGAGAGAGGAGACAGAGAACGGTCCTCTGCCTCCGGCCTAACGGATATTATCCTTTATATAACTTATTATGGAGCGGGCGAGCGGGCCCGCTTCTTTTTTTGACCTGATACCTATGCCCAGGGACCTGTACGACTCGGGGTCGAGCATACGATAGTCGTATTGTCCCGGAAATCTTTCAAGTGTCAGCTCCGGAAGTATGGATATGCCGAGACCATGCTGCACCATTGAAAGTACGGCAAAGTCGTCTTTGGAGCGGTATCTGACAGAAGCATCCAGTCCGGCATCCAGAAGTATTCTGTTGGCATCAGTATCATATTCACGGTATGTCATAATCAAAGGGTGGTCCTGCAGTTTCCTGATCGGGACGTAGTCATAATCTGCAAGCTCGTGATCAGGAGGGAACACGACTACCATGGGATCTTCCAGAACAGGAATGAAATCCACCTCATTGTTTTCCGGTGCACTCATCAGCGCCAGATCAAGATCACCGCTCATCAGACCGCGCAGCATATCGCCCTGACCGCTCTCGACGATGTTGAATTTCACTTCGGGATATTCCTTCTGATAGTATCCTATGACCTGAGGAAGCCAGGTAGAAGAAGTGCTGACATAAGAGCCGATGCGTATCGAACCTCTGTGGATACCACGGATCTCGTCAGCCTCCTGGAGGAATCTTTCCTCCTGTGCCACCATGGCGCGCATCGCGGGGATGAGCTGCTTAGCCTCGCTTGTAGGCTCAACGCCTTTCTTTGTCTTGATGAGAAGCGGTATGCCGAGTTCGTCTTCAAATGATTTCATCATCTGGGTCAGATTGGATTGTGTGTATCCGAGGATCTCACCTGCCCGGGTGAAGCTTCCGCTGTCGATCGAGGTAAGAAAGACTTTAACCATTTTGAATGTATTCATAGCCACCTCTTTCCTGTTGTAAAAGTGCAGTTCTGATCACATTTTATATGTTAAGAAAATTAATATCAATCATCATAGCCATTAATTTTTCATTCATATAATAATGCGCTATATTGATATCAGAAAGAAGGACCGCAAAGGTCATAGAGATAAAAGACCAGTATAAGGAGGTAACAAAATGGATATTCTCATCACAATGGCTTACACAGCACTCATGACATTCGTTATGGTCAAGGTAACTGAACTCGTTCCTTCGGACGATAAAAGAAAATAGACCCTTCAAAATTCAATAGCATATGCGGAGGCGATGGCGGTGTTTCAGCTGCCGTCGCTTTCCGCATAAAAAGGAAGGGAGTATAATATGCAATTGAATGAGGGGTAAAAAATGAAGAAGGATCTTGGAATAAAGGAATTGCTGGTAATGGGAGGAGCGCTGTTTTCGATGCATTTCGGTGCTGCCTGCATGCTGTTTCCCGTGCAGTGGGGCAAGGATGCGGGGACTGCGCTCTGGCCGGTATTCGCAGGAGTAGCGCTCTCCGGAGTTCTCCTCCCGTATTTTGGTTATCTTGCTCTTGTAAAGGGCGATGGTACCTTTCTGGAAATAACAAAGAGGATCTCTCCGAAATTCGGTACCGTATTTGCCGCACTGACAATATTCGTCATAGGGCCACTGTATATGGTGCCGAGAATGAGCGCCGCAGCCTGGGCGGCAATCGTGCAGATCACGGGGGTTGAGACAGAAAGCATGATCCCTGTAGTGCTGTTTTCGATCGTTTACTATCTGATCACCTACTGGTTCGTCGTCAATCCGGGAGAGGTGATGGATAAGATAGGAAAGATACTGTTTCCGGTACTCATTGTAGTGGTAACTGCAGTCATAGTAAAAAGTCTCGTTACACCGATCTCAAGAGATTGGGCTGCACCGTCTTTTGACCAGAATCCTGTAATATATGGTTTCCTTCAGGGTTATGCGACAGCCGACCTTCAGTGCGCCCTGCTTTTCGGAATCGTTGTGGTACAGGGGATCAGAAATGCCGGTATCGGTGAGAAGTCGATAAACAAGAATCTGGTGAAGATCGGGATCATCGGGCTGGGGCTCCTGCTGGTGACTATTCTGGGCCACATGGTCGCAGGCGCAAACACAGGCGGAACTATAGATCTTACACTTTCAGCACTCTATACCGAGATGGTGCTGGTGCTGTGGGGCAAGGCCGGAGGAATACTGTTCAACGTTGCACTGGTCGCGGCGGCGCTCACAACTGCTGTTGGTGCAGTCTCATCGACCTCTGAGATATGGGAAGAGATCATGCATGAAAAAAACAGCAAACTCTATACATACAGGAACTTCTGCATAGCTTCGTGTGTACTCTCGTGTATAGTTTCGTTTGCTGACCTCGATACGATAGTCAAAGTGGTAGGACCGGTGCTGGATGCCTGCTATCCGGCGGCAATAGTGATCGCGATGTATTACTGCCTCTGCAGAAACAACTCTTCCGGCGTAAATCTCAGGGCGGCAAAATGGGCTTTGATAGTTACTTTTGCCATAAGTATCGTTGAGCTGATATCAAGATACAGCGAGATGTTCGGCCTTGGCTGGAGATGGGCTGAAACCCTTTACAGCAGCCTGCCGCTTTCCGCTTACAGCCTTGGATGGCTGCCTATATGCATTGTCGTATATGCAGCTGTACGTCTTTTGCCACGCAAATCGAATTAACATAACATTAAAATCTGACAGGGAGCATTTCTCTGTCAGATCCTTTTTTTGTGCTATAATATACAGGTTGCTGCGGGAATGACCGCAAGATAAATAATAAGAAACATGAGAGGTCATATACTTGGAAAATATACTGAAAACAATAGCTGATGAGCTGGGGATAAAGCTCTGGCAGGCCGAGGCGGCGGCGGAGCTTATCGACAGCGGCTGCACTATACCTTTTATTGCACGTTACCGTAAGGAAGCTACCGGTGCAATGGACGATGAGGTGCTTCGCAGCTTTGATGAGCGTCTGAAATACCTGCGCAACCTTGAGGACCGCAAGCAGACGGTGCTGGCGGCCATAGATGAGCAGGGAAAACTTACTGACGAGCTCAGAGCAAAGATAGAAGCTGCTGAAACTGCTGCCGTTCTCGAAGATCTGTACAGGCCATACAAGCCAAAGAGAAAAACGCGTGCGAGTGTCGCCAGAGAAAAAGGACTGCAGGGACTTGCGGACTATCTGATGTCTAAAGATTCAAAGGACGATCCTGTTATAGAAGCAGAGAAATACATTTCCAAGGAGAAGGAGATACCTGACGCTAAGACTGCTCTTGGGATGGCTCAGGATATAATCGCGGATGATATGTCCGATGATGCTGATATAAGAGCCTGGATAAGAAAGAAAACGCTCGAAAAAGGATTCATATCCTGCGGGCTTGGCGCAGAGGGTAAGAAACTCGTCGAAGCCGGAGAACGCTCGGTGTATGAGAACTACTACGAATACAGCGAGGCTGTTTCAAAGATACCCGGACACCGTGTGCTTGCTATAAACCGCGGAGAAAAGGAGAAGGTTCTGTCGGTATCCGTAGATGCTCCTGAAGAAGAGATAGACAGATATCTGAAGCGCAGGATGCTGCGCGGAGTGACGGATGCCTGTGCGCCATACGTTGAAGCTGCTGTCGAAGACGGATATAAGAGGCTTATCGCTCCATCCATCGAGACAGAGATACGCGGCAGCCTTACTGAAGCGGCAGAGGAAGGTGCGATAAAAGTATTCGGCTCAAATCTGGAGCAGCTCCTGATGCAGCCTCCGATGAAGGAAAAGACCGTGCTCGGATGGGATCCGGCTTTCAGGACCGGATGCAAACTCGCTGTATGCGACCCTACCGGCAAGATACTGAAGACTGCAGTGATATATCCGACCGCACCGCAGAACAGGGTGGCAGAATCGGTAAAGGTACTCGAAGATCTCTGCGACAGATATAACGTAGACATCATTTCAGTCGGAAACGGTACCGCTTCCAGAGAATCTGAAAAGATAATTGCTGACTTTATGCGTGACTATGACAGGAAGAGACGCGGAAGAAAACTGCAGTACGCAATAGTCAACGAGGCTGGTGCGTCTGTTTACTCCGCAAGCAAGCTTGCGACCCAGGAGCACCCCGACCTCAACGTAGGAGAAAGAAGTTCGGCTTCGATCGCCCGCAGGCTTCAGGACCCACTTTCCGAACTCGTAAAGATCGATCCAAAAGCGATAGGTGTGGGGCAGTATCAGCATGACATGAACCAGAAGCGTCTGGGAGAGGTGCTGACGGCAGTCGTTGAGAAATGCGTAAACATGGTAGGCGTTGACCTCAACACGGCATCACCGTCTCTGCTCGGCTATGTTTCGGGAGTCAGCAAACAGATAGCTGCAAACATCGTTGCATACAGGGACGAGCACGGAAGATTCAGCACGCGTAAAGAGCTGCTGAAGGTCCCGAAACTAGGACCGAAAGCCTTTGAGCAGTGCGCGGGCTTCCTCAGGATCTCAGATGGCAGCGAGCCGCTTGATGCCACATCCGTGCATCCTGAAAGTTATGACGCTGCCAGGGCCATACTAAAAGAATGTGGCTATGGAGCAGGGGATATACTTGCCGGGAAAGTCAAAGGTCTGGCTGCAAGGAAGGACATTCCGGAGAAGCTTGGCATCGGAAAGTACACCTTTGACGATATCGCAGCAGAGCTTGAAAAGCCGGGAAGGGACCCGAGAGAAGAGGTCCAGGCGCCTGTTCTCAGAAGCGATGTGCTGGAGATGTCCGATCTCGCACCGGGAATGGAGCTGAAAGGCACGGTACGCAATATCGTGGACTTCGGAGCGTTCGTAGATATCGGAGTGCATCAGGACGGTCTGGTGCACATATCCGAGCTGTCCGACAGGTTCGTAAAGCATCCGCTCGATGTCGTCAAGGTAGGCGATATAGTTAACGTTAAAGTGCTGTCTATAGATGAAAAACGCGGAAAAATAGCGCTGTCGATGAAAGGCTTAAACAAATAATATGACGAGGGAGATGATCATTCCATATGAGACTGATTAAAAAAGACAGGCTGGCAGCGAGCAGCTGCGGTGCTGATGTAAAAATTTCCGTTGAAGGAGCTTTCCGCATTGTGGAGGACATGGTCACAGAGCTTATGGGGGACCAGCATATCGACGGAGTCACGTGCATGCGTGAGTATGGAGGCATGTGGGTGTTCGTCCGCAACAGGATCGAAATGCCGCAGCCTCTGGCCTGGATGGATGAGTACACAGCTACAAGCTACATAAGCTCGTTCTCAAAAATCAGACTGTACATAGATACTGTGCTTCAGAAAGCGGATGGCAGCATTGCTCTTAAATCCAGACTTGAGCTCTGCGCGGTAGACCTGGAGACCGGTAAGATCAGAAAGTCGGAAAGCGTCGGTGTTGGAGAAAAGACTCCTGCTGAGGAGCCGATGTTTGAAATAGCTTATACAAAGGAAAAGCCTGTGCGCGGCGATCTGATCGATGAGATAACAGTGCGCTCGGCAGATATTGATTACTGTCACCACACTAATAACGTTGCGTATGTGCGTTACTTCGTGAATCAGATAGATGTCGATGATCTCATAGAGCATCCGGTCAAGTCGATCGAGGTGCAGTATGCTTCACAGACACATGAGGGCGACAGACTCAGCATGCACCGCTGCAGCTCGGAAAACGAAGCGTATATTATAGAAAAGGACGGTTCTAAAGTCGTCAGCTGCATCATAACAAGATAACAATATAAAAAAGCATATTGATTATTTTCAGATAGGAGAAGGCAATGAATGAAGTAAAGAATCCAAGGAAACCGCTGATAGTTTTCTACATAATCATGCTTCTGGTCATGTTTGCGTTCAACTCCCTGATAGCTCCGATGCTTGCAGAGGAGCAGAAAATCAAGGAAGTGGATTACGGCACGTTCATGACAATGACTGAAGAGGGCAAGATAGGATCGGTCCAGATCGAAGAAAACCAGATACTGTTCTCCAGCAAGGACGGCAAGGAGCTGTACCGTACCGGCGTAATGAATGACCCGGATCTGGTCAACCGGCTGCATGCATCCGGCGCAGAGTTCACCACCAAGATTATCAGGCAGATGTCTCCGCTCGCGAATTTCTTCCTCAGCTGGATACTGCCGATCTTCATCTTCATCGCTCTGGGACAGTTTCTGAGCAGGAGGATGATGGATAAAGCAGGAGGCCCGGGATCTATGATTTTCAATATGGGCAAGAGCAACGCCAGAGTCTATGTAAAGTCTTCGGATGGAATCAAATTTGATGATGTTGAGGGCGTTGACGAGGCAGAAGAAAATCTGCAGGAGATAGTAGACTATCTGCATGATCCTGAAAAGTACAGAGAGATAGGAGCGTCGATGCCGAAAGGTGTGCTGCTTGTAGGCCCTCCGGGAACAGGAAAGACCATGCTTGCCAAGGCTGTTGCAGGCGAAGCGAATGTGCCGTTCTTCTCTATGTCCGGGTCCGAATTCGTAGAGATGTTTGTCGGCATGGGTGCATCAAAGGTACGCGACCTGTTCAGACAGGCAAAGGAGAAGGCTCCGTGCATCGTGTTCATCGATGAGATTGATGCTATCGGTCAGAAGAGAAACAGCGGCAACTTCGGAGGCAACGATGAAAGAGAGCAGACTCTCAACCAGCTGCTGACAGAGATGGACGGATTCGAAGGAAACAGTGGAGTCATCATTCTCGCTGCGACAAACAGACCGGAGTCTCTTGACCCGGCTCTTACAAGACCGGGACGTTTCGACCGAAGAGTACCTGTAGAGCTGCCTGACCTTAAAGGCCGGGAAGCTATTCTCAAAGTGCACGCTGCAAAGGTCAAGACTGAAGATAATATCGATTACTCGGTCATAGCGCGCATGGCAGCAGGAGCATCCGGCGCGGAGCTTGCCAATATTGTAAATGAAGCAGCTCTCCGCGCGGTAAGAGACGGCCGCAGTGCTGCATCGCAGACAGACTTTGAGGAAAGCATAGAGGTTGTCATCGCGGGATACGAGAAGAAGAACTCGATACTTACCGATCATGAAAAGAAGGTAGTGGCATATCACGAGATAGGCCATGCGCTTGTGGCAGCGATGCAGATGCATTCAGCTCCTGTGCAGAAGATCACGATAGTACCGCGCACATCCGGAGCTCTAGGATACACCCTTCAGGTCGATGAAGGCGACCACTATCTGATGACAAAAGAGGAGCTCGAGAACAAGATCGCTACGCTTACAGGAGGCCGGGCGGCTGAAGAGGTCGCTTTCGGATCTGTCACAACAGGTGCCTCCAATGATATAGAGCAAGCCACGAGGATAGCGCGCGCCATGATCACACGATTCGGCATGAGCGATGACTTCGACATGGTAGCAATGGAGGCCGTACAGAATCAGTATCTCGGAGGAGATACTACCCTTTCGTGCTCTGCTGAAACACAGTCAAAGATAGATGAAAAAGTCGTTGAGCTTGTCAGAAAACAGCACGAAAAAGCCAGAAAGATACTCACAGATAACCGCGGCAAGCTGGATGAACTTGCAGATTACCTGTATGAGAAAGAGACTATAACAGGTGACGAATTCATGAGTATCCTGGAAAAATAGAGGAGTAACAGTGAAAGAATAGATTGTATTAAAAAAAGAACTGTAAACAGACTCTGAAATTTGCTATCTATTTATCAGGTTGTAGTTTAAAGGAAGATTTCGCATCTTCCTTTTTTATGATTAAGGAGTAGATGTTATATGAATTTATTTCAAAAGTGGATGAATATCAGTCTCGTACTGAGAATCTTCGTCGGACTTATCATCGGAGCTATCCTGGGATTCGCTCTTCCGCAGCTTACATGGATCTCCATCCTCGGAGACATGTTCGTAGGAGCACTCAAAGGTATAGCGCCAATCCTGGTTTTCGTCCTGGTTGCTTCATCACTTGCTAACGCAAAAGGCGGAAATGCAGACAGATTTAAGACAGTTATTTTCCTGTACATGCTCAGTACACTCATCGCGGCATTCGTTGCTGTATGCATGAACTTCATCTTTAAGGTGACAGTTCCTCTGACAGGTATCGAGAATGTTGCTGAAGATCTGACTCCTCCGGGATCACTCTTCGAGGTACTCAAGAACCTGTGCCTGAGCTTTATCGCTAACCCGGTAAATGCCATCGCAACCGCAAACTATATTGCTATCCTTTTCTGGGCAGTAGTTATCGGTCTTGCTCTGAAGGCTGCAGGTCCGGGAACAAAGTCGTTCTTTGCTGATCTGGCAAGCGCTCTCTCAGTAGTAGTACGCTGGGTCATCAACTGCGCACCATTCGGTATCCTGGGTCTTGTGTTCAATGCTGTTTCAACAAGCGGTCTCGCTATCTTCAAGAGCTACGGACAGCTGGTAGCGCTGCTGGTATGCACCATGCTTTTCACCTCGCTTGGTATCAATGCGATCATCGTTGCAATTACCCTGAAGCGCAATCCATACCCGCTTATGTGGTACTGCATCAAGAGAAGTGCTCTTACAGCGTTCTTCACAAGAAGCTCGGCTGCTAACATCCCTGTAAACATGGAGCTCTGCAAGGATCTCGGACTTGACGAGGATATGTACTCAGTTTCCATTCCGCTTGGATCGACCATTAACATGGACGGCGCTGCAGTAACGATCACAACTCTGACACTTGTTGCCTGCTGGACAACCGGCGTGGAAGTATCGTTCCCGATGGCTATCCTGCTGAGTGTCGTTGCTACACTTTCCGCATGCGGAACTTCCGGTGTTGCCGGCGGATCGCTGCTGCTGGTACCGCTCGGATGCTCGATGTTCGGTATCCCTGGAGACATCGCTATGCAGATGGTAGGAATCGGATTCATCATCAGTGTAATCCAGGATTCTGTAGAGACAGCACTGAACTCCTCCGGAGACGCTATCTTTACAGCAACTGCGGAATTCTATTCGTGGAAGAAGGAAGGACGCGAACTGCCGCTTTAACAGTAGTAATTTCCGTTATACAAAAGCGCTGGAGCTATGCTTCAGCGCTTTAAGGAAGTATATAGGGCTGACGCATTTATAGTAATGCGCCAGCCTTTTCTCTTACTGAACAGCCAGATAAAACGATGTGTTTCTGTCATCCTGATGGTTTACAATAAAGTGTACTTCAATGGTGATAGGGAGGAAAAAATGGACCAAGACGTTATCAGCCGCCTGAGAGAGTTCAAATATCAGGGTAAACAGAATTTAAAGTATCTGAGAGAGCTGAATCTGGATGCGCTGAAACAAAGGCACCTGAAAAAACTGACGATTTTGCACTCGAATGATCTTCATGGCGATTTTCTCGCAGAAGAGGTCGATTCCGGACTGGTTGGAGGCGTTTCCATGCTTTCCGGATATATCAGCAAAGTCAGAAATGAAGAGAAAAATGTCATTTATGCGATCGCAGGAGACATGCTCAGGGGATCTATTATTGACAGCGAATACAAAGGCCTTTCTACAATTGAGGTCATGAATCTTCTCACACCTGACGTTGCGACCATTGGTAACCATGAAGTTGATTACGGACTGGCTCATCTCCTTTTTATTGAAAAATGTGCCAATTTTCCAATCATAAACGCTAATATGTATCTGGTCAGTAACGGCACACGCCTTTTCAGTCCTCATTTCATCATCAAAATCGATGGTATAAAAATACTGTTTATCGGTGTACTTACGGAAGAAGTCCTGGCATCTGCAAGACAGGAGGAGCTGATCGGTAAGATGATCGATGTACGGGCTGAAGCGGATGAGATACGCAAGGTCGTTGATGCATACAGGACTCATGATATAGACCTGACCATTCTGCTGACGCATATTGGATTTGAAGAGGATAAAAGACTGGCTGCTGAGCTTGCTCATGATTACGCCATAGATATGATCATCGGAGGTCACACCCATACTTACCTCGAAGAGCCCTGCGTAGTAGAAGGAATCCCAATCGTACAGGCTGCAGTCGGGACAGCACAGATAGGAAGGTTTGACATCCTGTTTGATGAATTCCACAACCGTATAGACTCGTATACATGGGAGCTGATCCCGATTACAGAGGACCGCTGTCCGCGTGATGAAGCGCTTGAAGAGCTCATAAACAGCTTAAAAAAAACTACGGATGCCAAATACGGACGTATTCTTACACGTCTACCATGCACTTATACACATCCGGTCCGAAACAGAGAAACGGATCTTGGCGATCTGCTGGCAGAGGGAATGAGAGCGCAGCTGGAAGTCGATCTTGCTCTGCTCGGCTCCGGAAGTATACGTGGAGAGAAGCTCGGACCGATCGTTACTCTTCAGGATCTGCTTGAAGTATACCCATACGAGAATCCGATGATAGGTTTTCATATGACCGGCGGACAGCTCAGACGGGCTGTAAAATTTCTGATGCGCGATGAAGCAATAATACAGGGAGATCACTGCGAGAATTTTCAGTTCTCAAAGGGATTCTTCTGTGAATACGACTGCAGTACACACAGCATTCTGCAGCTTAAAATGAACGGCAAAGAAGTGCGGGATGAGGATGTTTTTATGGTAACAGAAGAGCGGTACTATTATAACTATATGAAAGAATCTCTGAATATCCCGCTTGATGAAATTGAAAAGAACGGCCCGCCGGTCCAGCTGGCAATGTCGGCGGCTAATGTGCTTGAAGAATACATGATGAGTCAGGAATTTATAAAACTTGACGGAGAACCGCGTCTCATTATCCATACGGATAATTGTCAGAATTCATAATTAAAGAAGGGAGCAGGTTCTGAACACTGCTCCCTTCGTACGTGTTTATTAAGTTGTGACTGTCAGTTGCTTGCTTTGATGGCCTCTGCTTCCGCTTCAACAGCCTTGCGGAGTTCACTTATTTCTTTCTTATGGCCGATCTCGGCAGCGACTTTTTCTTTCAGGATCTCTTTCTCCATGCGATGGGCGCTGATAGTATCTTCGGCTTTATCCTTAACAGCTTTCTTGACTTCGCGTGCCTCTGCTTTGACCTGTTTCTTCAGTTCCCTGAGCTCCTCACGCTCTTCTTTAGCTGCTTTTTTGAGTTCCTTTTTAATTTCATCCATGTCTTCGTACCTCTCTTTCACTCTTCTGTAAAAAGTATTGGGTTTAAGGTCCAGCTCCTGCATTGCTGCACGGGCAGTTATTTCTCCGGACAGCCAGCGTCTTACTACCTGATCGAACAGATCTTCATTAAGAGCGATCGGTTTGCGGCCTTTCCCTTTTTTCCTGATGGTATCCGCAAGTGCTCTCAGATCCTTTCCGGTCAGCGTAATGCTGTCATCGTCTTTTATCGTTGTCAGCAGTTCGTCCAGTTTATCGGGGTCGTAGATGTACATCATTATCAGTTACCTCCCTTGTGACAATGAGGAGTATAATTGATGTGCAATAGTATGTCAATATAATTTTGAAACATTTCACAATTAAAACATATTTGACACACTACTGCACAGCCAGACATTTATTATTTCGCAAAAACAGCAAATAAATTAATGCCAAGGGTTGACATTTTTATCCTGCAGCGTTAATATACCTGTGTTTTTCAGAAGGAGGAAAAAAAATGGTTATAATCAAGTGGACAAACAAATTCAGTAATGAAACAGGATTCGTTGCCTCACTGTCAACAAAGAATGAGTGCTTCGTAAACACATATGATAAGGAAAACGCTAAAAGATATTCCGAAAAATCTGTTGCAGGTATAATGAAAAAGCTTGAAGCATATCACGAGACAGATAATAACGATTTCGAATTCATTACAGAGTAGTATCAAACGTCCGGAGAGGGGATTACCATCCGGGCGTTTTTTTATGTGCTGACAAGATCTTTTTAAGCTTGTTACAGACAGAGCTTTGATAATATACGGAGCCTTGAAATATAAAACAGGTATTAGTTTTTGTAATATTGATTATGCAAAACAACCATTTTACTATTAGCGACCGCAGTGTTATTTTTTTATCAGACAAAAAGAGCCGCTCATCTGTACAGTAACGGAAGCGGCGTAAAAGATAAAAATGATAATCAACAGGAGGCAATAAAATGGTAGGAATCATCGCAGTAGCAGGAATTATCGCTGTATCCGGAGCTCTCACTTATGAGTTCGAAGAAAAGATCGCTCCAAAGAACAAATAAAGACAAACGAATAACTGTTATTAATTCCATATTTTAAAAAGAAACGATCCGGCAGCAATGACGGATCGTTCTTTCTTTTAGCGTATATTTTTCATTATGTATTTGATTACGAACTTCGCAAGAGGGCCAGCGTATTCGTACGCCCGTATACCTATCCCAAGCGTACGGTAGGCCTCCGGTTCGAGCATACGTGTGTCATAATCGCCCGGGAACTCGTTTATGGTGAGTTCCGGCAGTATTGCCAGTCCCAGCCCGCGCTGCACCATCGACAGAACGGCGAAGTCATCCTTTGAATAATACCTCACCTGCGGCATGAAACCTGCATCTTCAAAAACCCGGTGCGGGTCCTTGTCATAGCTTTTATAGGTCATAATAAAAGGATAGTCCCTCAGCTTTTCTACAGGAACGTAATCATACCTGCCCAGCTCATGACCCGTAGGAAAGGCTATCAGCATCGGATCCTCAAGTATCGGGATAAAATCTATGCTGACCTTGTCTCCCGGATAGCTCATAAGAGCGATGTCAAGTGAACCGTCAACAAGACCGTTTATCATTTCATCGTGGCCGAGCTCCTCGATCTGAAAGACGACCTGAGGATAGTTGTTCTGAAAGTATTCTATGATCTGCGGTACCCAGTATACTGATGTGCTGACAAAAGTTCCTATTCTTATTGTTCCCCTGCGCAGACCCTGCAGTTCCGCTATTTCCTGATCGAACAGTTCCTCGCTTTCGAGGAGCCTTCTCATCGCAGGAAGAAGCATCCTGGCTTCCTGAGTCGGCTCAACTCCGCGGTTGGTTTTGACGAGAAGAGGGAAGCCGACCTCTTCCTCAAAAGCTTTCATTATCTGTGTAAGATAAGACTGTGTATATCCCAGAGCCTGACCGGCTCTGGTAAGACTGCCCTTCTCTATGGCAGTAAGAAGGATCTTGATTTTCTGCGTGTTCAATTCACTTTGCTCCGTTCTTTAGTACCAGCCTCTGGACTGGAAATGCGCCCATGCCGCGGATGGAGAACCATACCTGCCGGCTATGTATTTAAGTCCCCACCTTATCTGCGGTTCAGGATTGGTATAATAGTCGCTTCCTTCAGAAGCCATCTTTGAACCCGGTAATGCCTGAGGTATTCCGTGTGCGCCGCTGCCTCTGTTATGTGAATTCGGATTCCAGCCGGACTCTCTGTTCCAGAGATATATAAGCGGCTCCAGCTCCGAGGTGTCCCATCCGAAGTCAGGCAGGAGCGAAAGGGCATATTTCTGATATTCTCCCTTGATGCCGTCTGCTATCGGAAGCCAGTCAGGAATTTCGGTCGATACCGTACCCTCAGGTATGTAATACTCTTCTTCATCTACAGCGATGCGGCTCCAGCCATTGCGAGTGATGCCTGTGCGCCTTACCATCTTGTCTGTTTCAAGCGTTCCGGCACTTTTATATGACATGTCAGCGCCTGTCCTGTACTCAGTATCCTCAGCAATCCAGACATACTCATATAGTTCCTCAACAATACTTTCCATATATGACTTAAGAGACTTCTTTACTGCCTTATCTGTCTGTTCATTCATATGACCGTATGCGCCGGCAAGAGTAGCTGTGCAAACCTGACCGAAAACACGCACTTCAACATTGTGACACCACAGCCTGTAAATTGAGCAGCAGGCCAGTATCACTGAAATCAGCTCGACAGCAATTATGGCCTTCAATATTTTAGGCCATGGGTTCTCTTTCCTGAAGTGTTTAGGCTTTGAGCTTTCAGTCCTGATATGCTTGGGGTTTGAGCTGTCTGCCTTGTAGTGTTTAGGCTTTACGTTCTCCTGATCGTATTGGATGACTTTTACCTCTCTGAAAGCTTTATGATTACGATATTATTCAAATTATCACAAGAAGTGTTGAAATTTCAACTATCAGACAATAATCAGCACAATATCTGCACTGTCAGAGTATTCTGATACAACTTTTCAGTTTGCTGCGGACTATTAAAGGCATAGGGTACCGATTGTGAAGGGGACAATTATTGTGGCATAGAAGTATTTCATATATAATCAGAAAGGACAGTGTTTTTGACAGCGTATAATAATATGTGAAAATGTAAAGGAGTTCAGAAATGAAGAAACAATGGAGAGTTATTCTTGGTATCTTTGTTATTCTTCTGGCAGCGGCAGTATTCGTGCCGCAGGAAGCAAATGCTGATTCAGGCTACAAACGTGTCAAACTGAGTGAGCTGGAATATATGTGGGATAGATCTGAGCGGGTATGGCATCCGACTCCAAGAGTGAAGTATGGCAAATACTACTATTGGGCTGTCAAAGACGGCACCGACTACGATAACGGTTCAGGATATTCTGTATACAAAATCGATTATTATCGCGCAAAAAGCAAAACGGGATCCGGCACTAAACTGTTTTCAAGCTATGAGACACGCGGCGGATACAACGATATGCTCGAATTCTACACGAATGGCACTTACATCATAAAGACTGAAAGCAGTTTGAAAAATCAGGGCATATCTGTATGCAGATATAACATGAAGGGAAAGAACAAAAAGACGCTCCAGAGATTCAATGCCGGGATTTCTTCAGATGTCGGTAAAGGGTTTGATTCTTACTGCGAAGTAAGCATCCTGAAAGTATATGGCGGAAAGGTATACGTATCTTATCATTCGAGCGGTTACAGCATGACAGCCGAAATATTGTCCTTCCCTGTTAAGAAAAAGAAAACCGCCCAGACAATAACAACGACATATAATTATTTCAGCCCTGCGGGTAAATACATCGGTTTTGTAGGAAACGAAGGTACAACTATATATAACCTGAAAACAGGCAAGACTCATAAGATATCCTCATCAAAGGTAGTATATCTTGGCAGGTATAAATCCAAAGAGTATTATTACATAGATAAAGGTACCGAGAAAAAAAGTATATATAGGGCAAATGCATCATGGAAGAAGCGAACCAAAGTGGGAACGATTCCAGACTGGGAACCTTTTATGAAAGGTAAATTAATATATTTTTTCAAATGGGACAACTCGTGCCATGTATATGATATATTTAAGAAAAATTTAAAAGATATTACCAGTGAAAAATACCATGCTGTCAGCGCAGATTATTACGCCAGGAAACCGTTTAAAGAAAAAAATATTAATTGGTAAATAACGATAATTAACAATGAAAAGGGAGCACAGGGTGATAAGCCCGAGCTCCCTTTTCATTGTTGTTCGGGGTGCAGGCGACTGGTATCGGCATGACCGGCTTAGAAATCTTCAGACTGGTTTATGCTATAATTTTTAAAAATAAATAAGGTAAACTGCAGATATGGAAAAGTATATTTAGTGAGGCGCCAATATGAAGCGATTGCTTACAATTATGATCACTTTAGCAATACTGCTGTGTCTCGGAGCATGCGGAGCGGATACAGAAGAAGTTTCCCAAACGGCTGAACCGGAGGACACTGAGGTATACGAGGAAGAAGACGGAGAAGAAGAGGAGTCTGTTTTCCTTGGAGATTACACGATCGAGTATTTTCAAAGCGGTCCTCTTATTCTTGTCAATGATAATAAAGACGATCGTTATGCAGTAGGTGCACTTAACTCATCCGGAGAGCTGGTGATTCCATGCAAATATGATGATCTGGAATATATCGGAAAGGACAGATATCTGGCCAGTGAATACGGGGAGGATGATGTTCTTAAATACGGTATAGTGGATTTTGAAGGAAACGAGATCATTCCATGCGTCTGTTCATCTATAGAACCGTCAAGCGGAGATGGACTGTACTGTTTTCTCGATGGATATAAAGAACCTGAAGGTGAATTTGTAACTGTGCATAAACTCGGAAGCGATGATGGAGAGTATATCTCCATTATTGACGGCAGGAGCGTTTCCGAACCGGAGAGAAACATGATGCTTTCCTTCGATGAGAATGAAGTGAAAGGCACTTTTAATGATGAAGTCGACAACATCACGGTTCCGGAAGAGATAAGCGATAATTACAAAGACGCATCCGGAATATGGGGGATCCCGTTTGGTTCAAATGAGTGCGCACGCTTCACAAATTATATTTGTCACTATTACGTTGTATCGACAGGCAATGAAGAGAATATAATAGTAGATACCGAAGGACGTGAGCTGGGAGATGGAGCTGTATGGGCCGAAGTAGGTTATGAACTGGGAAATGGACTTATTGCTGTCAGAAAGGATCCTTACGGTCCTTGGGCGCTGATAGACAGCGAAGGAAATGAAGTAACGGATTACATATTTGATGTACCGCTTGATATGTCCTGACAAAAAGAAAAACCGTAAGCCTTTATTACAAAGGCTTACGGTTTTTCCCGGTATTTCTCGCGGAAGATCTTTCTGTATGCTGCCGGCGAGAGGCCTTTCTGTTTTTTGAAAAGCCGGCTGAAGTAGAATGCGTTCTCATAGCCGACCATAGAAGCTATGTTGGAAATATTGTAATCAGTAGTTTCCAGAAGTATCTGTGCGTTGCGGATCCTTGTCGAAAGGATATATTTCATAGGTGTTGTTCCGACTACTTTCTTAAAGCTTTTGTTGAACCAGCTGGCGCTTACATGTCTTGAAAGCGCATATTCTTCTATGTTGATTTCTTCGTTATAGTGTTCTGTGAAGTATTCTTTGGCAAGGTCGATTTCCTGGCTTGTAAATCCTGAGAAACGCGGAAGGTTCTCTTCCATTCGACGGTGCATGGTCATCAGAAGCTCCCGGAACAGAAAAGAAAGCATTTCTTCATAACCCCATCTGCAGGCAACAAGCTCATCTCTCATTTTACGGAAATAATCTTCATACTCTCTGGACAGTCCTGTACAGAGAATACTGCTGTCCAGAGGAATCTCATAGTTCTGAAGAATCTTTTTGATCTCGCGCCCTGTGAAGTGCACAAACCATACCTGTGTCCGATCCTCGCCCAGGTAGTAATAGTGCTGCTCCTCCTTAGGCTGGTACATAACCATATTGCCTGCCGGAACAATAACTTCCTTATTATCAAAAATAAAATGTCCCTTCCCCGCAGCTATATATATCAGCTGCCAGTCAACACGGCCTCTCGGACGCCATGTCGGGAGCTTTTGCAAACTGTGAAGCTGGTAGGTACCCGCGCTGAGAATCCTCAGTGGTTTAACCTTTTCTTTGAAAGGTGTTCTGGAATTGTGAAGATAGCCTGAATTCACATACATTTCTGCAACCTCTTATGTCTTTTGCCGATTATTTTACCTAACAATACTGAGTACTGGCAATGCCTGAACCGCTTAATTCCAAGCTTGTGCAGGTTTTATACTGTTTTGTGCATATGCTTTAAAAAAGGCGATTTTTATAATGTTTTTAGGTTGAAATCTCATGAATTATGTATGTTTCTCTGACGCAGGAGGGAACTGATGATTGTACCGAGACATTATGAGAATATGGCTGTTTTACATGAGAACACTGAGCCATACAGATGTTACTACATTCCGGATTCGGGGAGAAATGACCAGCTTGTAAGCCTCAGGGAATCGTCACAGAGGCTTCAGATGCTCAGCGGATGTGAATGGAAATTTTCTTTTTTTAACAGCATTCATGATCTGACAGAGGAATTCTTTCTCCCTTCTTATGAGGCCGGAGACTGGTGGAACAAGGAGTATGTCCCGTTTTCATGGCAGATGAGGGGCTATGACAGCCACCAATACACTAACATTCGTTATCCTTTTCCATACGATCCTCCTTATGTGCCGCAAGACAATCCTTGCGGAGCTTACAGGCATCATTTCCAGTGGCATAAGGATCAGAAAGCAGGATGCACTTTTCTGAATTTTGAAGGTGTGGATTCGTGCTTCTTTGTCTGGTTGAACGGCAGATATGTGGGATACAGCCAGATATCTCATCATACATCCGAATTTGATGTCACACCTTTTCTTGTCGAGGGAGATAACCTGCTTGCTGTTCTTGTGCTTAAGTGGTGTGACGGAAGTTATCTGGAGGATCAGGATAAATTCCGTATGTCCGGTATTTTCCGCGATGTCTATCTTTTAAACAGGCCCGCGACCGGGATACGGGATTATCACATAACTACTGAAATGAGTCCGGATCATAAAACTGCAGTTCTGGATATCAGCATATCTTTTGCAGGAAATCATCCTGTACCGGTAACAGCCTCTCTGTTCCACGCGGATGATATTGGCGGAGAGTTTATGGATGCCAGAGAAGTATTGTCTGATGACTCAAAAATACGCCTCATGGTGAAAAATCCTGTCCTTTGGAATGCGGAGAAGCCTTTCCTGTACAGGCTGATCCTAGAAACATCAAATGAGGTCATTAATGAGCAGGTCGGATTCAGAACTGTATGTATCAGGGATAACAGGGTACTTCTGAACGGAACGCCGATTACTTTCAATGGAGTAAACAGGCACGAATCAGACCCGGTGACCGGAGCCGTAATGGATTATAAACGGACTCTTTCGGATCTGATGATGATCAAAGAAAACAATTTCAATTCTGTCCGAGCAAGCCACTATCCTAATGTGCCGTTTTTCTATCAGCTGTGCGACAGTATCGGCCTTTATGTAATTGATGAGGCTGATAATGAGAGCCACGGAACAGAAGAACTCTATTTCTATGAAGACGACTACTCCAGGAGAATGCAGATGTCCCATGTGAGGATCGCCGATAATCCGGATTTTATCGAGCCTACACTGGACCGCATCAGAAGCATGGTGATCCGGAACAGGAACCGCCCGTGCATACTGGTATGGTCTATGGGAAATGAATGCGGTTATGGCTGCACCTTTGAGAAGGCGCTCGAGTGGACAAAAGAGACGGACCCGGACAGGCTGACCACGTATGAAAGTGCGTATTATCTTCCTGATGACAGGGTGTATGACTGCAGCAAAATCGATATTGTCGGAAGAATGTATCCGTCCTTTGAAGATGTAAGTGAGTATCTTGACAATGACCCGGCAGCGCCTCTTCTGCTTGTTGAATACTGCCATGCTATGGGAAACGGACCGGGAGATATCGAAGATTACCACAGACTGATCGAAGAGTATCCTGCATTGTGTGGAGGCTTTGTATGGGAATTCTGTGATCATGCTGTATATGGCGGCAAGACCCCGGATGGTAAAGATATTTATTTGTATGGCGGCGACAATGGTGAGCTGCAGCATGACGGAAATTTCTGCCTGGATGGTCTTGTATATCCGGACAGACGCCCGCATACCAGTATGTTTGAGTACAGGAATGTGTATCGTCCGCTCAGAAGCAGTTATGATTTAGCTTCGGAAAAGCTAACTATAAGCAATCACATGGATTTTACGGATCCGGAAGACGTTATCAGCGCTTCGTATGCTTTGGTGCTTGATGGGACCAGGATCGCAGAAGGAACGCTGACGGTGCCTTCAATAAAGCCGGGAACAAGTGTGAGTCTGGATCTCCCTTTGACTGTCCCGTCTAAAGGACGCTGCTTTTTATGGATCTCATATGTGCTTAAAAAATCGCAGGGAGCTCTGCCGGCAGGCCATGAACTGGGGTTTGATGAAATCAGGATTCCGGTCACAGATCCGAGATATGCCAAAACTCTGCTGGTAATGAACAACGCGTCCTGCGATACGGGATTCCCTCTGTCGCATCAGGACGAAGGCACCCGGATAATTATAAGCGGAAAAGGATTCAGCTATACCTTTGATAAGCGCACGGGTATGCCGGTATCCATGTTCGTTGAAGGAGAAGAGCTGCTGGACAAGCCAATAGAGTTCAACTTCTGGCGCGCTCCGGTTGATAACGATATGTTCGTGGCAGACAGATGGAAAAAGCAGAGACTTGATCAAACCATGACGCGCGCATATGAAGTGAGCTGCCGGTGCGATCAGGATTCTGCGGTGATACATGTAAGGCAGTCCGCGGGTGCCATATCTGTTCAACCGGTCGTAAGAATGGATACTGTCTGGGAGATAAGCAGCAGCGGCGCGGTCACGCTTAAGCTGAATGCGATAAAGGATCCTCAGATCCACACTCTGCCAAGAATCGGTATACGAATGTTCCTGAAGAAATGGCTTAAAACTGTTTCTTACTACGGTATGGGACCGATGGAATCATATGTTGATAAGCATCAGGCTGCAAGGCACGATTCTTTTACAGTCACAATAGGGGAACTCCATGAGCCATATATCCGTCCACAGGAAAACGGATCTCACTATGACTGTGATTATGTATCTGTCAGAGGGAGAGGCCTGTGTCTGCATATCATTCCGGCGGATGAAAACACCCTGTCTTTCAACGCTTCGCGTTTTACACAGGAGGAACTGGGGAATAAAGCTCACGAACACGAGCTGACAAGCTGCGGAAGTACAGTTTTATGTGTAGATCACCGCATGTCCGGTCTGGGGTCTGCAAGCTGCGGGCCTGAAATACAGAAAGCTTACAGGATAGAGGAGGACAGCTGCAGCTTCGCGTTTATGATAATTCCGGAGAATCTGAACAAACAGATATGACTTTAGGAGGTTGTGATGGAAGAGAGAACGTATTTGAAATGGTATAACAAAATCGGCTACGGGTCAGGTGATATCGCAGGTAACGTAGTATACGCGCTGCTTTCAGCGTTTGTGATGATCTTCCTGACTGATACAGTCGGTATGAATGCAGGTGTTGTGGGTACATTGATAGCAGTATCCAAACTGTTTGACGGCGTCAGTGATGTTTTCTTCGGTTCTCTGATCGATAAGACTCAAACCAAGATGGGTAAGGCGAGACCGTGGATGTTCTATGGATATTTCGGCTGCGCTATATGTCTGGTCGCTATATTCTGCATCCCTGCGAATATCAGTGCGGCATCACAGTACGCATGGTTTTTCATCGCGTATACAATGCTGAACGCAGGATTCTATACGGCCAATAATATAGCGTATTCAGCTCTCACGGCGCTGATAACAAAGAATAATCATGAGCGCGTGCAGATGGGTTCGATCCGCTTCATGTTCGCTTTCGGTACCAGCATGCTTATACAGACGATCACAGTCGGACTGGTGGCACACTTCGGAGGAGGCGCGGCAGCCTGGAGGACTGTGGCAATAATCTATGCCATCTTCGGCATTATTTCCAACACTGTCTCCGTAATGTCGGTAAAGGAGCTTACGCCTGAGGAACTCGCAGAAGGAGAAACGGTCCATGGTCAGGCGGCAGAAGACCATACCAATGAAAAGTACAGTCTGGCAGATGCGTTCAAACTGCTTGTCAAGAACAAATATTATCTTATGATCTGCGGATCGTATATTCTCATGCAGATATATACTGCAACACTTAATATGGGTATATACTACATGACTTATGTGCTTAAGAACGCAAATCTGCTGGGAGTTTTCTCCTGGGCTATCAATATCCCTATGATCATCGGCCTCCTGTTCACACCTGCTCTGGTAATGAAATTCAAGGGCATGTACAAGTTGAATCTGTACGGTTATACCGCAGGCACACTGGGCAGACTCGGTGTAGTTATAGCGGGATATATGGGCAGCGTTCCTCTTATGCTCGCATGCACAGCAATTGCAGCATTCGGCATGAGCCCGCTGCAAGGCGATATGAACGCGCTTATTGCAACCTGCTCAGAGTATACATACCTGACTCACGGTAAACGTGTAGATGGAACAATGTATTCCTGCACATCGCTTGGCACAAAGCTCGGCGGCGGTATTGGAACAGCCCTTGCAGGATGGCTGCTGAGTTTCAGCGGATATGTCGGAGGGGCAGCTGAGCAGACGGCATCATGCATCAATATGCTACATGTAATGTATCTCTGGCTTCCGATGATCTTCAATCTTCTGATTACTTTGATTCTTACGAGACTGAACGTAGAAAAGGCTGTAGAAGATCTTAAGAAATAAATGCATCAGATGAAATAATATAATTCATAAAAAAGAGCCCCGGAGTCAAACGATTCCGGGGCTTTTACGGAGGATAACCATAGAGCAGAAGGTTCATCCCCGTTTCCATTGAATTTAAATGCTGTGGACTGAGCTTATTGGTGCAAAAGTCCCTCTAAAGTTTCAAATAATACGTCAGGTTCTACCGGCTTGCTCAGGTGTGCATTCAGACCGGCCTGCATGCTGCGCTGAACATCCTCATCAAAGGCATTCGCCGTTAACGCTATGATAGGAATATTCTTTGCATCAGATCTGTTCAGGGCTCTGATTCTGCGGGTTGCCTCCAGTCCATCCATTTCAGGCATCCGCATATCCATAAGAACAGCATCATAATAGCCTTCTTCGTGTTCCTCAAACATTTCTACAGCAATACGCCCGTTTTCTGCGTGATCCACCTGTATCTCACGCATGGAGAGCACCATTATCATAATCTCGGCGTTTACTGTGACGTCTTCTGCCAACAATACTCTGCGGTATTTAAGATCAGCTGTTTCATGTTTATGCTTTGCATTTTTCTTTTTGAAAGCTTCCCTGAATTCATCAAGAACCTTTCCTGCGAAGAGCGGTTTTGCAACAAACGTGTCCACACCTGCTTCTTTCGCTTTATCCTCGATTTCATCCCAATTATATGAGGTAAGTATGATCACCGGTGTCTCGGTACCTACGGCAGCACGGATCTGCCTGGTCGTTTCCATGCCGTCCATGTCAGGCATGCGCCAGTCCACCAGGATCAGGTTATATGGCTCCCGTCTGGCATAGCGGACCTTTGCCATCTGCAGGCCTTCTGCTCCGGACAATGCCGTTTCACAATTCACTCCAACCTGTCCAAGCACAAGCTGAGCATGTTCGCAGGCGATTGGATCATCATCAATAACCAATACGCAGAGCTCATGAGGATGCAGAACTATTTCCTCTTTTTCATTGCTTTTGTGATCACAGTCGGCCAGCGTGACCGTGACAGTAAATGTCGTGCCCTTTTGTTTTTCGCTCTCTACTGAAATCGTTCCGTTCATCAGCTCAATGATGCTTTTGGTTATGGCCATGCCTAAACCGGTGCTTCCAAAGCGGCTTGTGCTGGATGAATCCTCCTGACTGAATGCATCGAACAGTTTAGGAAGAAAATCCTGACTCATCCCAATGCCTGTATCGCTGATGGTAAAGCGAAGCGTGGTTTTTCCGTTGAATTGTGTGATTCTTTCCACAACGAAAGTTACGGTACCGCCTGCCGGTGTGAATTTGACAGCGTTCCCGAGGATGTTGATCATGACCTGCCGCAGCTTCATTTCATCGCCGATATAATAATCGTCGATCGCGCCTTTAACGCGGCATTCATACTCGATGTCCTTGTCCCTGCACTGACTGCTTATAATCGTATTGACCTGGGCCAACGCTCTTGCGAAAGAAAACTCTTCATTCTTCACCGTCATGCGGCCGGACTCAATGCGGCTCATGTCAAGAATGTCGTTGATTATACTGAGCAGATGCTGAGCTGACAGTCCGATCTTCTCGAGGTGCTCCCTCGTTGCTTCAGATATGCCGGGATCGTTCAGCGCGATCCGGTCCAGCCCGATAATAGCATTCATAGGAGTGCGGATTTCATGACTCATATTAGACAGGAAAGCAGTCTTTGCCTTGTTGGCCTGATTGGCCTCTTCCAGCGCAATACTCAGCGATTCCCGCTGCTGCGCCAGCTCCTGCATCATTTCCTTTTGTCCGGTAATGTCTATGAACACACCTACATAAGTTTTAGGCGAGCCATCAGGACGACGTGTAGGTTTGCCGACAGCCCGATACCAGCGATACCCTCTGTTTTTCGTCAGCAGACGGTACTCTACGTCATATGTTTTCTGTCCTGTATAGTCGGAGATCGTTTCATTATATTCCCTAAGTACGCGCTCCCTGTCGTCAGGATGCAGCAGGTCGGACCAGGATTCCAGCACATCAGGAAAGTCGTCTGTGCCAAGATATCCAAGCATTCTCCGGAATTCATCGCTCCAGTTGACATGCTTCATCACGCCTGCCTCATCAAAATCCATTGTCCATTTGCCGGACCCGAGCATTTCGTGAATCGTATCGAGAGACGCTGCTTCGTTTTGCAGTTCGGCGTACAGCGCATCATGCTCCTTCGCCTGGGTTATGTCGATGGTCACGCCTCTATGCTGCATCGGCCTGCCTTCAGGATCCCTGGACAGTATGTCGCTGCTGCGAAACCACCGGACCGATCCATCCTTTCTGCAGAAGCGGAATTCTTTGCCCGATGTACTCATGACTTCTTTATCAAAAACACTGGCGGTCATATCGCCCAACAGCATATCCCTGTCTTCCGGATAAATGCCCCGCACGAATGATTCTATTTCATTCGGAAAATCATTCTGGTCACTGTAACCCATCAGCCTGCGGAAGCCATCGCCCCATTGTACAGATTCCAGAGAGCCGTCCGGCGCATAGTTGATAACCCAGCTTCCCGCCTTTGTAAGATCGGTAAGAAGACGTATCGTTGCAGCTTGTTCTTCTATTTTTTGCCTTTCCTTTTCATCATCTATCAGGTTCATAAAGGACTCCCTCCAACTGTGAGACCACCGGATTTTCCTAATATTATACTTTGTTACACAATCATTTGTATACTGAATAGTCTTAGTTGATGTATCTTCTCGCCTCATTTCCGGAAATCGGCTTAATAAACTGCCGCTTTCCGGCACTTTTTTGTTTGGTTAAAAAAATACCATATTGTAAACCGACGATACTCTGGTGCTATAATAAAATATACAGTCAATTAATTAGCGTGTAAGAATAAAGAAAGGAGATAGTAATTATGGCCTTGTACCTAAAAGATATTTTTGCAGCTATCGCTGTTGTCTTTAATGCAATACCGATGGCCATGTTTTCACTATCATATGGATTTGCTGCATTTCCAACAGCACTTGGCTTCATAGTCGGCGGCCTTGGCATGCTCCTGACTCACCAGATCGCGCCGATTTCGCTGCAGGCAGAAAGCATCGTGCTTGCAGGAACCATCAGCCATGACCGTAATGAAAGATTAAACATCATCTTCTACAGCGGTATCGTAATGGCGGTCCTGGGATTATGCGGCGTGCTGACAAAGACGATGGATTTTATCGGTCCATGCATCCTGAATGCCATGCTGGCAGGCGTAGGCCTGATGCTGGCTAAAGCAGGCTTCGACATGATAAAGCAGAACAGATTCGTTTCCGGCATATCCATGGCTTCAGCAATTATTGTCTATTTTGCAACCAACGATCTTATCTGGACGATTGCAGTCTCTGTTATTGTCAGTGATGTGGCACACCTTATCAAGGTCAAAGTAACAGGCCATCAGGATCATCTGCTGGAAGTCGACATGAGTAAGGAAAAACTCATACCATTGAAACTGACTGTTAATCCACACATCATCCGCAGCGTACTCGCTGTCTGTACTCTTCAGATAGGCGGAAATATCGCATATGCCACAATTACGGCAGGTATTGCCGGAGAAACAGCAAATGTAGACGCTATCACTGTTTATTCCGGTCTGGCTGATTCGGCAAGCGCATTCTTCGGCGGCGGTCCTGTAGAAGCGATCATCAGCGGTACTGCAGCAGCACCTCATCCGCTTCTTGCAGGAATTCTGCTTGTTGCTATAGTATCGGCGATATTCCTGACAAAAACGATCACAAGGCTGGCTAAGCACATTCCTGCGGAGACAATTTCAGGCTTCCTGTTCGTACTTGGAGCATTTGCAGTCTTCCCTGAAGATGCAAAAGCAGCACTCACAGAAGACCCGGTTGTAGGCGCCTGTGTAATCATTGTCACAAGCTTCTCCGATCCGTTTATCGGCATGGTATCCGGCATCGCACTGAAATATGGATTGATGTTCCTCGGAGCATAAGTTTGCATAAGCATACTGCATATTTAACTGCAGTATCTTGAATGAACCGGTAATATGAAAGCAGATATGCTTTTTAACATGTCAGCTTTCATCTTACTGGTTTTGTTTTCCGGAGGTGCATCCTTTGGGCAGGATCACTGAAGAAATGTCATGCGACCTCATCCCGATTCCGGACAGCTCCGGGTCATACGGGGATATGATCAGATGAAGGCTTAACTGAACATAGACGACTGCTTAAATGCAAAAAAGATATTGACTAACGACCGAACGGTAGGTAAAATAGTAGTGTCGGATCTCGAATACGTTTTGCTGTTGAAAGGAGAACTATGGAAAAGGGCAATACAAGAGACGAAATACTGAATGTCGCACTTGACCTGTTTTCAGTAAACGGTTATGAGGCAACAAGCATCTCACAGATCGCAGATGCTGTCGGAATACGAAAAGCGTCTCTTTACAGCCACTTCAGCAGTAAGCAGGAGATCCTTGATAATGTCGTAGAGTCAGTACTGAACGGATATGCAGAGCATTCCATATTCGCCAATGCCAACTGGGACGATCCTGAATTCACAAAAGACAAAAAGGGGATGACCGCCGAGGACGCCGCTAAGATGATCCGGGGCCAGGTCAGATATATAGTCCATGATTCTTCTATCAGCAGGGGCAGAAAGCTGCTCCTGATAGAACAGTTCCGGAACAAAGAGCTTGCTATTCTGCAGACCAAAATGAATTACGCAGACATCCTGAAATACTTCGAAGGCATGATCAGATTCCTTATCCGCAGCAATACGCTTAAGGATGCAGATACAGAGATCATGGCAGCGCAGCTTTCATCACCGATAACGGTATGGATCAATCTGTGCGACAGGGAGCCTGCCAGAGAGGAGGAAGTGATGGCGCTGGTTCACAAACATGTGCTGCAGTTCTTCGAGGTATACGCAAAGTAGAACGATATAATCACTCAATTGTATAGAATATAAATACCGGCCGGCCATTTAGGCTGACCGGTAAAAAAATACACCTTAAACTACCGAACGATAGGGAGTAAGTGGAGGGGCCGGTAATGTGTACAAGCATAGTAGTAAATAAGAAAAAGACGATTGTAGGCTGGAATCTGGATCTTCTGGATATTGAATACAGAGTAAGGCCTGCAAATGAAGGGGTATACATAGAGGTAAATGATGCAACGGAAGGGTGGATGCCGCTGTTTGGCGCTAACTCCCGTGGAGACTTCGTAGGCATGCCTACATGCTGGCCCACCGACAGAAGGAGCGATCCAGCGGGAGAAGGCGAAAATATCATAATGCTGGACATCGACCTTCTGATGCAGAAGAAAACACTACAGGAGATCCGCGAAATAGCGACTGAAAGACCTGTCTACAGCATCCCGGGGCTGACTTTCATGTCTGCTCTGTCGGACGCTGACGGCAACGTGCTTCATATCGTGCCGGGGCAGGGCTGCAGCTACTACGAAAAACCTGAATACAGGATTTTAACTAACTTCTCACCATATAAGCAGGACTCGGAGACACATCCGTGGATGGGCTGGGACAGGTATCACGTCGCGAAAGACATGCTGGATAATGCAACAGACGATTTTGATGTAGAGGATTGCTTTGAAGTACTGAAGGCAGTCGCACAGGAAGTATGCCCGACCATCGTATCCATGGTATATGACGTGACAGACAGGACTGTTTACTGGTGTGAGAACAGAGACTGGGATAAGAGAGAACTGTGGAGGTGGAAATAATCATGAGGACTTCGTATCGCTTGAAAGAGCATGTGTCAGGAGAGCAGGCGAGGCAAGAAACAATAATGGGACAACTTATCGCGAGGAAGATGACAATGAGTAATACTGCTGCTACCAGATATGACAATAAAGCGCTGATCACATTCTTCACTCTAGTGATAATACTGTCGCTGGCGGCAGAGGCATTTATAGTAAAGGGCGGCCCGCTCTGGATGTATTTTGTGCTGATGTGGATCCCGGCATTTTCAGCGATCATTGCAAGCGCGGTTTTGCTTAAAGGAGATAAGGAGAAGTTTTCTCTGAAGAGCTTTCTTTCCGGGCTTGGGATAAGAAAATGCAGGATCCGTTACATATTGCTCGCAGCCCTCATTCCTCTGATCTATCTGTTGATCCCATATATGATTTACTGGAAAACACATCCTGATAATTTCGGCTATACAGGTGTAGCTCTTCAGTTAGTATTAAAAGATTGTCTTCCGATGATGGTCATTGGAATATTCCCCAACATAATTTCCGCAATGGGTGAGGAGATAGGCTGGCGGGGGTACATGCTTCCTGCTCTCACGGAAAGAAGCGGTCTGAAGAAAGCACTGATTATAACGAGCCTGTTCTGGGCATGCTGGCATTTGCCGCTGCTAGCTTTCGGAGACTACATGGCGGGGGCACCTGTGTGGTATAAACTGCCTGCATTTGTACTTTGCATATTACCGGTCGGGATCATTATTGGCGGGCTGACATATTTAAGCAAGAGCGTCTGGCCTGCTGCATTTCTTCATGCGGCACATAACAATTATGATCAGGCAGTGTTCGGCGTAATAACAAGAGGCGATGACATGATGTATTACGTCAGCGAGACCGGGTTTCTCACAATAATATGCGCATGGGTGATCGCGATAATAATGATCGTTACAATCAAAGATATTGCAGCAAAAGAGGATGATAAGTAATGTATCAAAAACAAATACGCAGATTATCCGAATATGAGATCCCGGTAGCTTTGG
>JAFRKO010000055.1 GCA_017431685.1 Mogibacterium sp.
GGCAGGCCTGAGAACACCATGCAGATCGCCAGCACTATTGATATCGCCTTTGATATGTTTCTTTTCATTCTCTTTCTTTCCTTCGGATAGACCGGCTTAAGCCATTTGCTCGAATTATTTTCTTTTACTCTCCCCAGAACTGATATGTATCAGGATCAAACATCACTATACTATTAGGATCAATTGCTCCATATCCAAAGGTTGGACATGCTTCAAAATATCTGTTATCGCTTTCTGAATATACTCGATAATGATAAGTCAACCATTCTGCACTTCCTCTTGGATAATCAGAATAACAATTATGTAAAGAGTATCCTAAGTCTTGTCCGAATTTTACTAGAAGTTCTGGTGATGTGTATGAGTCAAGTCTTTTTTCAACCCAATAAGGAACACCAACATCAGAAATCAGTTTTATCATTACTTCATCATCTATATTAGTAGCAGTAGCTCCAATTGGGACTTTTGAATATTTAAACTCACCTTTTATATATGTACAAATTGCTTGTAGTTTTTCAGCCTTTGTCATGCTTGAAGTAGTAACTTCATTTATTACCGACTGCCTCCAAGCTTTTTCTTCTGCATTGTAGTCTTTTATATAAACTGTTTTTGATGTTGCTGCACTTCTTCCATTATCAGACCATTCATAAACAATAATAGTACAATTACCTGAACATTCCGGACTACATATTGCAAGATACCCACTGGTAAGTGGTAAAGCTAAATCCTGATAATCACTTGTAATACTACTTCCTTTATAATAGGCTTTTGAAATATTAAGTTCTTTTGTTTGATTGCTTGAATCCAGAAGGCCCAATTCATAGTTATATATGTTTGGATTATCAGTTTCCAAATAAATGACAGTTTCTCCTCCATTTCCATATGGCTCATTAAGGAAATGGATCTTATAGGTGTAACTTGACTTAGCTGTATCATCTGTGGAAGTCTTATCGCTGCCGTCATTTCCGGTATCACCCGTTGTTTTATCTGGATCCGTGTTCGAATCATCCTGATCTGAAGGCTGGGACTTATCACTAGAAACCTTAGTCTTTACCCTTACTATACTGGATTTCTTCTTATAGACGTAAGCCGTAACCTTCTTGCTCTTGCCGCAGTATTTCTTGGCAGGTTTCTTTTTCTGCCATTTGCCGGTCTTCTTGTTGTACCACTTCGTGACTTTCTTCTTTGTGTAGGTCTTTATCTGGTATCTGTGCTTAGTACCAGACTTGAGTCCCTTGTCCGTGAAAGATGTCTTCCTGATGCTCAGGCGCTTGATGACCTTGCCGTCTCTGAAGACTGCATATCCCTTGCCGGGATTCTTGACCTTGTTCCACTTAAGCTTGACAGCGGTCTTACCGGTCACAGTCGCCTTGAGCGTTATCTTCTTCTTTGTCACGGAAGCAGCGTTGACGTCGAGGCTGCCGGCAAGAAGCGGCAGGCCTGAGAACACCATGCAGAACGCCAGCACTATTGATATCGCCTTTGATTTATTACTTTTCATTCTCTTTTTTCACTTTACTCCAGCATCAAAAGTTTCATACGACATGAACAAAGCTGTTTCTCATATCAGCTTTGAAATATTAAGTCTGTTTATTGTAAATACCATTTTATTGCCTGAATCACTTTCGGTACATGTCGTCCAATATACATATCCCTTGTCATAGCATACTTCTGACGGATAACCGAGTCCTATTTTCCTGAGTTTGCGTGCCTTATGAATGATCTTCCCGTTAGCAGAGAGCACCATATAGTATGTACCGTTCACCTTCTTCTTTCCTCCTGTGCGCTCCCACATGATAAACACCCTGTCCTTCTCGGTCTTTACCATATATACATTGGAAACGTCGGACCCGTCCTTATAATTTGTCAGCCATTTGATGCCCGTATCCGTTTCTTTCTCGCCGCAGGATGTGCCCGTCCTCTTGCTTTTGTTCAGTAGCGGTTTTCCGCTCCCGGGATCTGACAGAGTTACAAAAAGCTGTCTGCTGCCTGCGAGGGATCTCATCGATTTGACAGAAGCGCCTGTAAGCATGTATCCGCCAGATACCTCTGCTATGTCCCCAAGAATAGAATTCGTGTAGTTTTGACCCAGGGCTCCGAAAAAATGCAACGGCACTTGATCAAATCCTTTTGAATCTTCAAGTCTGAAGCCTCTCGGATATGCGTCCCCAAGATCTGCATACAGTACACCTCCGTTTTTCAGACTGATGACTCTCTGCGCAAACGAATGACTGACATAGTTGCTGTAATAGTGCTCCCTGCCTCTAATTACAGTGCTGTAAATCTGTCTGTTCATCGTTTTTGTGTTTACGGCGAATGTCTCACATGCCTGGTGATTCAGTCCGTCATTTGACATGTACATCAGGCGTGCGAAATGGCAGACAAGTATGTCACCGTCAAATGCCATCACGCAGCCTCCGGCACGGAACGGCTGCTTCACATCTATCTCGCCACCGCTTGCACTGATAGTTTTGATATGTTTACCTTTGTTGCTATACTTGGAGATCGCAAAGGTTTTTTTCGTTTTGTTCTCCGTATTATCGTTTTGCCCCCACGCAACGTAGTAATTGCCTTTTTTATCGCAGGCCAAAGCACCGAGCACAGGATATCCGGCCCTGACTTTAAGTGTCTTTATCACTTTGAGAGTTTTCGGACTGATCCTTTTTATATAAAGATACTTGCCTTTTATATACCCCAGGTTGTATTTCCCCTTGTTATCTACAAAATTGACGTAATTGTATATACTGCCGGCGGTCTTTACTTTCCCAGTCTTAAGTACCGGCTTTTTTGAAGCCGCGGATTTGATCTTTGAAGCGGTCGGAAGAGTATATATCCGCAGCGGGTCAGAAGTCACCGACTGAAAGCTGTTGCCGCCTATCTTTCTATATGCCTGTACGCTGTATGTGTAACCTTTTTCCGGTTCAACTTTATTGTCAATGTATCTCGAATTGTCGCTGCCTTTCAGCACAGCTATTCTCTTATACGACTTTCCGGACTTATCATATCTGTATATGTAGTAGCCTCCCGCTTTGGGATCTTTTTTCCATATGAGTTCTGTCGCGGAAGATGAAGTGGCAGGACCGCTCCTCACAGACAGATCGTTAAAGACCACAAAGGGTTCGGTCGATGTGCCGCCGAATGTATGGTCATTGAAGGCATGTACCACAAAATAGAAGCTCTCACTGTCTGTCAAATAGTATTCGTCTATGCTGAATCTGAGTGTTTCTGAACCTCCATCCAGATCAAAATAGGTGACCAGAGAGTCCTCGTCCCTGCCGGCGTAACGCCCATAAACGCTGAAAGAATAGCCTGTAGCATGGGTATCAGGTACAATGCTGACCGTGACTTCCCTACCGGTCGCAGACACGCCGGTGATCTTTGGAGGCATCAGAAAATACAGATCAGTGGCTGTGCTGAATTCTCCGTAGCTGCCGCCGATATAATACCTGTATTTATACTGGTATTTCCCGGACTGCACAGGATCGTCATAGATCTTGTTTCCTTCTTCGGAAAAGTCACCTGCTTTCAGGTCTTTGATTTTTGTCCATCCTCCGCCGTCTATGCTTCGATATACCTCGAGTCCGTCCACAGCGTTCATTTTCGGATATATCCACAAGGATACTTTCCCGTCCTCATGACCCGCACTAAGGTACTGCCTGGCAGGGGGAACGTATGTATCTCCGGTTTCGCCTGCTGCAAGCACCGGGACAGTGAACAGCAATACGCAGAGCAGCACGATACCAGGTAATAGCTTTAAACAGTTTCTATTCATGACTTTCCTCGCTTTAGTCTTCTAGGTGTTCATGACACCATTATCCAAATGAACGCATCTATACGTATTCATGCAGCTTCCTTAGTCAAAAGCTTTTTTCCACAAAAGATAAGTTGTATGTATTTTTACAATTACTCTTATGCCCGCCTATGCCTAAAGTATTTCCTATATTTGTCTAAACTGCGAGAAATCTCTTTAAAGTATGTGGATCATATCAGTTGATCGTTACCTTCTTACCGGCATTCGTTTTAGTGAAGTATTTCTTATATGTCTTCACATATTTCTTGTTCATTTTTCCTACTTTTACCTGAACAGTTTTTACTTTCGAACCCTTCAGGCACCCTTTGACCTTTGCCTTCTTCAAGAGTTTGGTCTTCAGTATGATCTTGCCTGCCTTCGAGCCCTTGAATGCGTTCTTCTTTATGACTTTAACATTCTTACCGATCGTGACAGTTCGTATACTGGATCCTTTGAAGGCATTGGCATTGATCTGTGTGACTTTATAAGTCTTGCCGCCAATCCTGACTGCAGCAGGGACGCTGACAGATTTGCTGTTTTTTGACTGTAAAAATGCAACCGTCCTGTTTTTAGATGATAGGACCTTATAGTACTGTTTTCTGACCTTGTGAACATTTCGGATATCTGAATTTTTTCCTTTTACCTTTATTTCATAATCCGGGTCCGTGTCCTTGTAAATGTAGCATCTGCCGCACTCGCTGCATTTCCAGTAATCACTGTATCCGGATGATGTTTTCCTGAATTTATGCATGAGTTTAGCATGCGTAGCCTCATATCTTATGTCATTTTTCTCCGCATATTTTATGCAGTATGCTGTGCACTCTCCTTTGATCACTGCGTGAACGACTTTCGACTTGTCACTAACCCAGTATGAGCCGGTCCATAGGATGTCTTCACCAATCTTATTTACGCTTGAAGGGATGTAGAGTTCTCCCAGAGCATCGCAGGAATAGAACGCCTCATCGCCAATTTCCTTTAGGCTGTCGGGCAGTTCCACCGATGTAAGCGATTCAAAAAACGCAAACCCATCTTTAGGGATGGACTCTATGCCTTCACCTATCTTTATAGTCTTTACCACTGGCCGTAAGTATTTCCACACACCATCAAGAGCCGAATATGAATATCCTCCCTGAGTTGACGACAGAGGAGATCGATGAACAAGTTCGCTGCTTACACGTATTCTCCCCTCCCCGGTAAAAGTAAGAACAGATCCTTTAAGATCCCATTTGATATCATCTCCCGCAACGCGATAAACCGTTTTGCTGAATGCGCCCGTTGTAGCATTGATCCTGTAAAAATCAACCATGTTGGAATTCGATGCACAGTATACGATCGAATCTCCGTTAAGTACAGGCGCACAATCCGACAGCGTTGCTGCTGCTGTATACTCTTTGCTTAAGACGTTGCCTGAACCATCAACAAAAAGATAATGAATTGTTCCGCCTGAAAGAGTATCGGTGTTTTCAGCCAAAGGATATTCTTCATCCTGTGCAAATTCCTCCCATGACACCATAAAACGATTGTTATTGATCTTGGTAAGATTCAGACCAAGGAAACACTTCCCTTTCCCGGAATACTTTGTAAGCCATTTTATGGATGTTGATTCTTGCGAAAAACTGGATACAGGTGTGACAGATAAATAGACATTGTGCGGAGTATCACTTGTAACACTGTCATATTTTGACTGATCAATTGAAGTTCCAATACACAGTATATTGTTCTCCGATGTCGCTATCCCGTCCGCGCTTGCATAACATTCTATGGCCCAGACTGACGTGCGTTCGCCACCATAGTCAAGAACATGTATCGATGATTCGCAGGAGGCATCTGAATCAAATTTTTTCAATGTAGAGCTTCTGCTGCCCTCGCTGTTCTCAAACAGATACAGTTTTCCTCTATCTTCGGCTATGTACTGAGCGAATGAATGCCAAAAATCACCCTTAACTATATCAGTTCTGAATGTCGATTCATCCATGCGAATGAGCATCATGCCTTGATGACCCTGTCCTACAGATTTATCAACATACCCCTCTCTTCCGGTGGCAACATACAGTTTACCGCCAGCTTCCGTCATACTGACGCAGGAGTTATCAAACGGGAATCGGATCTCATAATCCCATCCTTCCTGAGCATATACAGAACCTGCACCTATCCTGTTCCAGGAAGTATCGTACTTGATGATACGAACAACCTCAGTATTATCCACACAGTCTTTATTGCTCTTGCCTTCAACAAGGTAATATGCATCTTTGCCTTTATAGAATCCTCCCCAGACCGGCAGCTCCTTCTTTATATATCCGCGCTTTTGGAACTTGAAATTACTATCATAATATTCAACTACGATGTCATATTCTTTGTTTGCGTAATCATATACCACTCTCATATAACCATCCGACACCGGAACAAGCGCAGATGTCTTTTGAAGATACACACGGGTATTATCTGAGGCATAAGGGTATGATACTTTCTGGAAGTTTATCGATGAGCCCGATGCAGCATATGACAATGAAAACAAACCCGAAGTAATAGTCAGGAATGCAAAAAGCGCTAATATCACCGGAACGTATCGAGACTGTGAGAAAAAGTCTGTAAATGTTAACTGAGATAGCCTCCTATGGTAGCATAAGAATGTACCATAGGAGGTTTTGTTATGGCACGCAAGAAAAAAGAAGTATACCATGTAGGTCCACTGACCGAAGGAAAGAAAA
>JAFRKO010000002.1 GCA_017431685.1 Mogibacterium sp.
CGAGCTGATTTCCGCCGACATCTTCCCAGCACCTAGCCGGATTATATTCATAACGCTTAGGCTGAGAGTCTCCAAGCAGCCCATCGATCTTTTCAATAATAGAATTGTACAGTTCCATACTATTCCCCTTATAAAGAAAATTGCCTTCATGGCGGAAAAAAGGCTCCTGCCGTGGAGGCTCCGCGGCAGCCGGCACTTAGCAGTTATCGAAGGAGCTGGCCTCCGAAAGCGAAGTCAGAGCTTAGTACCGCTGCGTATAGCCGCGGCGAGGCGGGAGCCGGACTCCACGGTGGGAGCCTTTTCCCGCCTCTGCAGCTTTTGTTTAGAATTTGATATCTACCTCTTTGCGGTCGAAGATCTCATTGACTCTAGCATAAGCCCACGCAAGGAGCTTCTGATCGAGATTGAGGAAATAGACCACGAAGAGTGTTCCTGTTGCGATGCCGAGGATCGTTGTAACGAGCTTCAGCGCCTTGCATACAGGGCATTTCTTCTTGTTCTTCATGTAGTGCTCCTTTCGGAATTGCAACAAGGGAGCCGTCACGCAGTTGTGGTTACCCTATTGCCTTTTTCGGTGATTACCTTGCCTGTCCCTTCTGACGGGCGAATTCAGCAGCACCGAGTGCTCCCATCAGCTGCGGGTCTGTCTTGAGGTTGATAACCTTCAGCTTGAGTACGTGCTCGATAGCGTCCTTGAGACCATCGTTCTTAGCGCATCCGCCTGTGAGTGTGATGGAGTCTGTAGCACCGGCCTTCTTAGCCATTACGAAGCATCTCTTGGCAACAGCCATCTGAATTCCTGCAGCGATCTCGTCCATTGGCTTGTTTTCACCAACGAGAGTGATTACCTCGGACTCAGCGAATACTGTGCACTGAGCAGTGATAGGAATTACGTTCTTTGCGGTCAGGGACAGCTTCGAAAACTCAGGGAGAGTCATCTCGAACGATCTTGCCATAGCCTCGTAGAATCTGCCTGTTCCGGCAGCGCACTTGTCGTTCATAGCGAAGTTCTTTACTGTACCGTCTGTGTCAACTGCGATACCCTTAACGTCCTGTCCGCCGATATCGATGATAGCCTTTACGCTTGGATCAGTTACATGTACGCCCATAGCGTGGCAGGAGATCTCGGAGATGTTTTCGTCAGCGAAAGGAACCTTGTTACGTCCGTATCCTGTTCCGATGAGATAAGCGAGATCCTTGGAGGACTTGAGACCAACTTTGCCGAGTACTTCGTCCATAGCCAGTCTTGCAGATGCTTCTGAATTGATCTTGCTCTTGATAGTTGTATCAGCAACGATCTTGCCATCCTCGTCGAGAATAACTGCCTTGGTATAAGTTGAACCTACATCACAGCCGCCATAATATTTCATTTCTTTTTCTCCTTTATAAACTTCTTAATTTGAAGTGCAGTTTTGCGTAAACTATTCTACACTATTAAGTTTCCTTAATCTATAGTATTTTTCAAGTCTGCGAGACTTACTGATGAGCACGTGGCTCTCTTTTACATTCCAAGTTCGTCGTCGAAGTCGCAGAGTGTCGGGTCTACCGGCTCAGCCTTCATGACTGTTCTCATGTACTCATTGACCTTGTCTCTCATGGTCTTTCTTGATACCGTTCTAGGATCCATCAGGTCATGCTCGATCCAGATCATGTGGTGATTTCTGTCTCTGCATGTATCGTCGAGGATACCCTGGAGTGTAGCCATGTTCTTGCATGCTACGTTCTGGTACATGATGATGATCTCTGCTCTCCAGTCTTCTACCTGTCTCCACATCTCGTCGACTACGTTCTGGTAACCGCCGTTTGTGTGTCTTCTCATTACCATGCGCTCGTAGAGTCTTGCGAGGTCCATGAGAGCTTCTTCCTTGTCCTCTGTCTCGAGAACCTTTGTGAAGTTCAGGGACTCCATCTCAACGAGAATGTCGATTCCCCAGCAGTTAGCAAGCCAGTTGGAGAAGTTTGCGTAGTAGTGAGCAGGGCAGGACCAGACGATTCCTCTGTACCTCATCTTGTTGCGCCATGCCTGTTCACGTTTCTCGTAAGCCCTCATCATGATCTCATTGACCTTTTTGAAGGTCTTCATGACTCTAGGGTCTGCTCCGCCGTCCATCTCGTAGTTCCACTTACGGAAGAGCTCGTATGACGGTCCGATGATCTGCGGATAGTCGGTCTTGTTGACTTCCCACTTCTGCAGTTCGTAAGCAGTCTCTTCGTTGAAGCGCTTCATCTGCTTGAAGTAAGCGTCCCAGCTCCACTTGGCGCCTGTGACTTCCTCTACGAATCTGATGCATCCCTTGATGTCATCAACAGCGTAGCGTGTAGTCTCTTCGTCTTCGTATCTTACCGGGAATGTCAGGTGATAGACCGGCAGATCCGGGAATCTTCTGCTCATGTACTCGGAAGCCATTGTCGATCCGTCGCAAGGCATCGAGCTTGAAATGAAGCATGATCCCATGTGAGGAAGCGCGTCTACTACCAGAGCGCCGCACTCTGACGAAGGTACCGGACATGTATCAGCAGGGAGTCCGAAGCTCTCTACAGCGTCGATATAAGGTACGCATGTTAGCTGGTCGATCTCGGATACCAGGAATACCGGCATCAGCTGGTAAGGGATACCCAGGAGATCCGGGAATCCTGCCATGATCTGTCCCATTGTCATCTCGTCGAAGAGAACGACTTTCTTGTTGAGCTCTGAGGAGTTACCGTTCTTCTTGTCGCCCTTGGCGAGGAATACCAGGTTCTCAGCTACATAGCGGAAGATATCGTATGTCATCAGGTGCGACATCTTCAGAGCGCTGCCCTTCTGACCGGATGTGTTCTTGTCCATGAAGCCTACGCAGCACATGTATGAGATCATCCATCTGTAGTGGAATGTCGAGTTGAGCGCCGGGATGAGGTCTCTGCTGAATGTCAGGATCAGCATGCTCCACATCTTGCCCCATCTGTAGAAGTCGTAAGCCGTATCAGCTGCGCCTCTCCACTCTCTTCTTACAGGAACCATGTCGCCCTTGCGGTAGAGCTTTCCGAGAGTCCTCTCTCCGTAGAGGAACACTTCCTTGAGTTCTGCCGGGCTCATCTCTGTAGCCTGCCTGAATTCGAGAGCGCATCTTGCGAGATCATCTCTGCATCTCTCGACCTGCTTCATGCAGAAGCCTTTTTTGTCTGCTTCCTTGAACATCTCAACGCAGATCTTGCCGATCTCCATGAGGTTCCTGCCCTGGGCCTTGAAGTCCATGTTGTCCCTGCAGCGCCAGAATTTAGGATTTGGATAATGGAACTTTCCCTTAGCTGCGTCTTTCTTTAATTTCTTTTCTCTGCTTTCGGCAAGAGCGTTCCTGATGCCGAGCAATTCTGTTGTCAGTACCATAGCTTACTTGCCTCCTTTCCTTGCTTTCTGGATCTTCTTGATCTCAAGCGATTCCACGAAAGCCTGGAATCTTGTTCTGAGCTGTCCTGATCCCTTAGCGTTGTACAGTCTGTCGATCGAAAGGATCGGCCAGCCGTATTCCTCTGACATGATGTGGCTTACGAGAGCTCTTTCGAATCCCCAGAAGTCGCAGTATTTCATCTGCTCATAGATGATACCGTCTGCATTGAACTCCCTGGCGAGTCTGTCTGCAGTTTCTCTTCTCTGGAGCACCTTGTTGTCCGCGATGTAGCGTGCGCACTCTGATGTGTTCATGTAGTGGCGTACGATCTGCGGAAGTGCATCCTCATCGTCTGTAAGTTCGATGACTTCTCTGCCAGGAATCGCTCCGAAGCAGTGCCTGTCGAATACGACTCTTGCGCCGGCATCTTCAATCATCTTTGTGAACTCAGGGTCGTCGATCTCGGATCCTACGATACCGACTCTGCATCTAGGCAGCTTTTCGTCCGGTTTTCTCTTCTTGAGCTCTGCCAGTGTCTCCTTGAGATAAGGCAGGATCAGATACTTCGGGCAAGTGTAAGTCACGAGGTTCAGAACGTGGAATTCATATCCCGTGACCACAGGGTTTTCTGCCTTACGCATTTCGCTGATCTCCTGCATGATCCTGCAGACTTCGTTGTGCTCCTTAACAGCCTTTCTGATGGCCTTGTCCGAAACATCAACGCCCAGCTTGTCATGCATAACATCAAGAAGCCTTACTTCGAGCTGTCTCTGCATGTGATTGAATGAGAATTCCTCTGTCTTGTACGGAACATCCAGGTGTGTAACGAAGAAGTTTTCTTTGGTGTTGCACTTAAGGATGCTGAAGTGCTCGTAGAATCTGTTCATCATCGAGCATGCATCCACGCCTGCGAGTCCGTCCAGGAACTGGAATCCGCCTTCGATAGCTCTCTCAAGCAGAGCACGGGCGTATTCGCATACGTAGTTCGACATATAATACGTAGAAATGTCGATTGAACCCGTTCTCGGTGCACGGAGTCTGACCGATACGCAGTTATCAACGTTCAGCAGAACTTCAGGAATGTGATAGCATGTATAGCCCATAATGAGCTTGCCGTCCTTTTTCGCCTGTTCTACCAGTTCGTTGTCAGCGTTGTCCAGAAGGCTCTCGAAGTAGATCAAATGCTTCAAGTCTTTCAATGTTAAAACCTCCCTCTCAAATTAATCCCATTTTGCGGAGCGCTTCGCGAGTTCCCACCATTACCGGAGAATCTTCCGGCAGGTCGAATACGCTGACGCCCATTATATCGTTTTCGGCATGTGTCCTGTCATCAGGGATGTAGGCAAGCACTTCAGCCGATTCGATCTGAATATGAGGAATCGATTCCTCTTTGACTCTGTTGACGATGACTCCGCACTTGTCGTACATGACGAGCTCATCGGCAACGTCCTTGATAGTGTCCACCACCTTGCAGCCCTTGCGGCTAGGGTCGGTGATCAGGAAGAGATGCGTGACTTTTTCCATTACTCTTCTGTTGATCTGCTCGATACCCGCTTCGCCGTCAATTACCACATAGTCGAAGTCGTTGGCCAGCAGGCTGATGACCTCCTTGAGGTAGGCGTTCACCTTGCAGTAGCAGCCGGCAGCTTCAGGTCTTCCGATAGCGAGGAAGCTGAACTTCTGCTCCTCGAGCATGGTGTCGAAAATGCGGAACCTTGCCTCATTGAGCATTTCAATAGCCTCCTTCGGACGGCCTTCCTCAACGCTTCCGACGATCTTTTTACGGATACCGTCGAGCGTGTCAGTAGGCTCAACACCGAGAGCGGTCGTAAGACCGATAGCAGGGTCAGCATCGATCGCGAGTATCCTCGCGTCAGGGTACTCCTCAGTGAGGATCCTGACCATTGCGGAGGATATTGACGTTTTACCGACGCCGCCTTTACCGGCAACAGTTAAAATTTTGGTGTCTCTTGTGTCTTCCATTTTTCTCCTCTGAAAGCGGGAGCTTAAAATAACCTCCCGGGCAGGGTTTTTAAGCCCTGCTTTCCGGGATAATAGTCTTAGAACAGCGAACAGATAATGTCCGTATAGGCGCTTGGGTCCTGGATCGGCAGCCCCGCGATCAGCAGAGCCTGATTGAGGAGCACCTCACACATCTTTTTAGCCCTTTCCGGATCATCGATCCTCGCTCTGTCGAGAGCCAGGAACGCGTCATGATCGACGTTGAGCTCGAGAATGCGCTTAGCCTTCATTCCCAGATCCGGATTGACAGCCGTGAAATACTTCTCCATCTCGAAGGTGATGCCCTCACCGCTGGAGAGGCATACCGGGTGGGTCTTGAGCTTGGTGGTCGCCTTTACGACATCCACTCTGTCACCCAGTGTCTCCTTGACGAAGTCGAAGGTGTCCTTGAACGCCTTGTTCATCTTCTCCTCGTTCTTGCCGTCGCCGAGATCGAAGTCCCCGTCTATGACGGACATGTACTTCTTCTCTTTGTAACTGCCGAACATGTCAGGGATGAACCCGTCTGTGTTTTCCGTGAAGTAGAGGATCTCGATCCCTCTGTCCTTAAGCACCTCAGTCTGCGGCATCTTGTCTACAGCCTCGAAGCTGTCGCCCGTTGCGTAGTAGATGTACTCCTGATCTTCCTTCATGCGGCTTACGTATTCAGCCAGCGTGACGAGCTTTCCCTCGGTGGATGACCAGAACATCAGCAGATCCTGCAGCTGTTCCTTGTATTTGCCGTAGTCGTCGAGCGCGCAGAGCTTGAGCTGACGTCCGAAGCTCTTGTAGAACTTCTCGTACTCTTCTCTGTTTTTATCGCGCATATCCTCAAGCTTCGATCTGATCTTCTTTTCGAGATTGCTGGAGATCAGCTTCAGCTGTCTGTCGTGCTGCAGCATCTCTCTCGAGATGTTGAGCGACAGGTCAGGGGAGTCGACAACGCCTCTGACAAAGTTGAAATAATCCGGCAGGAGCTCCTTGCACTTGTCCATGATGAGAACGCCCGAGCTGTAGAGCTGAAGTCCGCCTGTATAATCATCCGTGTAGTACTTGTTAGGTATCAGCTCAGGGATGAACATCAGCGCGTCATAGCTTACGAGGCCTTCAACCGAGACAGTGATCGTCTCGAGAGGAGGAGTGTCATCCTGGAAGGTCGCCTTGTAGAAGCTGTCGTACTCCTCTTTGGTGACCTCCGACTTCCTGCGCTGCCAGAGCGGAACCATGGAGTTGAACACTTCATATTCCCAGATTTCCTCATATTCAGGGTTCTCAGGATCCGAGCCTTCTTTGACCTGCGGGTGAGGCATCAGCATCTTTATTGGGAAGCGGATGTAGTCGGAGTACTTCCTGACCAGCTTGTAGATAGGGTATTCCCTCATGTACTTGCTGAATTCGTCCTCTTCCTCGCCGTCCTGTCTGATGTGCATGATTACATCAGTACCGTGACCGTCTCTTTCCGCCTCCTCGATGCTGTAGCCGCCGGCTCCTTCGGAGACCCATCTGTAGGCCTTGTCGGATCCGTAGCGCTTGCTGACTACCTCGACCTTGTCGGCTACCATGAACGCGGAGTAGAATCCTACGCCGAACTGTCCGATGATGTCCACTTCGGAGGTGTGGTCCGCAGCCGTGGTATCCGCAGCCTTCGAATCCTTCTCGAGCTGCTCACTGAATTTGCTGCTTCCCGAGAATGCGATGGTGCCGAGATTCTGCTCAAGCTCCTGCTCGTCCATGCCGATACCGTTGTCGCTGACCGTAAGAGTGCGATTCTCCTTGTCGAGAGTGATGATGATCTCATAGTCACTGCGGCTCTCGCCGACCGACGGATCAGTCAGGGCAAGGTAGCACATCTTGTCGATGGCATCCGACGCGTTCGAAATGATCTCACGCAGAAAGATCTCCTTGTGCGTGTAGATCGAATTGATCATCATGTCCAGCAGACGCTGGGATTCAGCTTTGAACTTCTTTTTCATTTAGTAATAACTTCCTTTTCTAATATTTTTGCGGCCGCCCTTTATTAATGCCTGCGGCGGTGAAGCTGCGAGGCGAGAGTCGCGAGCGAATACTGCCAGCTGCACCGATGGAGCGATGACGGAGCGGATGGAGTTTGAATTAGAAGCCCCAGTGGGCTGTTGCTTCGCATGAAAACTCCCCGCGATCGGCGAGCGACTGAGGATGCAATGGCGGATACGCGAGCTTCGAGCCGAGCACTTCACCGCCGCATGCATCCATAATCAGCTGCGGCCGCTTTTGTGATAATAATGTTTATTTCATGTATTCGCTGTCAATCTGCTCATACGGCACAGTATGAGGATCTCTTCTCTCCATGTTGTCGAAGTGGTTCTTCATGAACGGCTCAACAACATAGTAGAGCAACTTTCCGTCAAGGTCGTAATAGAATACGCAGAACAGTCCGGCATATGCAAGAGCCGCGATGCCGAGCGTCTTCTTAACGAATCTTACGGCTTTATTCTTTTTCTTTTTAGCCTTCTTCTTCATCACCGGCCTCCTTTTTACCAGCTGTCAATATCGTCAAAGTCAAGCAGTGACGGATCGAGCGGTTCTTCGCCCATTACTGTGAACATGTAGTCATTGATGATCTGTCTGATCTGTGATCTTGGAACAGTTCTCTTGTCAGGCAGTGCGTGCGGCATCCAGATAGCGTGGATGTTGCGTGCTCTGAACTCGTCTTCGAAGAGTCCTACAACGCCCTGCATTCCCTTGCACTGCAGCTGGTCGTACATCATGACCATGTCGCAGTTGAACTTTTCCATGTTCTCCCAGAGCTCGAAGATGTGCTGCAGTCCGCCTACAGCCATTCTTCTCATCGGAGCCCACTCGTGGTATTTCGCGATATCCAGCAGGCAATTCTCATAAGTGTCTGTTCTGATATCAAGGTCGAACATCAGCGAGTCCATGTTGATGATGGTGTTGAGACCCCAGCAGTTGTATGCCCATGTGCACCATGCTGAGTAGTACAGCGGAGCGCATGACCATGCGATTACTCTGTGTCTCGTCATAGGGAAGGTATTGATGTCTTCAGTTACGCACTTCTCCATGATCTTTCTGACCTTGGCATCAACATCATGCCAGAACGGTCTCTCGCCGTACTGCGAGTAGAATATCCTGTACAGAGCCTGAGCTACACCGTTGATAGGATAGCTGTGAGTATTTGCTGCTACGTCCCATTTCTCTCTCTCGAACTGGTTCTGCTTGTTCTGCAGCTCGATGTGCTTCTTCAGCTCTTCCCAGTGGAACTCAAGTCCGGTCTGCTCTTCCATGAACCTCCAGGCCATCTCGATTTCCTTAGCGCAGTTTTCGAGAACGGAATCGTCATCGAACTGCATTACCTGCGGCATCGCGAAGAGCGGCTTGTTCATCATCCAGTCCTGAATGACGGATGTGCCTACCGAGCTGTCGCAGGCCTCATTTGTCGTAACCATAGCGACATACGCATCAGGAACATCGTCCTCGATGTAGATACCTGCCTCGGCCTGGCACATCGGGCACGGGTCGCCCGGAAGTCCGTAAGCCTGGACTGCGTCGATGTAGTTGAGTACGGTGTGGTTGTTGCAGTGGCATGTTACGAAGTACGGGATCATCTGTGTTGGCAGGTAATAGCCGCCCTGATCCATGTACGGATAGATGACTCCGCCCCAGACTGTCTCATCTGTACCGATCGTCTTAGCTCTGAGAGCCGGATCTCCGCCGATATTGAGGTCTCTGTTGAAGAATCCTGTAATCTGGTACAGGCAAGCACTTACGATACCTCTGAAGTGCCATGCGGACGCTGCGAGTGTCTCGCCTCTCATTCCCTCAAGGCATCTGTCGAACCAGTGCATTACGGTCAGATATGTCTGACCCATCCATCTGTATCTCCATGTTCCCTTGAGGAACTGGATCAGACCCTTTGGGCCGCCGCCGTAAACCATGATGTCGCGAACGATCATTCCGTAGTTGTACAGCCAGATGTTGTTGAAGTAGTACATGGTATCCTTGATACCGCGCCACTCTCTGTGTTTATACAGACCTGTCTTAGGGATGTACAGGTCTCCAAGTCTTCTCTCGCCGTGAGGCTTGCCGTAGACGAAATCCTTAGCAGCCTTCTTGAAGTCGACTTCTTTGAGTTTCTTCAAATCAGGTTTTTTCATCTTACTTGTCCTCCTGGATCTTCTTGAGCTCTACGCTCTCAACGAACGCCTGGAATCTTGTTCTGAGCTGTCCGGACGCTGTGTTGATGTACTCCTTCTCGATGGAGCATACCGGGTATCCGAAGTCTCTTGGCAGAACGATCGTGTCGATCATTCTCTCGAAGCTCCAGTATTCGCAGAACTTGTTGGATTCCACGATGATACCGTCTGCATTGTACTCCTTGGCATAATCGGCGAGCACCTTCTTGCGGTGTCTCATCTCTTTCTGCTCCATGAATCTTGCGCACTGGCTCGTCAACAGATAATGTCTGGCGACAGCAGTCAGAGGATCTTCACCCTCCCTGATATCGATATGCTGTCTGGCCTCGAGCGAGCCGTAGCAGTGTCTGTCAGCTACCACGAGAGCTCCGCATCCCTCGATCAGCTTGATGAAGTCAGGGTCGTCATTTTCTGAACCTGCAAGCAGCACTTTGATCTTGAAGTTAGGCTTGTCGTCAGGCTCTCTTGTCCTGAGTTCTTCGAGAGTCTCTCTCAGTTTGTCGACTATGAGGTACTTAGGGCAAACCATCGATACCAGCGTGATGACACTGAACTCGTACCCTGTGATGGTAGGGTTATCGAGCTTGCGGAAGTTTCCGATCTCTGTGATGATGTCGTTTACCTCGTTGTTGATCTTGATCGCTTTCAGGATCGCTTCGTCAGATGTGTCGACTCCGTACTCCTTAGCAAGGAAATCAAGCACTTTGATTTTCAGCTGCTTCCTGTAGTGGTCGATGCTGTTCGCGTTCTTCTTGAACGGAACATCTGTAAATGATGTCTTGAACGTAGCGTTGTTGATAACGTCGTCCATGTATTCGAGATGCTCCTGGAATCTGCATGTTACGGTGCAGGTCTCTGTCGCGAGCTGGGCGTCGATGAAGTTGAAGCCGCCCTCCAGAGCTCTCTCGAGAAGTGATCTGCCATAGTGGCATGTACGGCCGGACATATAGTAAGAAGCCATATCCGGCGATGTGCACTTAGGCGCTCTCAGTCTGACTGCGAAGCAGCCCGGCAGATCGAGGAGGACTTCAGGCATGAAGTAGCAAGTGTAGCCGAGGCACAGATTGCCGTCTTCTTTGCCTTTGCGCACGAGCTCGTTGTTAGCTTCCTGCAGAAGGTCCTCAAAGTAGATCAGATGCTTTAAGTCACGCATTGTGTGTCACCTTACCTCTCCCTCTCAGTAATAAATTCTCTCATAGAAAACCGTCTCTCCGTACTGCTTCAGCGCGCGAAAGCGCGAAGTCTGCAGGGTACGGAACAGACTTTTTCTACAATAATATTGATGATTCTATTTTACGGCCTTTGTTACAAATGTGTCAACGAGAAGGAAACGCGGAAACTGCTATTGGTGTCCGCGTTTTTGTATTTTTTTTATACAAGATTAAAGAGGATATTTTTATCCCCCATATGGGGTTGCAAACCCTTTAAAAACACCACATATTTGATTACAATAGACGGGTAAGAATGCTCTTTTTCTGCCTGCGGAAAAAACGAAAAAGGCAGCAAAACACAGCGTCATCTGCTGGCCGCAAGACGATATCTGAGGCGACAGCCGCAACCGGCCGCAATGCAAAGCTGCAGAAAAAATGACGCATTTGATGACGTTCGAACTGCAGATAAATAATCGATACGTAAGGGAGGCACAAAATGTGTACAGATAACGAAAGCAAAAGCATCAGCACAGACCACGAGCACGAGGTCCACGAACACGATCACGAGCATACTCATTCACATGAGCACTGCGGCCACAGCCACACGCATACGCATGCTGACGGCACCACGCATACTCATGCTCATACGCACTCACATGCCGCAGCGTCCTCGCCTGAGGAAGCCCTCGCGCTTCTGAAATACATGCTCGATCACAACAGACATCACGCTGAAGAGCTTCACGATCTCGGCCACTGTTTCGATGATGTAGCGGGTGACCTGATCCATGATGCAGTCGACAAGCTCGGCGAAAGCAACGATCTGATCGAGCAGGCCCTGTCACTGATCACAAACGCATAGAGCTATTTATGGGTTATCGGCTTCCGTACTGATTGCGGTAAACGGGCTTCCGGGACAGAAGTCTGCCTGCGTATAGACTTGTGTATAGAGAACTAAAAAACTGCAGCGGCTGTGTGCCGCTGCAGTATTTATCTGAAAATTTTACCGGATACCGTTCAGCGCATTACTGGATGCCGTTGATGAGAGAATTCAGGTCGTCTGCTGACAGGCCGTAGTCTGTGTCTCCGCCCAGGCCGAATGCAGTGATCGAGTAGCATGTATCGTCTACCTGCCAGATAGTCTTGGTCGCGTCGCCTTTGCGGTTTCCGAAGCATGTGACTTCAAGGCCCTTTATGTTCTGGGTCCATGTGTTTTCGTAACTGTTATAATCGCCGGACAGATCTCCGTCCTGTGCAATGGATGCGTTGCCCTTGCGAATCGTCATCTCGACTGCAGGGAAATCAATATTTGCTTCTGCAAGACCTTCCATGCATCTGGCCTGTGAGAGCTTGACCTCGCCGAGGCTGATTTCTGCGCCTTCCGGAATAGAGAATCCGTCGATGCCTGCGCCTTCAGCAGCCTCCTCAAGCGTATTTACATCACTCCAAGGATTTGCAATCCCTACTTCGCAGTTATCATCGCAGTCAACAGGCACTTCGCCCGCGTACTCGAATACCATGTCGTCAGCTGCGTGTTCCTGGTCCTCCTGCCATGTGAGGGTGATCGGATCGCCGTCGGTGAATGTCATGAAGCCATGACCGCCTGTGAAGACTTCTTCCTGGGATTCGACTTCTCCGTCTTCTTTATATACGTAGTCTGTCTTTACGCAGTCGTGGTATTCGAACTGCAGTGTCTCCGGATCGAAAGTTCCGCTCATGACCCAGGTGCTGTTTTCCGCTGCGCTGCTGGACCAGGTGACTATCGCATCTGCGCCGTTGCTTTCATCTGTTGCTCCAATAGTGATGCATGCTCTGCCGCAGACGTAGTTGCCGACGTAGTTCATGACCGGATTCTGGCCCTCATCCGCATCCGCAGTCTCATCTGTTTTGCTTCCGCATGCAGAGAGACCGAGCGCAAATACCATCATCATTGCCATAACCAGTGCAAGTAATTTGGTTGTCTTTTTCATTTCCGTTTTCCTTCCTGATAAAAAGATTTCTGTTTCACTGTTTAGCTTGACTGCCTTTTGTTTCACCTGCCAGCTGAAAAACTGTCTGTTTTTCCTGCTGTCTTTTCGAGCCTGAAGAATGATTCATCAGGAATCAGCCGATTATGTGGATGTCTCCAACGACCGGAAGCGAAACCGTACTTCCGTTGTAGGCACTTACCGCGCCCATGACATCGAGCACAAGGCCCGCAATGTTTACAACTCCTGCAATCAGTGCGCCAAGAAGCGGAATGACTCCCAGAACTGTTGCGATCAGGCCGGCAAAATCGATCACCAGCGCCTGATTCAGATGATGGCGCATGAACGGGTCATTCTTATCGCCAAGGAAAAATGCGGCAGCGAAGCCGATCCATGTGAAGTAGGCAACAGCCGCTAAAAGATTTCTTTTCATAGTTTTATTCTCCTTCCCAAACGGGATTTTCCATACCCCTTTCGGTGCAGGGATGATGTTATTCATTCCTGCAGAGGATTATTATAGTGCATTTGTAAGACGAATTGTGATTCATTGATGAATTTTATGAATATCAAATCGCCCCGCTTAAGTGCGGGGCGGTCCATTACAGCGATGTTCACTTCACTTTTTTAAAAGGTCTGAGCTTTCAGATGATCGGTATCTTGATCTTCAGATCGCTGACAGGGTACGCGGAGCAGGCGTGGAACCAGCCGAGCTCCTTGTCCATCGCCCTTCTGCCGTCGTTGAGAGGCGATACGAAAATGTCGCCCTCGAGGAGCTGCGTGCGGCAGTATCCGCACTCGCCGCCTCTGCAGTGAGTATCGATAGGGATCGCGGCTCTTTCGAGTGCGACTGCAACCGGCTCGTCTGCAGCTGCGTCTATCACATCCGCATGGATGCCGCGCATTATTGTGATCTTGTAGCTCTTGCCGGCCTGATCCATTGGGAACCCCGGGATCATCGTAACAGCCGGCTGGGCAGTCGCGTCATGTCTGAATCGCTTCAGCGGAACACCCATCTCTTTCATGATCTTATCGACCAGGAAGAACATCACAGGCGGTCCGCAGAAGAAGTACGAAGCTCCTTCAGGCGAGTGCTTTCTGATGATTTCTTCTGTGACGAAGCCCTTCTCACCATCCCACTCGTCGTCATCGCTCATTACGTGGACGATGTGGATCCTGTCAGGGGCCGCTTTGCGCGCTTCTTCGAGCTCATCTCCGCATACGATATCCGTGTGCTTCACCGAACCGTAGATGATGGTGAGGTCGATGTCGAGCCTGCCGTGGGCGATCTCCTTTGCCATCGAGGCGAATGGGGTGATCCCCGATCCGCCGGCGATGCCTACGATGTGATCGGAGTCGCGGAGGGGCTCGTAGTGGAACTGTCCGAACGGGAGGGCGGCTGTGATCTCAGTGCCGACCTTAACGTTTTCGAGGAACCAGTCCGGAACGAGGTAGTGAACGTTATGCCTGATCGTCACCTCGAAGAAAGGCTCTGCAAGCCTCGCCTCGTAAGGAGCCGAAGAGATCGAGTATGCGCGTGTGAGCACGCTGCCGCCTACCGTCAGATAGAAGTTTGCGTACTGGCCGCTCTGAAAAACAGGCACGTGGCCGTTAACAGGCGAAAATCTGTATGTAGTAGCGGTAGGTGATGCCTTGCGGATCTCAGTGACCCTGAACTGCTGCCTGCCCGGATGGAGAAGGTCAGCGAGCTCGCGGATCGGGTCCTTCGGATCAGGAAGAGGGGAGCCGTTAGCGATCAGCTCTTTGCGCATTTTGGTGACGCGGGAGGCGCCGCCGACATCTTTTAAAAATCCTTTTACTTTCATGTGGCTGCCTCCTTTCTATGCCTTCATCGATTTTTTCCTGCGGCTGCCTTCGGAGGCAGCTTTCTTCTTTGCAATATCGTCTATCACGGCCTTGGCGGCGGCGCGGCCGTTTGTAACGGCCGGACCCATGCCGTTTCCGCTTATGGCATGGGCTCCCGCGAACTCAAGTCCGTCGATAAAGTGGTCGTCTTCCTTCATCTGGAGACGCGCCACCGCGTGGTCATCTATGCTGTGCGAGAAACCGTAAATGCTGCCTTTCCACGCTCCTACATAGTGGGCAACGGTGACAGGAGTAGAAACTTCTATTTCTACTATGTGGTCGCGCAGATTCACTCCGCTGACCCTCTCGTACTCTGTGATCATGTCGAGCGCCATTTTGCGCTTGAAATCGTAATAGTCCTCTTCCTTAAGGTCGAGGAACCCCTGCACGAGCGGCAGGTTGGTGATAGAGAACTGGCACATTCCCTCAGGCGTAGCGCCCGGGTTCGCCAGGTCGAGGCAGATCGAGGTCAGGTACTTGTAAGGCCCAAGAGTCTTGCCCTGCTCCCATATCTTATCAGTATCCATAGTCTCGCCTGCCGAGAAGATGTTGTAATCCTTGATTCCCAGGTGCTCCGGCGTATCGTCGAGCACCATCATCACGGATGCTGTTGTGACAGACAGCCTGCGGCCGTTCACCATCTTTATGGCTCCGGCAGGCACCTCCGACAGAGGCTCTATCATCTGTGTGTATACCTTGTTAGGGTAGGCTCCGCAGATGACGTAATCGCAGCTGATCACATCGCCGCGCCTCGTACGCACGCCTGTGACCTTGCCGTCCTTGACCAGGATCTTCTCGACCTCCTGGCAGAACTCCACCTGAGCTCCGTTCTCTTCAGCCTTCGCCTGGAGCTTCATGCTCATCTCGTGCGAGTACTTCCTCGGCACATAGCTGCCGCCGCGGAAGTAGTCCGCCATCAGGAATGCGTAAATAGTGAAAGGCAGGGTGCTCATAGGGTTGCCGACGTATATCCAGTACGGCGTCAGTATATCCACGATGTCCTGCGGGAATCCGAACGTGTCGATTACTTCGGCAGCGGTGTAGCCAGCGGTCTTTACGAAATCAGGATGCTTCATCAGCATTGCCGGCTTGCTCATCGGCGTCACCGAAAGGGTGTTCATCGAGTTGTAGACCCTGTTGCAGAGCTGCATCAGCTCCAGCACCTTAGGTCCCCAGCCCGGATACTGTGCGTCGATCTCGTTCGCCATTCTTTCGAACCCCGAGTGCAGCGTGATGTCGATTCCTCTGGCAGGCTCCACGAACCTGTAGGCTTCAGGCACTTTGATCCAGTCAATATCGACTCCGCATTCGTCAAAGAAGGTGCCGACCTTGAGCCTGTCCTCCTTGGAGCCGATGCTCATCATCTCGTGGAGAGTCGCTTCTATCTCGATCCCGTTGCGGACATAGCTCGTGGCAAGGCCGCCCGGAAGATTGTGCTTCTCCAGGATAAGGATGTCGCTGATTCCCTTCTGCTGAAGCTGCAGAGCGGCGGAGAGCCCGGCAAGAGCGCCTCCGATGATAACGACATCGTAATGGTCTTTGTAAAACTTCATTTCTCCCCCTCAAAGAATATCAATATATACTTTCCTACTCATTATAAATGCCAATAAAATCTTTCTCAATAATAGGCTTGATATACTGTTAACAAAGTCTTATAATCAGCGGCGGAAACTCAGCCCATTATATCAGTTTCCGTTAATATGCACATTATTTAAGCAACTAATAATCAGGAGGTATTATATGATATTTCAGCTTTACAGCAATCATGCAGCTATGCAGCTTATAGGCTGGGTACTCGTCTTTATCGGACTGATCCTCATGAACGAGGTCGGCAGAAGGACAAAGCTCGGCGGCATGATCGTATTCGTAATCATCCCGGCTATTCTCACGGTTTACTTCATTCTCGCTCATGTCGGAATGTTCGGCGGACCGGAGAACCCAACAGTCGCATTCATGGACGGCTGGTTCCACTACTTCAAGCTCTATGCTGCTGACATCGGCTGTGTAGGTTTCATGATGATCAAATACGAGTGGGGCCTCGGGAAGAAAGCCTGGTTCAAATGGTGGCCATGGTTCATCGTTGCGGCCAACATCATGATTGCTAACGTATCCGACATGGAATCCGCTCTCGCAGCATTCTCTATCACAGGCGACCTGTCCGGAGCATGGTGGGCATCGAACGAAGGCGTATTCATCTACGGCGGATGGTGGAACGTAGTCAATGCTCTTGCAGGACTCATCAACATTTTCTGCATGACAGGCTGCATCAACCTGTTCACATCAAAGGACAAGAACATGTCCGATATGATCTGGCCTGACATGACTATCTGGTTCATCCTCGCATACGATGTGTGGAACTTCGAGTACACATACCTCAATCTTCCTACACACAGCTGGTACTGCGGCGTTGCACTTCTCCTTGCTCCTACATTCGCAAATGCACTGTGGAACAAGGGCGGCTGGATCCAGAACCGTGCAAACACTCTCGCTATCTGGTGCATGTGGGCACAGGTCGTCCCTGCATTCCAGCTCTCCAGCAGATTCGCTGCTGCGCTTCCGTCGGTTTATGGAAACGCAACTGCACTTGGCATCACTACCATGGATCTGTATGACAAGGCTATCACACTGTACAACTCCGGCGCCGGCAAGACTGCTCAGGCAGGTCAGATCATCTCTGACATGGGCATCGTTGCAGATCCGAGAGCGCAGGGCGTTGTCGCTGTTGCAGCAATCGTCATCAACGTAGTCGTTATGGCATTCATAATCCAGCGCTCGATCAGGATGGGCAAGAACCCGTACTCAAACGACGTCTGGGCAGGAACGAAGGATTATGAAGAAGCAATGGCAAGAGCAAGAGCATAATAAAATCTGTGACACGAAACGAAAAAACCGGGCAGCAGCCCAATGTCATTAAGTTAATGTGACGAGGAGATACCCCCTCATCAGAAATGATGAGGGGGTATTTTTGTCGGAAGAAAACCCCGCGTTAGACGCGGGGTTCCGTGAACGCTATGCGTTTGACCAAAAATCCTCCAAAC
>JAFRKO010000012.1 GCA_017431685.1 Mogibacterium sp.
AGCAAGAATAAATATCTGTCACTTTCTGTTATGGGCTGGGGTGATAATGCTTTCGGAAATTATGCAGACAAAGATTTTGAATTCAGTTCAGATAAAAAGGCATCTTACACATTCCAGATAACAAAAGGTAATAAATATTATATAGTACCGTGGATACATAGTCTGTATGAAGATCCTGTTCCGGACTCAAATACGGCATCCTATACCTTCAGCACGAAATTTGTAGCGGAAAAAACTTCGATTAGAAAAGCAACCCCGGGGAAAAAGTCATTCAAGGTATCATGGAAAAAGGTACCAAGGACTGCATATTATCAGATAAGATATGTGAGCAAGAGTGCTTACAGGTCATCCGGCTGGAAAAAGGCAAAGACGATCAAGGCAGGCAAGAGCACTACTGCTAAAACCATAAAGGGGCTTGGAAGGAAAAAAACCTATTATGTACAGGTCCGGACTGTCAAAAATATAGAAGGTAAGACATATTACTCCAGCTGGAGCAGTAAAAAAGCTGTAAAAACAAAATAAAAGCCGGCACAGGACGATCAGGCAGGAAGCATCTCTCAGGAGGTGCTTCTTTGGTTAAGATCAAATCAGCTCCCGTACGGCCCGGATGCTCATCCCTGAAATGCAGCCGGGATTTTTTCAGAAAGCACAAGAAATTGCTTGACATTGAAATCCCTACAAAGTATACTCATTGAGCGACTTTAAGAAGAAAATCGGAGCATTGGGTGACCGGGCTTCGAGTTTTCGAGTGAAAAGGGCGCATTTTTCAAGGATTAGACAGATTAAGGAGAAAACAGATGGCAGCAGGCGTTAGACAGAAGGTCATCCTCGCATGCACAGAGTGCAAGCAGAGAAACTACAATACAATGAAGAACAAGAGAAACAATCCTGACAGGATCGAGCTCATGAAGTATTGCAAGTTCTGCAACAAGGAAACTCTCCACAAGGAGACCAAATAATCTATACACTGATATAGACGGAGACATTAAGATGGCTGATAACAACAACAACGGAAGCAAGCAGAACAAATCGAGAGAAGATCTCGCAAAGGCTGCACAGGCATCCGCGAACAAGAAGAGTCAGAACAGCAAGAATCAGGGCAAGAAGGGCGGACTGATCGCATACCTCAAGGGTGTCAGACAGGAGTTCAGAAAGGTCGTATGGCCTACAAGAGAAGAACTTACTACCGACACCATCGTAGTGTTTGCATGCGTAATATTCTTCGCAGTCTCATTCTGGCTGATCGATACAGGTTTCCTGGCTGCTCTTAAGGGCATCCTCGGAATAACACTGTCCTGACCCAAGGAGTTAATAAATGACGGATAAGATCGATAATATCGAGAATATCGAGAGCACTGAAACCAGAGAGCCTGTAAAGGCGAGCGTATCCCCGCTTGAAGGCGAAGGCCTCAGAGGCGACGGAACCGCGAAGTGGTATGTTGTGCACACGTATTCGGGCTATGAGAACAAAGTCAAGACCAGCATAGACAGAATGGTCGAGTACCGCGGAATGCAGGACCTCATCCAGGAAGTCGTTATACCGACTGAAGAGAGGATCGAGATCAAGGACGGAGTCAAGAAGGTAAAGACCCGCAAGCTTTTCCCGGGATACGTCGTCATCAAGATGGTCGTAAACAACGAGACCTGGTACCTCGTTCGTAACACCGAGGGAGTTACCGGATTCGTTGGGCATGGTTCCGATCCTATTCCTCTGACAAAGGAGGAGATCGTTAGGATGGGTATCGAAAAGCTCAGGATCGACCTGGATATCGAGGTAGGCGATACGATTCGCATTATCGGAGGAGTTTTCGAAGGCCAGCTCGGCATAGTAGAAGCAATCAATCCTGAGAAGCAGATCGTAAAAGTCCGCATCTCGATGTTCGGTAGAGATACCCCTGCAGAGATTGAGTTCTCGCAGGTAAGTAAACTCAGGTAGCCACAAGGAGGGACCCGCTTGCGGGAAAGTCCCTTATGGCAATACCTCATAGTTTGCAAAAAAATTGAAGAAAGGAGACAGCAATGGCAAAGAAGATCGACGGCTACATCAAGCTGCAGATCCCTGCCGGAGCAGCAACACCTGCACCACCGGTTGGCCCGGCTCTCGGACAGAAGAGCGTTAACATCATGGACTTCTGCAAACAGTTCAATGCTAGAACATCGGACCAGCAGGGAATGATCATCCCAGTAGTAATCACAGTTTACACTGACAGATCGTTCGATTTCGTATGCAAGACTCCACCGGCAGCAGTCCTCATCAAGAAGGCAGCTGGTATCGAGCACGCATCCGGAAATCCAAAGAAGGACAAGGTTGCATCCATCACGCTCGCACAGGCAGAAGAGATCGCAAAGACAAAGATGCCGGATCTCAACGCAGCATCCCTCGAGGCAGCAACAGACATGATCAAGGGAACAGCTCGCAGCATGGGAGTTACGGTAGTTGAGTAATGAAGTGGGAGGCTTACGCCGCAGGTACCACAAGGAGGAAAAATGAAAAGATCAAAAAGATACGCAGAGATCGCAAAGTCTTATGACAAGCACGAACTCGTAGACGTAGCAGCTGCAGTAAAGCAGATCAAGAGCTTTGAAAACGCAAAGTTCGATGAAACAGTTGAAATGCATTTCCGCCTCGGAGTAGACGGCAGACACGCAGATCAGCAGGTAAGAGGAGCTATGGTTCTCCCTCACGGCACAGGCAAGACCAAGAAAGTTCTGGTTTTCGCTAAGGGCCCTAAGGCTGAGGAAGCTTTAGCAGCAGGCGCAGATTTCGTTGGCGCTGAGGATATGGCAGACAAGATCAGAACCGAGAACTGGTTCGGATTCGACGCAGTAGTCGCAACACCTGACATGATGGGAGTTGTAGGACGTCTCGGAAAGATCCTCGGACCTAGAGGACTCATGCCAAACCCTAAGTCAGGTACAGTTACAATGGACCTCGCAAAGGCTCTCGCAGATATCAAAGCCGGTAAGGTCGAGTACAGACTTGACAAGTCCAACATCATCCACTGCATCATCGGAAAGAAGTCCTTCACAGAAGAGCAGCTCGTAGAGAACGCAAACGCTCTCATCCAGGCAATAGCAAAGGCTAAGCCGGCAGCAGCAAAGGGACAGTATTTCAGAAGCATCACGATTGCAGCAACGATGAGCCCTGGAGTAAAGGTTAACCCTGCAACAGTTACACTCTAGTCTGAAAAGACAAACAAAAGACGAATATCCAACCTAAGACAGCGGGTGCGAAAGCTTAATTTCCCGCCGAGGTACAATTCATAGATTTGAACCCCGCTGTCTTTATGACGCGGGGTATTTGTACCTACAAGACAAAAAACTAGGCGAAGGGATATCGCCGGAAAGGAGAAATAATGTCTGTAGAAGCAAAGAAAGCTAAACAGATCGTCATCGACGAGATCAAGGATAAATTTGAGAAGGCCGGATCAATCGTAGCAGTTGACTATCTGGGACTCACTGTAGCCGAGGCCGATAAGATGAGAGCAGAGCTCCGTAAGGAAGGTGTCGACTTCACAGTATATAAAAACACGCTGATCAAGAGAGCGATCGACGGAACTGAATTCGCCGGCCTCGCTGACGGCGACACACTCAAAGGCTCAACAGCACTCGCATTCAGCGGAGATGATGTTACAGCCGGTGCAAGAGTAATTGCAAAGGCCATCAAGGATTATAAGAAGATGGCATTCAAGGGCGGATTCGTAGAAGGAAACGTTTACGATAAGGCTCAGATTGAAGAGTTCGCAAGCATTCCGGGAAGAGATGTACTCATCGCTCGTTTCATGGGAAGCATCCAGAGCCCAATGACAAAGCTCGCGCTCACACTCAAAGCGATCGCAGAGAAGGACGCTTAATTATCGAAATTCACACACAGGGCGGCACGTTTGCCGCATAGATCAACATTTTGAAAAAGGAGAAAAACAATGGATAAGACTCAGATCATTGAGGCTCTTAAGAGCATGACTATTCTTGAGATCAACGAGCTCGTTAAGGCTCTTGAAGAGGAATTTGGCGTTTCCGCAGTAGCAGTAGCAGCTCCTGCAGCAGGCGCAGCAGCAGCAGAAGAAGAAGAGAAGAGCGAATTCAACGTCGTTCTGAAGGAGATCGGACAGGAAAAGATCAAGGTTATCAAGGCTGTCAGAGAAGCTACAGGACTCGGACTGAAGGAAGCAAAGGCTGTCGTAGACGGAGCTCCTACAGTTGTAAAGGAAGGCGTACTGCCTGACGAAGCTAACGCTCTTAAGGAGGCTCTCGAGGCTGTTGGCGCTGTAGTTGAACTTCAGTAAGCTATAAAAAATACGGTTCGGATGGCCGTTCTCAAATATCCGTCCGAACCGATACGGCTCCCGCCTCGCCGCGGCTTGACGCAGTGGTACTAAGCTCTGACATCGCAGCCGACACAGGCTCCTCGCCTGCTCGTCGCTAAGGCTGCTCGTCAATCGCTAAGTGCCAGCTGCCGCGGAGTCGGTCCTGCCGGATATTTGCTCGCGGCCATCCGTAACGGATATTTTTCAAAGGTTGAGAGCATATACAAACTCGCGCAGTGATGCGCACACAAATTGAACCGTGCGATATCGGTTCGAACCACGCAATAAAATGAGCCCCGGCTTCGAGGCTCATTTCGTGCGTTTATAAGGCCTCAAAAACGGCCAAAAAACGCAAAAATCCTGTATTTTTAGAAAAACATAAGGAGCAAACGAACATGCCAACCCCAGTAAAAGTTGGAAGAAAAGAGCGTATGAGCTTTGCCAAGATCCATGAGGTATGCGAAATGCCTAACCTCATCGACGTACAGACAAAGTCATACAAATGGTTTGTTGAAGAGGGCCTCGGCGAGGTGCTCGACGACGTATCTCCTATCCGCGATACCACCAACACACTCAGCCTGGAATTCGCGGATTACCAGTTCTCCGACACTCCTAAATACGATCAGGAGGAGTGCAAGGAGAGAGATGCCACATACGCGACAGCTCTGACAGTAAAGGTAAGGCTGATCAACCGCGAGACCGGTGAGATCAAGGAACAGGACGTGTTCATGGGCGACTTCCCTCTCATGACAGAGAAGGGCACATTTGTATACAACGGAGCTGAGAGAGCCATCGTTACTCAGATGGTACGTTCTCCGGGACCATACTTTGATGTTGCTACAGACAAGTCCAACCAGAGACTCTACAGCTCGCAGGTCATCCCTAACAGAGGCGCCTGGCTCGAATACGAAACAGACTCCCAGGGCATACTGTATGTCAGAGTCGACAGAACGAGAAAGCAGCCGCTGACATCGTTCCTCAGAGCGCTTGGCATTATTGATCCGGACGCGCTCGCGCTCAGCAGCAACGAAGACATCATCGCTATCTTCGGCGAAGATGAGAGACTGATGCGCACGCTCGAAAAGGATGCAACAAAGAACAGCGCTGACGGCCTCAGAGAACTCTACAGAAGACTGAGACCTGGTGAGCCGCCGACAGTTGAGAACGCAAGATCCATGCTGATGGCACTGCTCTTTGACGAAAGGCGCTATGACCTCGCAAAGGTCGGAAGATTCAAATATAACCGTAAACTCGGTCTGCACGACAGACTTGTCGATACAGTTGCAGCAGAGGATGTAATCGACCCTAACACAGGCGAGATCCTCGTTGAAAAAGACGGACATATCTCAAGATCGATGGCTATGGTCATCGAGGATGCAGGCGTTCAGTCAGTTTACGTATACAGCAAGAACGAGGAAGAAGAGACTAAAGTCACGAAGGTCATCGGAAACAATTTCGTAAATCCTGCAAAGTATGTCAACATCGACCTCACACCTTACAGGCTGTCTGAGAAGGTCTTCTATCCTGCTCTCATGGATATCATCAAAGAGGCAGACGGAGATGAGGACAAGCTCAAAGCTCTTATCGCAAACAGAAGAAAAGAGCTTAGCCCGAAGCATATCATCCTCGAGGATATCATTGCTTCGATCAGCTATCTGATCAACCTCAACTGCGGCGTAGGTGAGACCGATGACATCGACCACCTCTCCAACAGACGTCTGAAGACAGTCGGAGAGCTGCTGCAGAACCAGTGCAGGATAGGATTCGCAAGAATGGAGAAGACTATCAGAGAGAGAATGACTACTGAGAACTCTACTCCTCAGCAGCTGATCAATATCAGACCTGTTACTGCGGCTATCAAGGAGTTCTTCGGATCATCCCAGCTGTCGCAGTTCATGGACCAGAACAACCCGCTCGCAGAGCTGACTCACAAGAGAAGACTCTCAGCACTCGGACCTGGCGGACTTTCAAGAGAGAGAGCCGGCATGGAGGTCAGAGACGTACACTACTCACACTACGGCAGAATGTGCCCTATCGAGACACCTGAAGGTCCGAACATCGGACTTATCGGTTCGCTCACAACATACGGCATCATTAACCAGTACGGATTCATCGAGACTCCGTACCGCAAGGTAGACAAGGAGAAGGGCATCGTAACTAAAGAAGTCCAGTACCTTGCTGCTGCTGATGAAGACCTTATGATCGTTGCTCAGGCTAACGAGCCGCTCGATGAAGAAGGCCACTTCGTCAACAACAAGGTTGCCGTAAGAGGCATCAAGGGTGAGATCACCATGGTGCCTAAGACGGAAGTCGATTACATGGACGTTTCGCCTAAGCAGGTAGTATCCGTAGCCACGGCTATGATCCCGTTCCTCGAGAACGACGACGCTAACCGTGCGCTGATGGGTTCCAACATGCAGAGACAGGCAGTTCCTCTGCTCGTTACTGAAGCACCGTATATCGGTACAGGTATCGAGTACAAGGCTGCATGTGACTCAGGTGCTGTCGTTCTGTGCAAGCACGCTGGTGTCGTCTCGTATGTTGACGCGAATTACGTCAGAGTCACAAGAGACGATGACGGAACAGTAGATGAGTATAAGATGCTCAAGTTCAAGCGTTCCAACCAGGGAACCTGCATCAACCAGAGACCTATCGTCTCGTTCGGCGAGCATCTGGAAGCAGGTGAAGTAGTAGCAGACGGTCCGTCCACAAGCCTGGGCGAGATCTCCCTCGGAAAGAATCTCCTGATCGGTTTCATGACATGGGAAGGCTACAACTACGAGGACGCTATCATCCTCAACGAGAGGCTGCTCATGGACGACGTGCTCACTTCGCTTCATATCGAGAAGCATGAGTGCGAGGCCAGAGACACCAAGCTCGGACCCGAGGAAATCACAAGGGATATCCCGAACCTCCCGGGTGACATGCTCAAGGAGCTCGATGAAGAAGGTATCGTAAGAATCGGCGCCGAGGTCAAGTCAAATGACATCCTCGTAGGAAAGCTGACTCCGAAGAGCGAGACCGACCTCACTCCTGAAGCAAGAATGTTGCGCGCTATCTTCGGTGAGAAATCGAAGGAAGTCAGAGACTCGTCCCTCAAACTGCCTCACGGTGAAGAGGGTATCGTTATCGACGTAAGAGTATTCGACAAGACGAACAGCACAGAACTCCCTCCGGGAGTAAACAAGATAGTCAGAGTCTACGTTGCTACCAAGAGAAAGATCAACGTAGGCGACAAGATGGCCGGCCGTCACGGAAACAAGGGTGTCATCTCGAGGATACTTCCTCAGGAAGACATGCCGTTCAAGGAAGACGGTGAGCCGCTGCAGGTAATGCTTAACCCTCTGGGCGTTCCTTCCCGTATGAACGTCGGACAGGTACTCGAGGTACACCTCGGACTGGCCGCGAAGTCAAAGGGCTGGTACGTATCGACTCCGGTATTCGACGGAGCACATGAGAGTGATGTTATCCAGCTCCTCAAAGAGGAAGGCTATTCTGAGACAGGTAAACTGAGACTCAGAGACGGACGTACAGGCGAGTACTTTGACAGCCCGGTTACAGTAGGCTACATGTACATGCTCAAGCTCCACCATCTGGTAGATGACAAGATCCACGCCAGATCGACGGGCCCGTACTCACTGGTAACACAGCAGCCTCTCGGCGGAAAGGCACAGTTCGGCGGACAGAGATTCGGAGAGATGGAAGTATGGGCACTCGAAGCTTACGGTGCTGCTTACACTCTGCAGGAGATCCTGACCGTCAAGTCCGACGACATCATCGGACGTACAAAGACATATGAGTCGATCATCAACGGAGTCAATATCCCTGAACCAGGAATTCCTGAATCGTTCAAGGTGCTCATCAAAGAGCTCCAGGCACTTGCTCTTGATATCAGAACAAAGGCTGGCGACGACAGCGAAATCAAGATCAGAGAGACTTCGGAATATGACGGCGCGCTTACATTCGACAGAATGCTGAGCGAAAATGACAGAAGAGCTGAGCGCGAAAGAAGAGAAATGATGCAGGACGAGGAAGCTGCTGCTGCGGCTGCCGAGTTCAAAGCTGCTGAGAATGATGACGATGATGACGACGACTTCGATATCGACAGTCTCTCGTCTATGATCGAGGCGCTGGCGCTTGGTGCTGCCGAGCCGGATATCGACCTTACGGAAGCTGTTGAAATGGACAGCCTTGAAGACCTGGCAGAAGCTGAGGTCGGATCGCTGTTCGGGGATGAAGAGTAAGAAAGGGGAGGCAATATCATGATTACAGATAACAACCAGGATCTTAGAAATATTGAATCCCTGCAGATCAAGCTCGCATCCACAGAAGAGATGCTCAAGTGGTCGCATGGTGAGGTAACAAAACCTGAGACGATCAACTACAGATCGCTCAAGCCGGAGTTCGACGGACTGTTCTGCGAAAGGATCTTCGGACCTACAAAGGACTGGGTCTGCGGCTGCGGCAAATACAACAAGATTCGCTATAGAGGACTTATCTGCCCGTACTGCGGAGTAGAGGTCACCAAGGCAAAGGTCAGAAGAGAGAGAATGGGACACATCGCTCTCGTATCTCCGGTATCACACATCTGGTACTTCAAGGGCATTCCTTCAAGGATCGGCCTGGTACTCGATATGACACCGAAGGAACTCGAGAAGGTGCTGTACTTTGCAGCTTACGTTGTAACTGACCCTGGTGATACACCGTTCTCGTACAAGCAGATCATCGAGGAAGAAGAGTATAACGAGGCTCGCGAGATCTATGGAAAGAACTTCGAAGCAGGCATGGGTGCCGAAGCTGTCAAGAAGCTCCTCATGGATATCGACGTTGATGAAAAGGCTGAAGAACTCAGAGAACAGCTCAAGAAGGCTTCAGGCCAGAAGAAGATCAGACTCGTCAAGATACTCGAAGTCATCGAGGCGTTCAAACAGTCGGGCAACAAGCCTGAATGGATGATACTCGATGTGATCCCTGTCATTCCGCCTGATCTCAGACCTATGGTTCAGCTCGACGGCGGCAGATTCGCTACATCAGATCTCAACGATCTGTACAGAAGAGTCATCAACAGAAATAACAGACTTAAAAAGCTCGGTGAGCTCGGCGCTCCTGACATCATCATCCGTAATGAGAAGAGAATGCTTCAGGAATCTGTCGACGCGCTCATCGACAACGGCAGAAGAGGCAGAGCCGTTCAGGGAGCGGGCGGACGTAAGCTCAAATCCCTGTCCGACATGCTCAAGGGTAAGCAGGGCAGATTCCGTCAGAACCTGCTCGGCAAGAGAGTTGACTTCTCAGGCCGTTCCGTTATCGTAGTAGGTCCGGATCTGAAGTTCTATCAGTGCGGACTTCCTAAGACGATGGCGCTCGAACTCTTCAAGCCGTTCATAATGAAGGAGCTCGCAAACAGAGAGCTCGCTCAGAACACAAAGCAGGCAAGAGTAATGGTAGAGAGAGCAGAGCCTGAAGTATGGGATGTTCTTGATTACATCATCAAAGATCACCCTGTTCTGCTCAACCGTGCCCCTACACTGCACAGACTGGGAATCCAGGCGTTTGAGCCGGTACTCGTAGAGGGTAAAGCCATCAAGCTGCACCCGCTCGTATGTACGGCGTTCAACGCTGACTTCGACGGAGACCAGATGGCCGTTCATGTACCTCTCTCGGTAGAGGCACAGGCAGAGGCAAGGTTCCTCATGCTCTCGGTCAACAACATTCTTGCTCCTAAGGACGGATCACCTATCACGGTACCGACTCAGGACATGATCCTCGGAAGTTACTACCTGACTCACCCGGGTACAGACGAAAGAGACCGTCCGGCAGAGAAGGGTGACGGCAAGAGCTTTGCCGACTACGACGAGATGATCATGGCTTACAACGCAGGTGCTGTCGGCATCCACGCAAGAGTCAAGGTCAGACGTTACGCTTATGAAGGCGACCCGGGCAGACTCGTAGAGTCAACAGTAGGAAGATTCATCTTCAACGAAGGACTTCCTCAGGATCTCGGATTCGTTGACAGATCAAAGGATCCGTATTCACTCGAAGTTGACTTCCTCTGCGACAAGAAGGCTCTCGGCAGGATCATCGCCGCTTGCTTCAAGGCTCATGGCAACACCGAAACAGCTCTCATGCTCGACTACATCAAGGATACGGGTTACCACTACTCGACTCTGTCAGCAGTCACCATCAGTATCTCCGACATGGAGATCCCGGCTGCAAAGAAAGAAATCGTCAGCGGAGCAGAGCATAAGGTAGACCAGTACGAGGCTCTCTACAGAAAGGGTCTTATGTCCGACAAAGAGAGATACGAAAGTATCATCAGCACCTGGAGAAAGGCGACTGAAGATACAGCTGACGCTCTTATGGACAACCTGGGCTCACTGAATAACCTCTACATCATGGCGAAATCCGGAGCCAGAGGTAATAAGTCCCAGATCAGCCAGATCGGCGGAATGAGAGGACTGATGGCGAACGCTACAGGTCATACTGTAGAGATCCCTATCAAGGCTAACTTCCGTGAAGGACTGTCTATACTGGAATACTTCATTTCATCTAACGGTGCCCGTAAGGGTCTTACCGATACAGCGCTCAGAACAGCCGACTCAGGATATCTGACAAGACGTCTTGTAGATATCTCGCACAGCATCATCATCAATGAGCTGGACTGCGGAACGACTGAGGGTATCGAGGTAAGAGCTTTCAGAGACGGCAAGGAAGAGATCGAGAAGCTCAGCCTCAGAATCGCAGGCAGATATGCCAGCGAGGACGTTGTAGATCCTGTAACAGGAGAAGTCCTTGTGGCTGCTAACGAGTACATTACTGACGACATGGCAAAGGTCATCGAAGACCGCGGCATCGAGACCGTTAAGATCAGATCCGCAATGACATGCCGTGCAAAGACCGGACTCTGCGCTAAGTGCTACGGCAAGAACATGGCTACAGGCAGACTGGTACAGGCTGGTGAAGCTGTTGGTATCATCGCTGCTCAGTCCATCGGTGAGCCGGGTACACAGCTGACAATGAGAACATTCCACACGGGCGGCGTTGCCGGTTCCGACATCACTCAGGGTCTCCCGAGAGTTGAGGAGCTCTTCGAAGCACGTAAGCCTAAGGGACTTGCTGAGATCTGCGAGGGCGACGGTGTCGTCACAGCGATCGAGCCAAGAGAAGACAACAAGACTGATGTCATCGTCGAGGAGAAGGACGGAGAGAGAAACTACATCATCCCGTTCGGCGCAAGACTCAACGTAGAAGTCGGTCAGGAAGTCAAGGCAGGCGATCAGATCACAAAGGGACCTCTCGATCCTCACGACATCATGAGGCTCAACGGAGTTCAGGGCGTTTATGAATACCTCCTGAGAGAAGTACAGAGAGTGTACAAGAATCAGGGTGTAGACATCAACGATAAGCACATCGAGATCATCGTAAGCCAGATGCTCTCCAAGTACAAAGTTGAGAAGCCTGGAGATACAAGACTTCTTCCGGGCGGACAGTACTCCAGAAGAGACATCGAAGCTGCTAACGAGGCTGCTGAGGCAGAAGGCGGAGAACCTTGCACAGCTCACAGACAGCTGCTCGGTATCACCAAGGCTGCTCTCGCTACATCCTCGTTCCTCTCGGCTGCTTCATTCCAGGAGACAACAAGAGTTCTGACAGATGCTTCGATCAAGGGCAAGACTGACAGACTCGAAGGCCTCAAGGAGAACGTCATGATCGGAAAGCTCATCCCTGCAGGAACAGGAATGAAGCGCTACTCACAGGTCGAAGTCGACTATGGTGAATATTCCGAACTGATAAACGGCAAGGACGAAAGCGAAGATGAGCTGGTTATTGCCGGTCTCGAAGAGGAGGAAGCTGCAGCAGCTGAATCTGAAGAAGAGATCAAGGTATACGGAGTCGAAGCAATCGTCGAATAACTGAAATTCAAACAAAGCTCCTGTCTCCATGAGGAGGCGGGAGCTTTTGCGTCCCGGCGGTTTGTAACGCTCTTCCAAATTAAGGCTCTGAGGGGCTCAGAATTAACGAAGATCACAAATACGCATTATATCGATATGACAACATGCAAAAAACCAAAAAATGCTGTCGAAAAACAAGTTAAATCATTGACATCCCAAACGTTTGCAAGTAAAATATACAAGTTCGAGTGCGCCCTCACGAAAGGGTGCATTTGAGAAAAAATATTGGAAGAAAGGAGAAAAGAATGCCTACAATTAACCAGTTAGTACGTCAGGGCAGACAGAGCTCGGTAAAGAAGTCGACAGCTCCTGCACTCGGTAAGAACATGAACACACTTCATAAGACACTTACCAACGTTAACTCCCCTCAGAAGAGAGGCGTATGCGTAGCAGTTAAGACAGTCACACCTAAGAAGCCGAACTCAGCTCTTCGTAAAGTTGCAAGAGTCCGTCTTACAAATGGAATGGAAGTAACAGCTTATATTCCTGGAATCGGACACAATCTGCAGGAGCACAGCGTTGTTCTGGTAAGAGGCGGCAGAGTTAAGGACCTCCCGGGTGTAAGATATCACATCATCAGAGGTACACTCGACGCATCCGGCGTTGCAAACCGCGGACAGGGTCGTTCCAAATATGGAGCAAAGAGACCTAAGGTCAAGAAGTAAGGTTTTCTTTGATCATACGGCGTTGCCGTAATGGCGAAAACCTTGATCTACGGAGGCAAGCTCCTCCGATAGAATTTCTCTTCTGATTTGTATGCGCTTTCAGCGCGAAACGGCTTTGCCGTAAGGAAGAGAGCACAATAACTATAACTAAAAGTACTAAGGCATTCTTTTATATAAGAGCGCCGCGGGGGCTGCTGTACGAGTAAGGTGACCGTATCAGTCATCCGAAGAATATCGTGCAGAGTCAACGAGTACCGACTTATTTTCCAAAGGAGGGAAGAGAAGTGCCAAGAAAAGGTAACACACCTAAGAGAGAGGTTCTTCCTGATCCTGTCTACGGCAGCGTAGTAGTTGCCAAGCTGATCAACAGCATCATGCTCGACGGCAAGAAGGGCGTTGCCCAGACTATCGTCTACGATGCGTTTGACACAATCAAGGAAAAGACAGGCGAAGATCCACTCGAAGTATTTGAGAAGGCAATGAACAACATCATGCCTGTTCTCGAAGTAAAAGCAAGAAGAATCGGTGGTGCGAACTATCAGGTGCCTATCGAAGTAAGACCTGAGAGAAGACAGACACTCGGCCTCAGATGGCTCACAAGATATACAAGAGCAAGAGGCGAGAGAAAGATGTCTGACAGACTCGCAGGAGAGCTCATGGACGCTGCCAACAACACAGGATCATCCGTAAAGAAGAAGGAAGATACACACAAGATGGCAGAGGCCAACAAGGCATTCGCACACTTCAGATTTTAATCTGGAGAAACAGTTATTACACGTATTAAGCAGTTGGAAAGGAGGGAGTAATGGGAAGAGCGTTTACTCTTGAAAAAACACGTAACATCGGTATCATGGCTCACATCGATGCCGGTAAAACCACTACAACGGAGAGAATCCTCTTCTACACAGGACGCACCCACAAGCTGGGTGAGACCCATGAGGGCGCAGCCACCATGGACTGGATGGAACAGGAACAGGAACGCGGTATCACCATCACTTCTGCCGCTACTACTGCTCAGTGGAAGGATACCAGGATCAACATCATCGACACTCCGGGACATGTAGACTTTACAGTTGAGGTTGAGAGATCGCTGAGAGTTCTCGACGGAGCCGTAATGGTGCTCTGCGCCAAGGGCGGAGTAGAGCCTCAGAGCGAAACAGTCTGGAGACAGGCCGAGAAGTACGGAGTTCCGCGCATGATCTTCGTAAACAAGATGGATATCCTCGGTGCAAACTACTTCCATGTACTCGACATGATCCGTGACAGGCTCAAGGCAAATGCAGTCGCAGTACAGCTGCCTATCGGGTCCGAAGCTGATTTCATCGGCATCATCGACCTGATCAAAATGAAGGCTGAGCTCTATCATGACGATGACCTCGGAAAGGTATACGAAGAGAAAGAAATCCCTGAGAATATGCTCGAAGAGGCCAAAGCATGGAGAGACAGACTTCTTGAGGCTGTAGCCGAATACGATGAGGATCTCATGATGATGTATCTTGAGGGCGAGGATATGCCTGTAGAAGATATCAAGCGTGTCATCCGCCGCGAAACGATCAAGGGCAACATGTACCCTGTGTTCTGCGGTTCGGCTTACAGAAACAAGGGCGTTCAGCTGATGCTCGACGGAGTCGTAGACTACATGCCGTCACCGCTCGACATTCCTCCTATCAAGGGCGAAAACCCTTATACAAAGAAGGAAGAAGAAAGAGCGGCCGGAGACGACGGACCGTTCTCAGCACTCGTATTCAAGATCATGGCTGACCCGTTCGTGGGTAAGCTGGCGTTCTTCAGGGTATACTCGGGCTCTCTCAATTCGGGCTCGCATGTATACAACGCGACGAAAGACCGCAAGGAGAGATTCGGACGTATCCTGCAGATGCACGCCAATCACAGAAGCGAGCTCGAAACGGTCTACTCGGGAGACATCGCTGCTGCGGTAGGTCTCAAGTTTGCGACCACGGGCGACACGCTCTGCGATGACAAGCACCCGATAGTGCTTGAGTCAATGGAATTCCCTGACCCTGTCATTGAGATCGCTATCGAACCTAAGACCAAAATCGGTCAGGAAAAGATGGGAATAGCACTTGCCAAGCTGGCTGAAGAAGACCCTACATTCAAGACTTACACAAATCCTGAAACGGGCCAGACTATCATAGCCGGAATGGGAGAGCTCCATCTGGAGATTATCGTTGACCGTCTCCTGAGAGAGTTTAAGGTCGAGGCTAATGTCGGCAGACCGCAGGTTTCATACAAAGAGACAGTTACGGCGCTGGCAGATGTGGACTGCAAACACGCGAAGCAGACAGGCGGAAGCGGGCAGTACGCACATGTCAAGATCAAACTCTATCCGAGAAAGCCGGGCGAAGGATTCGAATTCAAGAATTCCATCGTCGGAGGCGCGATCCCGAAGGAATACATTCCAAGTGTACAGGCCGGTATCGAAGAAGCGATGCAGGCAGGACCTCTTGCCGGATACAACGTGGTGGATGTGGGCGTAGAGCTCTACGACGGAAGTTTTCACGAAGTCGACTCTTCGGAGATGGCATTCAAGATCGCAGGCTCAAAGGCCTTCAAAGAGGCTGTCATGAAAGCGAAGCCGGTGCTGCTCGAGCCTATCTTCAAAGTAGAGGTCACTGTGCCTGATAACCATATGGGCGATATCATAGGAGATATAAGCTCAAGGCGCGGCAGGATCGAGGGCTCCGACATCGAGAACGGCGCAGCCGTAGTAAGAGGCTACGTACCGCTCTCCGAGATGTTCGGATATGCAACAGACCTTCGTTCTAAGACACAGGGCAGAGGCGTATACACCATGCAGTTCGATCACTTTGAGAAACTGCCGGAATCGCTGGCTGAAAAAATGATCAGATAATTCCGGGCTGACAAACATAAACTTAACAAAACACATTACATAACGTATTTATTTTCTATTTATTATAAGGAGATAAAAATGGCTAAGCAGAAATATGAAAGAACCAAACCGCATATCAACATTGGTACGATCGGCCACGTTGACCACGGTAAGACAACTCTTACAGCAGCAATCACATCAGTACTGAACAGAAAGTACGGACTCGGCTCTGACGTAGCATTCGACCAGATCGACAAGGCACCGGAAGAGAGAGAAAGAGGAATCACGATCTCGACAGCACACGTTGAGTATGAAACACCGAACAGACACTACGCACACGTAGACTGCCCGGGACACGCTGACTATGTAAAGAACATGATCACAGGAGCAGCTCAGATGGACGGAGCGATCCTGGTAGTAGCAGCAACAGACGGCCCAATGCCACAGACAAGAGAGCACATCCTTCTGTCGAGACAGGTAGGCGTACCATACATCATCGTATTCATGAACAAGTGTGACATGGTAGACGACGAAGAACTCCTCGACCTCGTAGAGATGGAGATCAGAGAGCTCCTCGACGAGTATGAGTTCCCTGGCGATGACACACCGGTAATCAGAGGATCCGCACTGAAGGCACTGGAAGATCCTACAGGAGAGTGGGCAGACGCAGTACTCGAGCTGATGGAAGCAGTAGACACATACATTCCAGAACCACAGAGAGCAAACGATCAGCCGTTCCTGATGCCAGTAGAGGACGTATTCTCGATCACAGGCCGTGGAACAGTAGCAACAGGCAGAGTAGAGAGAGGAATGCTGAAGACTGGTGATACAGTAGAGATCGTAGGACTTACAGAAGAGAAGAGAAGCGTCGTAGTAACAGGCGTAGAGATGTTCAGAAAGACCCTCGACCAGGCAGAGACAGGCGACAACATCGGCGCACTGCTGAGAGGCGTACAGAGAACAGAGATCGAAAGAGGACAGGTACTTGCAAAGCCGGGAACGATCCACCCGCACACAAAGTTCAAGGGCCAGGTCTACGTACTGAAGAAAGAGGAAGGCGGACGCCACACACCGTTCTTCAACGGATACAGACCACAGTTCTATTTCAGAACAACAGACGTAACAGGCGATCTTCATCTTCCTGAAGGCACAGAGATGTGCATGCCTGGCGACAACGTAGTCATGGAGATCGAGCTGATCACACCGATCGCTATCGAAGAAGGACTGAGATTCGCTATCAGAGAAGGCGGCAGAACAGTAGGTTCCGGCGTTGTAACTGAAATTATTGAATAATTCAATCTGAAACGCATATACAGGGCATCGCTTCGGCGATGCTCTTTTTTTATTCCGTGATCAGGGGTCCGGTAACAGAAAAAAGTGCCCGGTACCTGAAATAGTGCTTCAGATGTCGAAGTGAGGGTGATTCCGGTTCGACAAATTTTGCTAAAGGATATAATATCTGAGCACATCGAGAGCGCGATCGATAGGAACCCAGAAAGAGGAGATCTTCATCAGGAAGGAGAACAAAATGGCATACAGACAGAACAATTCTCAGGGGCAGAATGACCGTGTCCGTTTCGATCTGATGGAACGTATCGGCGTGCTTAGCAGAAAAGAAAATGGCTGGGCGAGAGAGGTGAATATAGTTGCCTGGAACGACGGTCCCGGAAAGGTTGATATACGCGAGTGGGATCCTGATCATAAAAGAATGACCAAGGGTGTGACTCTGTTTGAAGATGAGGCTGAGAGACTTGCGGAAGTGCTTGCGAGAAGATACGGCCTGATCTATCCGGGAGACAGTCAGGATCGAAGCTTTTCAGATGAGAAGCCGGGATACACAGAAAGTGCGGCAGATGAAAACCGGCCGCATGGAAGAACGTTCGGGGAGCTGACGGCTGCACCGCGCGAAAATACATATAATAATCAGGCCGGCGCCTCTGCGGGCGAAGCCGCAGAGGGGGCTGCCGGGCAGGATGGGTTTTTCGGAGCTGCTCCGGCAGCTGCGGCCGCATCGATGCCCGAAGCAGCGGCTTGTGTGGCAGAGAGCACCGAGCAGATGGACGCGGCCGCGCCGGCCACAGTATAGCGGCACCTGCAGCCAGTGATGTTGACCGAAATGCGCAAGGAGTGATAGACTCAATAAATACTGAAAGAGTCTTGATCATAACAAAAGTATTCAACGGAGCACACAGAACACATAATCATACACACATAATGAAGGTTGCATTTCACACATTGGGCTGTAAAGTGAATCATTACGAGACGGAGGCCATAAAAGAGGCCTTCGTTTCCCGTGGTGCGGAAATTGTCGGCGAAGAGGAGTTTGCGGATGTTTACATAATCAACACCTGCACCGTCACCAATATAGCTGACAGAAAATCAAGACAGTTCATCAGAAGAGCGAAAAGGATCAATCCGGATGCGCTGCTTGCAGTCACGGGCTGTTACGCCCAGGTCTCCGCAGACGAGATAGCTGCCATGCCGGAAGTCGATCTTGTAGTTGGCAACGGCCGCAAATCCGAGATCTGCGGTCTCGTGATGCAGAGACTTCAGGACGTTTCTGCAGCCGAATCAGCTGCTGCAGAAAATACATCAGCCGTCACAAAAAATACATCAGACGCCGTGAGATCCGAAAGCAGCTCCAAAAAGCATGCAGATGTGCTCGTGCTGCCTCGCGAGGAGCTTACCTTCTATGAGGATATGGGCCGTATCAAAGCGGGAAGTGACGGCATGACCAGAGCTTACATAAAGATCCAGGACGGATGTGACAGGTTTTGCTCATATTGCCTGATTCCTTATGCAAGAGGACCGGTCAGAAGCAGACCGGCTGCGGAAATAGTCGAAGAGGTGCGTGCGCTGGTCGAAGCCGGACACAGAGAGATCGTTCTTACCGGCATTAATACAGCTCTTTATGGTACTGAAGCGGGAGCGGAGCACTCACTTTCTCAGCTCCTGACTATGCTTGATGAGCTCGATGCACCTTCCGGAAGAGATTTCCGGATCAGACTGAGTTCGCTTGAGCCGACAGTCGTCGACAAGGACAACGTTGAAGAGATCATACGTCACAGAAGACTCTGTCATCATCTGCATCTCTCGGTCCAGAACGGAAGCGACGCGGTGCTTAAGTCAATGAACCGTCACTATACCCGGGCGGAGTACCTGGAGATAGTCAGAGCTCTGCGCGACTATGATGAGGATTTCGGCATCACAACAGATATAATTGTGGGCTTCCCGGGAGAGACTGAAGAGGATTTCAGAGACACCCTCGATATCGTGAAGGAAGCGTTCTTCGGCAAGACGCATGTGTTCCGCTATTCTCCGAGAAAGGGAACTGCAGGCGCAAAGCTCAAAGCGGCAGTTCCGGAAGAGGTGAAAAAGGAAAGGGCAGGAATTCTCGAGGAAAGTGCCGAAGAAGTAGCCCGCGATTTCAGACTTTCAATCACCGGCAAAGAGCAGACCGTCCTGATCGAAGAAGAGGAAGACGGTTACCTGACAGGATATACCGGCAATTACATCAAGGCATATATCAAAGCAGCGGAATCCGCAGAATTAGGCAAAGGCGTTTCCTGTGACTCCTCACTTTCTGTAAAAACTCCGGAACCGGGTGAATTCTGCAAAGTAATCCCGACAGGGCTCTTCAGAGACGGAGTCCTCGCATCTCAGGTTCGCTGACTCTTCATCAGCCTGTCAGTCTGTTGAATCTGATATACAGTATGAGCTGTAAAAATGGGACTGACTGCAATTTGAAGTAAATGAATCTGTATTAATGAAAAGTAAGAACGTTCCAACTGCCATTATGGTAAAATTAAAAGCGGCAATACAGCGTATATACGTAAAACTTAAAAGGAGGTTGGCAGACATGGATGACTGCATTTTCTGCAAACTCGCGAATGGCGACATCCCGACCGATATGGTTTATCAGGATGATCTTATTGCGGTGTTCCGCGATGCGGCTCCGCAGGCACCGGTCCATATGCTGATGGTGCCTAAGATCCACGTGGCATCGCTCGACGATCTGACCGACGAGCACGCTGAACTTATGGCTCACATGATGCTCAAGATCAAAGAGGTATGCGCACAGGAAGGTCTGGACAACGGATACCGCTGCGTGATCAACACCGGCGAAGACGGACAGCAGACAGTAAAGCACCTGCATATCCACATCCTGGGCAAGCGTGCCATGCAGTGGCCACCGGGCTAAAGCATGTTCCGGACTAAGCATGTCAAAGAGGACTTTTTTGAAAATTGGTAAATAAAAAGTAAAGAAAACGACTGTATTTATCAAATTTCATACCTGCAGGCACCAGGCAGGGAAGATAGCTGAAAATGAGTAGACGATAACCCGGAATGAGAGGGTTATCGTCTACTTTATTTCTCCTGTTTTCAGGAATCTCTGAAAAAACTTGTGATTTTGATAAACATACATTTTTTTCTGTCTGTATTTTTATCAAAATTCAAAAAAGTCCTTTTATTCTGTGTTGACTGGAGAGGATTGATTTTTTTATATGGAAACTGCAGAACGGCTGAAAGAGAAACATCAGAATGGCTGAGGAAAGATGGCCATATAGCTGTTTTTTATCGTCAATGGATATAAATGATCTATATATAGTGGCTGGAGAGGATGGAGAGGCACAAATTATGGTGCTGCGGGAAACGCGGAACACGGTGTTAGGGGTTTTACTCTAAAACCCCTTAAATTTCAAGGTTTTTACGCTTTGTGGACGGCAAAAAATACGCAAAAAACTTTTCAAAAAATGCTTGCATTCCATATGAGGTATGTATATAATTCAAAGGCTTGTTAAACGCGAAGAAGCAGGAAGTTACCGTGCTAGCGGATAATTTCTGCCGAGAAGTCCTCACACGATGGGGGCGAAGGGTTTCGCTTTTTTGTTGTGTGCCATCCGGTAGGAAACGCGCGAAAGAGTGTAAGACACTTCAACAGAAGGGACTAGGACAGCAAAACGCTGTTGTTTCAAGGAGTTCAGGTCGAATAAAGAGTTGCTTGACCGCCTCGAAAACAGAAAAGCGGAGTCCTGTACAAGCATAGCGACAATTAGTACGAACCATAACAGGAGGAAAGCAATGAGCGAATTACAGAAAATCAGGATCAGAATGAAAGCTTATGACCATGCTCTTCTCGACAAGTATGCAGCAAAGATCGTTGATACAGTCAAGAAGACAGGCGCTGATGTAAGCGGACCTATTCCGCTGCCGACAGAGAAGGAAGTCGTTACAATCATCAGAGCGGTCCATAAGTACAAAGACAGCAGAGAGCAGTTTGAGCAGAGAACACACAAGAGACTCATCGACGTTACAAACGCAACCAACAAGACAGTTGAGGCTCTTCAGAAGCTCGATGCACCTGCAGGTGTAGATATCTACGTCAAGCTCTAATCCAAGTAATTAGTAAGATCACACGAGAGGGACACCGGCCCCAAGCACCGGGAGAGTGCAATAAGGAATCTTCCCACCGAGTGGGCTCATCCTTGTTGCCGGTCCAAACCGGAGTGATCCGCTGTAAGAACAGGAGGAATCAAAATATGAAAACATTGCTGGGAAAGAAGATCGGCATGACACAGATCTTCGCAGAAGACGGAACAGTCATCCCGGTCACTGTCGTTGAGGCAGGCCCGGAGACAGTCGTTCAGATCAAGACTGTCGAGAAAGACGGCTATGATGCAGTCCAGGTCGGATATGAAGATCAGAAGCCGCAGAGAGTCAACAAGCCGCTCACAGGACATTTTGCAAAGGCTGGCGTTGACACAAAGAAGTACCTCGCTGAGTTCAAGCCGGGCGAGGGAGAAGCTTACGAAGTAGGTCAGGTCATCACAGTAGCGGACTTCGAAGAAGGCATGAAGCTCGACGTTACCGGAACTTCCAAAGGTAAGGGAACACAGGGTAACATCAAGAGACACGGCCACCGCAGAGGACCTATGACTCACGGTTCAAAGCACAAGAGACTCGCAGGAGCTCTCGCAGCTGGTACTTATCCTTCAAGAGTCTTCAAGGGCAACAAAGCTCCTGGAAGAATGGGAAGAGACAAAGTCACAGTTCAGAACGTAGTACTCGTAAAGAAACTCGATGACCGCAACATCATGATGATCAAGGGCGCCGTTCCGGGAAAGAAGGGCGGACTCCTGAAGATCAGACCGGCGGTCAAGGGTCAGGATAAATAAGCGGAAAGGAGGAACTGAAAATGGCAAAAGTAGACGTAATCAACGTTGAAGGCGCTAAGGTTGGAGAAATCAATCTTTCCGACGCGATCTTCGGAATCGAGCCTAATGAATTCGCAGTTCAGGCCGTAGTCAAGAATTATCTGGCAAACCAGAGACAGGGCACCCAGTCCGCAAAGACTAGAGCAGAGGTCAGAGGAGGCGGACGCAAGCCTTTCAGACAGAAGGGAACAGGACGTCACAGACAGGGAAGCTCAACAGACCCATCACAGGTCGGCGGCGGAGTTGTATTCGCACCAAAGCCAAGAAGCTACAGATACTCACTCAACAAGAAGCTCAAGAGACTCGCTCTCAAGTCGGCTCTCTCCGCAAAGGTTGCCGGCAACGAGCTGATCGTAGTAGACGAGTTCAAGTTCGCAGAGCCTAAGACCAAAGAAATGGTAAAGGTTCTTGCCAACATCAAGGCAGACAAGAAGGCACTGATCGTCATGGCAGAGAAGGACGACAACGTAGTCAGATCCGCTCACAACATCCCTGGCGTCAGAACAGCACTGGTAAGCACAATGAACGTATATGAGATCGTAAATCACTACACTCTCGTGCTCACCGAGGCAGCAGCCAAGAAGATCGAGGAGGTATACGCATAATGAAGACCGGATACGATGTAGTCCTCAGACCTATCATCACTGAGAACAGTATGGATATGGCAGCTGAGAAGAAATACGCGTTCAAGGTAGCAGCGGACGCCAACAAGACTGAGGTTCGCAAAGCTATCGAGGAGATCTTCGGCGTAGACGTAGCCAAGGTCAACATCCTGAACGTAAGCGGCAAGAGAAAGAGACTGGGAAGAACCTTCGGAACGACTTCTTCTTACAAGAAGGCAATCGTAACGCTCACTCCTGACAGCAAGGAAATCGAGCTCTTCTCAGACATGTAATTAAGGAGGCAGTAGGAAATGGGAATCAGAAAATATAAACCAACGACTCCGGGCCTGAGAGGCATGACAGTCTCCACATTCGAGGAGATCACGACCGATAAGCCGGAAAAGTCTCTTACCGTCACCCTTAAGAAGAACTCGGGAAGAAACGTAAGAGGCAAGATCACCGTCAGACACAGAGGCGGCGGTTACAGACCTAAATACAGAATCATCGACTTCAAGAGAACGAAGGACGATATCCCTGCAACAGTAAAGACGATCGAGTACGATCCTAACAGAACAGCTAACATCGCTCTCATCGTTTATGCAGACGGCGTTAAGAGCTACATCATCGCTCCTAACAAACTGAAAGTCGGAGACGTAGTTGAATCCGGTCCGAACGCAGATATCAAGCCGGGCAACGCACTTCCGATCGCAAACATTCCTCTCGGCACGATCATCCACAACATCGAGCTCAAGCCGGGCAAGGGCGGACAGCTGGTAAGAGCAGCCGGCAACGGTGCTCAGCTGATGGCTAAAGAAGGAGATTACGCACAGGTAAGACTTCCTTCCGGCGAAGTAAGAATGGTCAGGATGGACTGCAGAGCCACAATCGGCGAAGTCGGCAACATCGATCACGGCAACATCCAGATCGGTAAAGCAGGCCGCAAGAGACACATGGGTTGGAGACCTACAGTCAGAGGTTCTGTAATGAACCCTAACGATCACCCACACGGCGGTGGTGAAGGAAGAGCTCCGATCGGACGTAAGGGTCCTGTCACTCCATGGGGCAAGCCGACACTCGGTTACAAGACACGTAAGAAGAACAAAGACTCTAACAAGTACATTGTTAAGAGAAGAAACGGCAGATAGAGAGGAGCAAATTAATGGGAAGATCGCTTAAGAAAGGCCCGTTCGTAAACAAGAAGCTTCTTGAAAGAGTAGAAGCTCTGAACGCAGCCAATGAAAAGACCGTACTCAAGACATGGTCAAGATCATCGACTATTTTCCCTCAGATGATCGGACACACGATCGCTGTTCATGACGGACGCAAGCATGTGCCTGTATACATCACTGAGGATATGGTTGGACACAAGCTCGGCGAGTTTGCTCCGACCAGAACATTCAAGGGTCACTCCGGTGACAGAAAGCTCTAAGGCAGTAAGTAACAGAAAGGAGAAGCTATACTATGGAAGCTAAAGCAGTAGCCAAGTATGTAAGAATGTCTTCAAGCAAGCTCAAACCTGTTGCTGATCTGGTAAGAGGTAAGGACCTGAATGAAGCACTTACAATTCTCAAGTTCACTCCTGGCAAGGGATCTGAACTCATCGAGAAGGTTGTTAAGTCCGCAGCAGCAAATGCTGAGAACAATCACGAAATGAACCCTGATGAACTCTATGTAGCAGTAATCAACTGCAATCAGGGTCCTACAATGAAGCGCTGGAGACCGGGCGCACAGGGAAGAGCCGGAATGATTCTCAAGAGAACAAGCAACATCTACGTTACTCTTAAGGAAAAGGAAGCACCTGCAAAAGCGGTCAAGAAAGAAGCTGAGAAGGAGGAGGTTCGCTAATGGGACAGAAAGTTAATCCACATGGAATGCGTGTTGGCGTCAACAAGGACTGGAGCTCCAAGTGGTATGCTGACAAGACAAACTTCGCGGATCTCCTGGTAGAAGATAATCAGATCAGAGCATTCGTAAAGAAGAAACTGTACAACGCAGGCGTATCCAACACAGTCATCGAGCGTAAAGGCGCTGATGAGGTCAAGGTCATAGTTATGTGCGCAAGACCTGGTATGGTCATCGGAAGATCCGGCGAAGGAATCGACGAGTTCAAGAAGGCTCTCGTTAAGATGACAGGCAAGAAGGTAGACGTCAGCATCGAGGAAGTCAGAAGAACAGAACTCGACGCACAGCTCACAGCTGAAAGCGTAGCTCAGTCTCTCGAGAGAAGAACTTCGTTCAGAAGAGCTATGAAGCAGCCTATCAGCCGCACAATGAAGGCTGGTGCAAAGGGCATCAAGATCGTCTGCTCCGGCAGACTCGGCGGTGCCGAGATCGCAAGAAGCGAAAAGTACAGTGAAGGAAATGTGCCTCTGCACACACTGAGAGCGGATATCGATTATGGATTCGCTGAGGCTGACACGACTTACGGCAAGATCGGCGTTAAGGTCTGGATCAACCACGGCGAGATTCTCGACAAGGGCCTCAAGGATTCCGTACCTAAGACTGAAGACAGAAGAGACAAGAAGGGCAGACGCAATGACCGTAAGGACAGAAGATCTGCTGGAAGTCGCGAAGGCAGAAGAGACGGAAGAAGATTTGACGGCCGCGAGGCTAAGCCAGAGGTAAAGCCTGCAACTACAAGAGTTCGCAAGGCGCCTAAGGCGGCTCCTGCTCCAGCAGCTGAGCCACAGGCAGAAGCAGCACAGGAGACAGAAGCATAGTATTAAGGAAAGGAGAAACTCGCCATGTTAATGCCAAAACGTGTTAAGCGCAGAAAACAACACCGTGGCAGAATGAAGGGCATTGCAACTAAGGGCAATGCGGTAGCATACGGTTCATATGGACTCATGGCTGACGGACGCGGCTGGATCGATTCCAAGCAGATCGAGGCTGCCCGTGTAGCAATGACAAGATCCATCAAAAGAGGCGGTAAGGTTTACATCAAGATCTTCCCGCACAAGCCGGTAAGTAAGAAGCCTATCGGAGTACGTATGGGATCCGGAAAGGGAGCTCCTGAGTACTGGGTAGCTGTAGTAAAGCCGGGCAGAGTTATGTTCGAAATCGACGGAGTATCGGAAGCACAGGCAAGAGAAGCTATGAGACTGGCTGCTCACAAACTGCCTATCAAGTGCAAATTCGTCGTTAAAGGTCAGGAAGGAGGAGCGCAGTAATGGACCTGAACAAAATCAGAAAGATGACGGATCAGGAAAGAACTGCTGAACTCGAAAGAATGAAGCAGGAGCTCTTCAACCTGAGATTCCAGCACGTCACAGGACAGCTGGAGAATCCTGTAAGAATGAGAGAAGTTAGAAGAGATATCGCCAGAGTAAAGACCATCATGAGAGAGGTCGAGCAGGGCAGAAACGCGTAGAAAGGAGGAGTTCTGACAAATGGAAAGAAATAGAAGAAAGACGAGAGTCGGAATCGTAACAAGCGATAAGATGGATAAGACTATCGTAGTCGCTACAGAAGAGATCGTCAGACACCCTCTTTACGGAAAGGGAGTCAAGAGAACAGTTAAGTTCAAGGCTCATGACGAAGAGAATATCTGCGGTATCGGCGATAAAGTTTTGATCATGGAGACAAGACCTCTGTCCAAGGACAAGAGATGGAGACTTGTCAGGATCGTTGAGAAAGCTAAGTAAGGAGGCAACGTAATATGATTCAGACAGAAAGCAGATTAAGAGTTGCCGACAATTCCGGAGCTAAAGAGCTGCTCTGCATCAGAGTTCTCGGAGGCACAGGCCGTAAGTATGCAAACATCGGTGACGTCATCGTATGCACCGTTAAGGATGCTACTCCGGGCGGAGCTGTAAAGAAGGGCGATGTAGTCAAAGCAGTAGTTGTAAGGACCAAGCGCGGCACAAGAAGAACTGACGGTTCGTACGTTAAGTTCGATCAGAACGCGGCAGTCATCATCAAGGACAAGAACGACAAGACACCTGTAGGTACACGTATCTTCGGACCTGTCGCAAGAGAGCTGAGAGACTGCGGTTTCATGAAGATCGTGTCATTGGCACCGGAAGTACTGTAGGAGGTGCGAGTGATGCAGATCAAGAAAGACGATATGGTAGTAGTGATCGCCGGTAAGGACAAGGGCAAGACTGGCCAGGTCCTCAGAACGATCCCTAAGAAAAACAAAGTGGTAGTCGAAGGCGTAAACATGCAGACAAAGCACGCTAAGGCAACCAGAACATCCGGATCCGAGATCAAGCACATGGAAGGCCCTATCGATGCATCCAACGTCATGTTCTATGACAAGGACGCTAAGACAGCCACAAGAATCGGTTACAAGATCGAGGATGGAAAGAAAGTAAGAGTCTCGAAGAAGACAGGAAAGACCATCGACTAGGAAAGGAGGAGCAATCGTGGAAATCAGACTTAAGAACAAGTATAAAAACGAAGTTTTCAAAGCCATGCAGGACAGATTCGGTTACTCCAACCCTATGGAAGTTCCAAAACTGACTAAGATCACCATCAACATGGGACTCAGCGAGGCAAAGGACAACGCAAAGGTGCTTGAGAGCGCAGTTAAGGAAATCGCTCTTATCTCGGGTCAGAGACCTGTAGTTACAAAGGCAAGAAAGTCCATCGCTAACTTCAAAGTCAGAGAAGGAATGCCGGTCGGAGCAAAAGTCACACTGAGAGGCGACAGAATGTACACATTCGCCGACAAGCTGTTCAATATCTCTCTCCCGAGAGTAAGAGACTTCAAGGGTCTCTCCAGAAACTCGTTTGACGGCAGAGGAAATTACTCCATGGGTCTCAAGGAGCAGCTGATCTTCCCTGAGATCGTGTACGATAACGTTGACACCATCAAGGGCATGAACATCGTCTTCACAACAACAGCGAAGACTGACGAGGAAGCTCAGGCTCTGCTCGAGCTCCTGGGAATGCCGTTTGAGAAAAGCGTTAATTAGTATAGGAGGCGAACATGGCAAAGACTTCACTGAAAGTTAAGCAGACAAGAAAGCCTAAATACTCAACAAGGGCTTATACAAGATGTAAGGTTTGCGGAAGACCGCACTCCGTACTCAAGAAGTATGGCATTTGCCGTATCTGCTTCAGAGAGCTTGCGTACAAGGGCGAGATCCCTGGTGTCAAGAAGGCAAGCTGGTAAATCAAAAGCTATTATTTTCGCAGGCCCCGCATATACATATATATAAATAGGAAGAGAGTGCGGGGAACCACGTTAAGAAAGGAGAACTAACTGTTATGTCAATGACAGACCCAATCGCAGATATGCTGACCAGAATCAGGAATGCAAACACTGCAGGTCACCCATCCGTAGATGTTCCGGCTTCGAAGATGAAGAAGGCTATCGCGGAGATCCTCCTCAACGAGGGATTCATCAGTGGCTATGAAGTTGTTTCTGACAATGCTCAGGGTACAATCAAGATCGACCTCAAGTACGGCCCGGGCCGTGAGAGGACGATCATCGGAATCAAGAAGATCTCAAAGCCAGGACTCAGAGTCTATGCAAAGGCTGACAGAGTGCCGAAGGTCCTCGGAGGACTCGGAATCGCTATTCTGTCCACTTCAAAGGGCATCATCACTGATAAAGAAGCCCGCAAGCTCGGAGTAGGCGGCGAAGTTATTTGTTACGTTTGGTAGGAGGTAGACACAATGTCAAGAATCGGTATTAAGCCAATCACCATCCCTGCCGGCGTAGAAGTAACGGTAGAAGATGGAAACGTTGTTAAGGTCAAGGGACCTAAGGGCGAGCTCTCGACAAAGATCGGAAGCGGCATGAAGGTCATCGTAGAAGACGGAACTCTCAGAGTTGAGAGAGCTGACAACGGAAGAGAAAACAGATCGCAGCACGGTCTGGCAAGAACTCTCATCGACAACATGGTCACGGGAGTTACAAACGGATTTGAGAAGAAGCTGCAGATCGTAGGAGTCGGATACTCCGCAGCAAAGCAGGGCAGCAAGCTCGTTCTTAAGCTCGGATATTCGCACCCGATCGAGCTCGAAGATCCTGAAGGCATCACCACAGAGACTCCGGATGCTAACACCATCGTTATCAAGGGAATCGACAAGGCGCTCGTAGGCAACTACGCAGCAAACATCAGAGCTTGGAGAGAGCCTGAACCTTACAAGGGCAAGGGAATCCTCTACGCAGGCGAAGTCGTCCACAAGAAGGAAGGCAAGAGCGGAGCAGCATAGGAAAGGAGGAAAGAAAATGGCAGATAAGAGCAGAAATGACAGAAGACTTAAGAGACATGCAAGAGTCCGCAAGCACGTTTTCGGAACTCCTGAGAAGCCTAGAATGTGCGTGTTCAGATCAAACGCCAACATCTCGGTTCAGATCATCGATGATGTTAACGGCAAGACTCTTGTCAGCGCTTCATCGCTCGACAAGGATCTCAAGAAAGAGATCGGCTACGGCGGCAACAAGGAAGCTGCTGCTAAGGTCGGCAAAGCTATCGCAGAAAAGGCTACAGAAAAGGGCATCAAGGAAGTATGCTTCGACAGAGGCGGATATCTCTTCCACGGCAGAGTCAAGGAACTCGCTGATGCTGCACGTGAAGCCGGATTGGATTTCTAAGGGAGGATACGTAAATGCAGACTAAGGTAGACGCATCCAAGCTGGAGCTTACGGAAGAGATCGTGGACATCAGACGTGTTGCTAAGACAGTTAAGGGCGGAAGAAACATGAGATTCTCCGTCACAGTAGTTGTCGGCGACGGCGAAGGCCACGTAGGCATGGGTCTCGGCAAAGCTATCGAGATCCCTGAAGCTGTAAGAAAAGCTACAGAAGATGCTAAGAAGAAAATGATATATGTACCGACAGTAGGAACTACAGTTCCTCATGAGACTGTTGGTGAGTTCGGAGCGGGCAAGGTCCTCATCATGCCTTCCGCAAAGGGTACAGGCGTTATCGCTGGTTCATCAGTTCGTACAGTACTCGAAGCAGCAGGAATCAAGGACGTAAGAGCTAAGTCGCTCGGAACAAGCAACACCGGCAACATGGCAAGAGCAACAATGGAAGGTCTCAAGAACCTTACAACCGTTGAGGAAGTTGCTAAGCGCCGTGGAAAGACACCGGAAGAAATCATCGGATAGGAGGCAAGGGAAATGGCAAAACTGAGAATTACACTGGTTAAGAGCCCTATCGCTTGTCAGCCTAGGCAGAAGAAGACTGTTGAGGCACTCGGACTGAGGAAGCTCAATCACTCGGTAGAGCTCGAGGATTCCCCGGCAACAAGAGGAGCTATCAACAAAGTCTCCCACCTGCTCAAAGTAGAAGAACTGTAAGGAGGGCAAAGGCCATGAGAATTCATGAACTTAAAAAGCCGGAAGGCGCCACAAAAGCTCCTAAGAGAATCGGCCGCGGCCAGGGTACCGGACAGGGAACAACTGCCGGCAGAGGTATGAACGGTCAGAACTCCAGAAGCGGCGGCGGAGTAAGACTCGGCTTCGAGGGTGGCCAGATGCCACTCTACAGAAGACTCCCTAAGAGAGGCTTCAACAACAAATGGGCTAAAGAGTATGCCGAAGTAAACGTTAAGGATCTCAACAGATTCGAAGACGGTACAGAGGTAGACCTGGGCGTACTGCTCGCTGCAGGTCTTGTCGGAAAGCAGCTGGACGGACTTAAGATCCTCGGTAATGGCGATCTGAGCAAGAAGCTCACAGTCAAGGCTGAGAAGTTCAGCAAGAGCGCTGTCGAAAAGATCGAAAAGGCAGGCGGAAAGGCAGAGGTCATCTAATGGAACTTGTGAAGACATTCTCTAAGGCATGGAAAATACCGGAGATTAGATCCAAGATAATCTTCACGCTTCTGATGCTGCTGGTATTCAGAATCGGATCCAACATTCCGGTTCCTGGTATCGACAGAGAGTATCTTGCGCAGATGTTTTCGGGAGAGACCGGACTTCTCGATCTCTTCGACCTGTTCTCGGGTGGTGCATTCAGCAACTTTACAATATTTGCTCTGAGTATCACCCCATACATTACTGCATCGATCATAGTACAGCTGCTGACGATCGCGTTCCCGTATTTTGAGCGGCTCGCCAAAGAGGGAACTGAAGGCCGTAAGAAAATGGCCACGATCACAAGGTATATGACTGTAGTGCTCGGACTTATCCAGGCGATAGGTCTTACGGTCGGTCTCTTCAGAAGAGCGATTGTCGACACGAGTGTGTTCAATATGATCACCATCATCGTTGTTCTGACCGCCGGCACAGCATTCCTGATGTGGCTCGGCGAGCAGATCAATGAGTACGGAATCGGAAACGGTATCTCGATGATAATCTTCGGCGGTATCGTTGCCAGACTCCCGTCCGCTGTCAGGGGTGTTATAACCCAGGTCAAGGACGGAGCAGTATCGGTGGTAGCAGTTCTGGCACTCCTCATCGTTGCGGTGCTGATCACAATGGTCATCATCGAGATGCAGGAAGGAGTGAGAAAAATCCCGGTACAATACGCGAAGCGTGTTGTCGGGCGTAAGATGTACGGCGGCCAGTCGACTCACATTCCTATGAAGGTGAATCAGGCAGGCGTTATCCCTATCATCTTCTCGATTTCACTGCTTCAGTTCCCGCTGACAATTACATACTTCGTCCCGAACTCCGCATTCACGGATTTTGTAACGAAGTATCTGTCACCATCGGGTAACCCGGGTGTGTGGGTTTATGCAGGTCTGAACATTCTGCTTACAATGTTCTTCACATATTTCTACACAGCCATCATGTTCAACCCGACAGACGTTGCCGATAACATGAGACAGAACGGCGGATTCATCCCTGGTATCAGACCGGGAGTCGCCACAGTAGAATATCTGTCGAAGATCATGAGCAGACTGTGCTTCGCAGGAGGACTCTTCCTGGCAGCAGTCGCAACTATCCCGACGATCGTAAGCGTGTTCACACCGTTCAACTTCAGCTTCGGCGGAACATCATTGCTGATCATGGTCGGAGTTGCGCTCGACATAGTACAGCAGCTCGAGAATCAGATGCTGATGAGAAATTATCAGGGATTCCTTAAATAAGTCTACAGGGGCCCGGCCCCTTTGATAAAACTAGGAGGACAAAATGAGAGCAGTATTACTGGGACCTCCGGGTGCAGGCAAAGGCACTCAGGCAGTAAGATTGGTTGAGAAGTATGGTATTCCTCAGATTTCTACGGGAGACATCTTCCGTAAAAACATCAAAGAGGGTACTGAACTCGGAAAGAAAGCTCAGGAGTATACAAACTCCGGAAGACTCGTTCCTGACGAGCTGGTAGTCGACCTCGTGGCCGACAGACTGCTGCAGGACGACTGCGTTAACGGATATCTGCTCGACGGATTCCCGAGAACGATCGCTCAGGCAGAAGCCTTTGACAAGATGCTCGAGAAGAACGGACAGAAACTCGACGCTGTCATCAACTTCGAAGTCGGTTATGAAACTCTCATGGAGAGACTGACCGGAAGAAGACTGTGCAAGGCATGCGGCGCAAGCTATCACATCAAAAACTTCCCGCCTAAGGTTGAGGGAGTATGCGACAAGTGCGGCGGCGAACTTGAGCAGCGTAAGGATGACACAAGAGAGACTGCCGAGAAGAGAATCGAGGTCTACGAAGAATCAACTGCTCCGCTGATTGACTATTACAAGAACGCGGGAACTCTCAGAAACTTCAATGCAGAGAAGGATCCTGAAGAGGTATTCGCAGAAATAGTTGCGGAGATCGGAGAGTAATCAGGGCATGATAATCATCAAGTCTAAACGCGAAATCGAGCTCATGAGAGAACCATGCAAGGTCACTGCTGAACTGCTTCATGATCTTGCTGAATTCGTCAAACCGGGTATATCGACGAAGGATGTAAATGACTTCGTTGAGAAGAGAATCACCGGACACGGTATGACACCGACATTCAAAGGCTATGGCGGGTTTCCCGCCGCAGCCTGTGTGTCTGTCAACGAAGAAGTGATTCACGGTATACCGAACGCATCAAGGATACTCAAAGAAGGCGATATCGTAAGCGTGGATGTGGGTGCCACATACAGAGGCTATAACAGCGATGCGGCGCGCACATATCCCGTAGGCATGATAAGCGCTGAAGATAAAAAACTCATAGATGTCACCAGACAGAGCTTTTTCGAAGGCATCAAATATGCCATGGAAGGCTACAGAATAGGTGACATAGGGCATGCGGTCCAGAAGTATGCTGAAAGCTTCGGGATGAGCGTCATAAGGGACTACACCGGTCACGGAACCGGTACCAAGCTTCACGAAGACCCATACATCCCTAACTACGGAAAACCGGGTAAAGGCGCAAAGATAGAGAGAGGAATGACTCTCGCCATCGAGCCTATGATAGCCCTCGGCAGCTACGAAGTAAGGGTGCTGGGAAATGACTGGACAGTAGTGATGGTGGACGGCAGAAAGTCAGCCCACTATGAAAACACTATATTGGTTACCGACGGAGAACCTGAGATCTTAACTCTGCAATAGGAGGGATGTAATGGCAAAAAGCAACACTATAGAGGCAATGGGCACCGTTATCGATGCGCAGCCGAACGCAATGTTCAAGGTGAGGCTGGATAACGACTTCGAAATACTCGCTCATATCTCCGGCAAGATCAGAATGAACTACATTCGTATTCTGCCGGGTGACAGAGTTAAGGTCGAACTGTCGCCATACGATCTTACAAGAGGTAGGATCACATGGCGTGAGAAGTAAAAGGAGAATACAATGAAAGTTAGAGCATCTGTTAAGCCTATGTGCGACAAGTGCAAGGTCATCAAGAGACACGGTCGCGTAATGGTTATCTGTGAGAACCCTAAGCACAAGCAGCGCCAGGGATAGCAGCGCATCATATATGCTCTGCTCGCCTCTCTCGGATCTGCCATTGCATCCTCAGTCGCTCTGTGCCATGGGACGTTTGCGGAACTCGCTTCGCTCAGACATCCGCACAACGTCAGCCATGCCGCATTCGCTTCTTCGGTGCAGCTGGCAAGATCCTCGAGAAACGCTCGCATCACATATATGATGCACTGTGTTTGGGAGACTAGCATTAAAAAAAGAACAATAAAAAACATTTCAAAAATGTTATTATAAATCGTTCGCGTGTAACCCAAGGGAGTATTATGCCTTGGGTATTCGCACGCTGAAAGATTACGCTATTAAGCGCCGGGAGAACCGGGTTCCCGGATGAAATCGCTTTAAAAAACTTGGAACACCCGTCTATATCACCCCCGGAAAAGGTGACGGAAGATGGGAAAGGAGGAAAAACATGGCAAGAATTGCCGGAGTAGACCTGCCAAGAGATAAGAGGATCGAATACGGTCTGACATATATCTATGGAATCGGTCTCGCAACATCCAGAGAGATTCTCGCAAAAGCGGGAGTTGATCCTGACATCAGAGTCAGAGATCTGACCGAAGAAGACGCCGGTAAGATCAGAAGAGTCATCGATGCTGACTACATGGTAGAGGGTGACCTCAGAAGAGAAGTTTCACTCAACATCAAGAGACTCATGGAAATCGGATCTTACAGAGGTATCAGACACAGAAGAGGACTCCCTGTAAGGGGTCAGAAGACAAAGACAAACGCAAGGACACGTAAGGGCCCGAAGCGTCTTGCCGGAAAGAAGAGATAAGGGGAAGGAGGTATAAGTTATGGCAGCTGTTAAGAAAACAGTACGTAAAAAGAAGAGAGAACGTAAGAACGTTGAACGTGGCCAGGCTCATATCCAGTCCACCTTCAACAATACGCTGATCACACTGACCGACATGGACGGAAACGCACTTAGCTGGTCCAGCGCTGGTTCAAACGGATTCAGAGGTTCACGTAAGAGCACACCGTTCGCAGCAGCAGAAGCAGCTACAGTAGCAGCCAAGGCGGCTATGGAACACGGTCTCAAGACAGTAGAAGTCTACGTAAAGGGACCTGGCTCGGGCAGAGATTCCGCAGTAAGAGCACTCGAGACTGCAGGACTCAAGGTAACCATGATCAAGGACATCACACCGATTCCTCACAATGGTTGCAGACCGCCTAAGAAGAGAAGAGTCTAATCGGGAAGGAGGAGCAAAGATATATGTCAAGAGATAGAGGACCTATACTGAAGAGAGCAAGAGCTCTTGGTATCGAGCCACAGTATCTGGGTGTTAATAAAAAATCCAAAAGACATGGCGCAGTAAGACGCCGCAAGAAGAGTGAATACGGTATCCAGCTGAATGAGAAGCAGAAAGTAAGATTCACTTACGGACTCAGCGAGACTCAGTTCCGCAACCTGTTCGACAAGGCTTCGAAGAGAAAAGGCGGAGCCGGTGAGAACCTCCTCATCATGCTCGAGAGCAGACTGGACAACGTAGTATTCAGAATGGGATTCGCAGCAACAAGAAGAGAAGCTCGTCAGCTTGTCAACCACGGTCACTTCCTGGTAAACGGCAAGAAGGCAGACATTCCTTCAATGGAGCTTAAGGCTGGCGATGTTGTATCCGTAAAGGCTAAGTCGCAGTCATCCCCTAAGTTCAATGAGCTTAAGGAAATGATCATCACAACACCTGCCTGGATCGACCTTGATCTTGATAAGTTCGAGGGAAAAATCGTCAGAACTCCTGAGAGAGCGGACGTTGACCTTCCTATCGAAGAGCACTACATCGTAGAGTTCTATTCAAGATAGTAGCTTGAAACCGGAAGAACCGGTAAAAGCAGTCGTTATAATTGAATATCCAGGGGGGAAGATTATGATCGAGATTATTAAGCCAACTATTACCAAAGAAGTTGATGAAAACGGTCGTTATGGCAAGTTCGTGATCGAACCTCTTGAGAGAGGCTATGGCACAACTCTCGGCAACTGCATGAGAAGAGTTCTGCTGAGCTCCCTTCCGGGTGCAGCCATCACAAGTGTAAAGATCGACGGAATTCTCCACGAGTTCTCGACGATCCCGGGTGTCAAAGAAGATGTAACTGAAATCATCCTCAACCTGAAAAGACTCGCAGTCAGGGTTGACGGAGATGATGACAGAAGAGCAATCATCAATGCTGTAGGTCCGTGCGAAGTTACGGCCAGAGACATCCTCGTAGATTCAGATACAGAGATCTACAATCCCGACCTCCACATCGCCACGCTGGCAGATAATGCCACACTGGTAATGGAGATGAACATCGCAACAGGTAAGGGCTATGTTCCTGCAGAGATGAACAAGACCCCGGAAACACCGATCGCGGTTATCCCTGTTGACTCGATCTTCACACCGGTAATAAAGGTCAACTTTACGGTTGAAAACACCAGAGTAGGTCAGGTAACAGACTTTGACAGACTCGTTCTGGAGATTTGGACCGACGGTTCGATCGCCCCTGAAGAAGGCGTTTCGATCGGAGCAAAGATTATCCAGGAGCACCTTGAGCTGTTCATCGGACTTGGTGCTGAAGTCAGCGACATGAAGTTCATGATCGAGAAGGACGAGGACCGCAAGGAGAAGGCACTCGTCATGGCGATCGAAGAGCTGGAGCTGTCCGTTCGTTCATTCAACTGCCTCAAGAGAGCATCCATCAACACTGTTGAGGAACTCACACAGAAGACTGAGGAAGATATGATGAAGGTCAGAAACCTCGGAATGAAATCGCTGGTAGAAGTTAAAAACAAACTCGCTGAGCTGGGGCTTTCACTCAAGCCGAGCGAAGAAGAGTAATTTGAAAGGAGCCATCAATGAAAGGTTATAAAAAGCTGGGCAGAAATTCTGCACACAGAAAATCCATGCTGAGAAACCTGGTGACCGATCTTTTCAGAGAAGGCAGAATCACAACAACAGATATGAGAGCTAAGGAAGCCGGCCGTCAGGCTGAGAAGCTCATCACTATTGCAAAGAAGGGCGACCTTCACGCAAGAAGACAGTGCCTCGAGTATCTGTTTGATGAAGATGTTGTGACTAAACTCTTCGATGAGATCGCTCCGGGCTATGAGAACAGAAACGGCGGATACACACGTATCCTCAAGCTGGGACCTAGGCAGGGAGATAATGCTGAGGTAGTATTCCTCGAGCTCGTGTAATAGATTAGCACGAAAAGGGCGGTGCATTTGCACCGCCTTGTTTTTTTATGATACAGATCCTATTTTGTCCGCTGATCAGGATTCATATCCATCGCCTCCATAAAGAGGTTCAGGATCCTTTCCGCCATTTCTGCTTTATGCTTCGGAAGCCGCTGGATTTTCTCAATCAGTGTAGAGTTTGCCTGGCTGATCTCTCTGCTGCTTCCAAACAGTATGAAGTCCGCGCTTATATTCAGATCAGTACATATCTTTATGAGTGTGGGTATCGAAGTACCGACAAGTCCTCTCTCCAGATCCGATAAATACTGAGGTGTTACGCCGATCCTTTCCGACATCTCCTCCTGTGTCAGATCAGCCCGCATACGCGCTGTGCGGATGTTCGATCCTATGTTATACACGTTATCGTCGATCCTTTTTCTCATAGTCCTTTCCCCGGAATCATTTATCATTCTTTGTGTAAATGATAATTCAAAGTAATACATTTGGTTTACAATGTAAAAACATGAAAAACTAAAGATGCTACATTGAATACAGCACAAGGTTTTGCTATTATCTCCATGGAAATACTCATGAGGGCAGGCGAACCGGAAAACCGGATTCAGGCTCCGGAAATTTCCCCTGCAAGGTGTAGAACTGAAAAAAATGAAAAACATAAAGATAAATGGATATGCTCTTGACGGAGCTTTGCTTATAGACGACCCGGATGTGAAGCAGACGTTCCCTGATGCCTCAGGACAGCTGCGTCATGTGCGGTCTTTTTCACAGCCCGGCAGGCTGAGAACTTATGTCCGCAGACATCCGGAAGGTATAATACTTGCGGGTGTCGGAACCATCTTTTTTCTTGAAGCGGTTCCTGTATCCTCTGCAATGATCAGGTTTGATGAAACAGGCAGCGTGGACATACAGGTGAAGGATGGAGCAGAAATGATACAAATGCAGCTTATCGCAATGGATGTGATACGTGCCGCGGCAGCAGAAGCTGCCGGGATGACACATGGAGGTTCTGCCAGCTGATGTGCGATGATCGGAATGTATGACGATCAGACCCGGAATACAGCAAAGGGCCTCTCTTTTAGTGCCTGTTTTTTTGGATAATACGTAAAGCTGAATAAATCTGTAAATGAACAAAACAGTATAATAAATGCACATTGAGCTGCGGTTATGATGCAGCTCACCAGTTATTACAAATAGGGTTTCAAACAATATCTCAAAGTGGTAAAATTTAACAGTTAAGGGCTGTATTGTTACAGCCGGAAGAGACGGAATAGTTTGAAGGAGTATACGCTTATGACCAAACAAGAGCGTAAAAAAGCAATTATTATCTTCTCAGTCATCGCTCTGGTATTTATGATCGGATCAATACTTACCGGCGGCGGGGGCGGCGAAGAAGAGTCCATTCAGACCGTTATGCGCGATGCTGTTATGCACGATGTCAATAAGGTCAGTTTATTTGGCCTTAAAGATGTCAATCCGGCGCTGATCTCAGGCTTCATAGTGTCGGGCATCATGATCATCTTTGCACTGATCTGCAGGATTTTCGTGATACCGCGTTTCAAGCTCGTACCGGGCAAGTTCCAGCTGGTGCTTGAGACCGTAGTCGGAATCTTTGACGGAATGGCAAAGGGCAACTCGCATATAAACGGTTTTCTTGGAGCGTACATATTCGCAGCCGGCTCATATATTTTTACAGGTACGCTGTTTGAGCTGCTGGGAGTCCAGGTGATGACCACGGGAGGTCATCCTATATCCCTGCCGACTCCTATGGCGGATGTAAACGGAGCCATCATGATGGGCTGTCTGTCATATCTCGTGATTATGTCAGGCGGTATTGTCGGAAACGGAGTCAAGGGCATAGGTAAAACGCTCAAGGACTTCTCACTCCCGCTTTCACTCAGCTTCCGACTTTTCGGAGCCCTGATCTCGGGAGCACTGGTGACTGAGCTCGTATACTATTACACAGCTATGAGCTACGTGGTGCCTGTTATAGTCGGAGTGCTGTTCACATTGCTCCACGCGCTGATCCAGGCATACGTACTGACCATGCTCACCTCACTCTTCTACGGCGAGGTATCCGAGAAAGTCGTAAAGCCGCCTAAAGAAAAGAAACGGCGCGGCAAAAAACGTGTAACCGTAGTTAAAGAACAATCAGCTTAACAGAAGCTCTGTGAAATTTATTCAAATAGATATTAATAACACTTTTATATAAGGAGAACTATTATGCTTAACCTCAATGCAAAGAAACTGAAAAGACTGGCAATCGTTCTCGGAATGGTTGCTGCCGCCATGATGATGATCCTGACGGTTGGAGTATTCGCTGAGAGCGGTGATACCGCAGCTGCCGGAGACGCTGCCGCTGCAGCTGCAGCGACAACGACCGGATTCAAGGCAATTGCTGCAGCTATCGCAATCGGACTCGCAGCATGCGGAGGCGCCATCGGAATGGGCGTTTTCGGAGCCAAGACTTCAGAGGGTATTTCCAGACAGCCTGAGGCCGGCGGACAGATCCGTACAAGCTTCATGCTCGGACTTGTATTCATTGAGACAGTAGTCATCTACGCACTGCTCACGGTCATCCTGATCATATTCGTACTTTAACGGATGCTTCAGCAGACCGGTACATTTGACAGACAGGGAGTAATCAGATGACAGGAGTACCACTTAATATAGACTGGCAGCAAATACTGCTGCACCTGTTCAATTTCACCATACTCTTCGGAGCTCTTTATATACTTCTCTACAAGCCTGTGAAGGATTTCATGGAAGGCAGAGAGGCTCATTATGCTGACATGGACAGCAAAGCAGAGCAGGCTCTTGCTGATGCCGAGAACAGCAAGGCTTCCTATGAGAAGAAAGAGAAAGAATTCGACGAAGAGATCAGAGCTGAGAAGAACAGGATGAGCAAGGAGATCGAGGCTGAAAGAGAGCGGAGACTTGCATCAGCACGCGGCGAAGCCGAGAAGATCATTTCGGATGCACGCGGCGAGGCCGAAAGAGAGAAGAACGAGATCATAGAATCCGCGCAGAAGGAGATCACAGGAATGATCACCGACGCGATGGAAAAGCTCACTCTCGAGCAGACTGCTTCAGACGCGTTCGATCAGTTCCTTGATGCTGCGGAGGAGGCAGAATAATGAGTAACGAAGAAATGGTCCTCACCGCAGTAATTTACTCGGCCGCAGAGCCGAGCGAATCGCAGAAGGCGAGGTTCGGACAATTCTTAAAGAAAAAATATGGCGCGGAAGTTCCTCTCAAATGGGAGAAGTCTGATGCGTTCCCGGGAGGCTTCAGGCTTGAAGTCGGATCCGATATATATGACTGGTCAGTAGGCGGAAGGTTCCGTCAGCTGAGAGACACCCTCGTTAAGGTGCCTACCAATAACGGCAATATCATTCCTCTGCTCAAGGAGAGTATTTCATCCTGGACGCCTGAGGCGATGGCGGAGCAGGTCGGAGAGGTCATCACAGTCGGAGACGGTATCGCGACAGTCGCCGGGCTTCCTCATGCGACATTCGGAGAGATTCTTCTTTTCGCTGACGGAGTCAGGGGCATGGTACAGGATATCCGCAGGGACACCATCGGCTGCGTTCTTTTCAGCAGCGACGAGAGCGTCACTCAGGGCTCCTCTGTAAAGAGGACAGGCAAAACGGCAGGAACACCTGTAGGCGAAGGATTCCTCGGCAGAGTAGTCGATTCGCTGGGTTCGCCTGTTGACGGACTTGGAGAAATCACTGCTTCGGGATATATGCCTGTAGAGGCACAGGCTCCGCCTATCATCGACAGACAGCCTGTAGACACACCGCTCGAAACGGGAATCTTCTCTATCGACTCGATGTTCCCTATAGGCAGGGGTCAGAGAGAGCTTATCATCGGCGACAGACAGACGGGCAAGACCGCTATCGCAGTTGACGCGATCATCAACCAGAAGGGCAAGGACTGCATATGTATTTATGTGGCCATAGGACAGAAGACTTCTTCGGTAGTCCAGATACAACAGACTCTTAAGAAGCATGATGCGATGGACTACACGATCATAGTAACAGCTTCAGCAAGCGACCCTGCACCGCTGCAGTACATCGCGCCGTACGCAGGATGCGCAATGGGCGAGTATTTCATGCATCAGGGCAAGGATGTGCTCATCGTTTATGATGATCTTTCGAAGCACGCTGTGGCATATAGAGCACTTTCACTGCTGCTCGACAGATCACCGGGCCGCGAGGCTTATCCGGGCGACGTATTCTATCTGCATTCAAGACTCCTCGAGAGAGCCGCAAGGCTTTCAGACGAGATCGGCGGCGGTTCCATAACCGCACTGCCTATCGTCGAGACACAGGCGGGCGATGTATCGGCATACATCCCTACAAATATCATTTCGATCACAGACGGCCAGATATTCCTGGAGTCCGACCTCTTCTTCTCGGGTCAGAGACCTGCTGTAAACGTAGGTCTTTCAGTATCCCGTGTAGGAGGCGACGCCCAGACAAAGGCGATGAAGAAGGCTGCAGGTACGCTGAGAATCGATCTCGCTCAGTATCGGGAGATGGAAGTGTTCACACAGTTCGCTTCCGATCTCGACGACCAGACGAAATCTCAGCTTGAGTACGGCCAGGGCCTTATGCGCATGCTGAGACAGAAGCAGTACAAACCTAAATCGCAGCATGAGCAGGTCATTACACTCGTTATGGCGCTGGCTCACACTATGCAGGGCATTCCTGCGCCGGCAGTGCCGAAATTCATCGAAGGCCTTATTGAAATGTTCGAGTCGGATCACAGAGATGTCTGCGACCGTATCGACCAGACAGGCAAGCTCGATGACGACCTTAAGAAAGAGATCTTAGATATCTCTGCGAAGTATAAAGAGAAATATAAAGCGGCTTAAAAATGCCATCTACAAAGGAAATCAAAAACCGAATAAAGAGCGTCAGCGACACTCAGAAGATCACAAACGCGATGTACCTGATCTCTTCGACCAAGATGCGGCGCGCCCGTAAAGAAGCTGAGGAGACAAAACCGTACTTCGACCTTCTGAGAAAAGAGATCCGCAGGATGTTCGCCATCGAAGGCGACATCAGCAGCAGATACTATGATGCTGATGTAGACGAGAATGTCACGGGAGGCCGCAACGGCATCCTGGTCATTACAGGAGACAAGGGTCTCGCAGGCGCCTACAACCAGAATGTCATCAAGGAAGCACTTGCTCTGATGGACAAAAGTGATGAGTACAGACTGTATATCGTCGGAGATTTCGGGTGGAGGTTTTTCAGAACTCACGGAATACAGGTCTGCGAGGAATTTACGCATTCGATGAACCAGCCATCCCTGGCGATGGCCAGAGACATCACCCGCGAGCTCCTCGACGACTTTGATGACAGACTGTTCGACCGGCTCTACGTATGCTACACGGAGTTTTCCGGCGGTCTGAGTTTCGGAAACGCCATGCACGACAGACTCATTCCTTTTGACAGGGATGATTTCGTGCCAGAGGGCAAGGAGACAGACATAAACGCATCGACCGTCTTCGAGTACGAGCCTGATGTGAAGACCGTGCTCGAGAGGATCATGCAGTCCTACCTTGTAGGATATGTTTACTCTGCGCTTGTCAACAGCTATTCATCCGAGCAGAGCGCGAGAATGATGGCTATGGACTCCGCAAACGAGAACGCGAGCGAGCTGCTCGACCAGCTCACACTTGAATTCAACCACCTTAGACAGAACGCGATCACACAGGAGATAACAGAAATCTCATCCGGAGCGCGCAGTTTAAGAAGTAAAAATGGATAGAGGAGAGTAATTATGACCGGACGTATAGTGCAGGTCTCGGGATCTGTAATAAACGTAGAATTCGATGAAGGCCAGATGCCAAGGATCAACGAAGCCCTTACGGTAGAGTTGAACGGCAAGACCCTCGTCATGGAGGTAGCACAGCACATCGGCAACAACACCGTAAAGTGCATCATGCTCTCGGGCTCCGAAGGCATGAGCAGCGGCATGGAAGTCACTGCTACAGGCGACTCAATAAGAGTACCGGTAGGCGACGTAGTCCTTGGCCGTATGTTCAACGTGCTTGGCGAGCCTATCGACGACGGAGAGCCAATCCCTGAGGACGTCGAAAAGATGTCGATCCACAGGAAAGCCCCGGGATTCGATGAGATCAGCCCGTCAGTTGAGATCCTTGAAACCGGAATCAAGGTCATTGACCTTCTCGAGCCTTATTCGAAGGGCGGGAAAATCGGCCTCTTCGGCGGCGCCGGAGTAGGCAAGACGGTACTTATCCAGGAGCTGATCCACAACGTAGCCATGGAGCACGGCGGCTATTCCATCTTCACCGGTGTAGGTGAGCGTTCCAGGGAAGGAAACGACCTCTGGAAAGAGATGAGGGAAGCCGGCGTAATGGACAAGACTGCCATGGTCTTCGGACAGATGAACGAGGCTCCGGGCGTCCGTATGAGAGTAGGTCTCAGCGGACTTACAATGGCTGAGTACTTCCGTGATAAGCAGAACAAAGACGTACTGCTCTTTATCGACAACATTTTCAGATTTGTACAGGCGGGCTCTGAGGTATCGACACTGCTTGGCCGTATGCCATCTGCTGTAGGTTACCAGCCGACACTCGCATCCGAGATGGGAGCTCTGCAGGAGCGTATCACCTCCACCAAGGCAGGATCCATCACATCGGTACAGGCGGTATACGTACCGGCCGACGACCTTACAGACCCGGCTCCGGCAACGACATTCGCGCACCTCGACGCCACGACAGTACTTTCGCGTAAGATCGCAGAGATGGGACTTTACCCTGCTGTCGATCCGCTCAACTCAACATCTCGTATCCTCGAGGCAGACATCGTAGGCGATCAGCATTACGAGGTTGCCAGAAAGGTACAGGAGATACTGCAGAAGTACGCTGAACTCCAGGATATCATCGCGATCCTCGGTATGGACGAGCTCTCAGACGAAGATAAGCTTACGGTATACAGAGCGCGTAAGATCCAGAGATTCCTGTCTCAGCCGACACACGTAGCAGAGAAATTTACCGGACTTCCAGGCGTCTACGTGCAGCTGTCCGATACGATCAAGGGCTTCGGCGCGATCGTCAGCGGCGAAATGGATGCATATCCTGAGCAGGCATTCTTCAATGTCGGCACACTAGACGACGTAATAGCGAAAGCAAAAACACTTTAATTTATTAATAATGCGGGATCCAAATATATCGGCAGGTAACTCGAGGACGCCGGCACTTAGCGACTGACAAGCCGCAGGCGCAGACAGAGCTTAGTACCGCTGCGTCCGAATGTTAGCGAGAGCGTGCCTGACGATATATTTGAATCCCGCAGCAAACAATAAACAACGAGGTTTGATAATGGCAACGTTCAAATTGCACTTCATGGCCAGTGAACATATGGTATATGATGGTGATGCCGAATCCGTATCTCTTATGACAACGGAAGGCAGCATCGGTATTTTGGCGTACCATTCAAACCTGATCATGGCTGTCGTTCCGGGCATCGTTGAGTATGTTCCGGTCGGCGAAGCAGCAAAAGAAGCCGGTATGTCCGGCAAGCAGGTCACTGTCGTATCGGATGGACTGCTCAAGGTGGAAAACAACGAGGTGATGATTCTCGTTGATACCGCGGAGCATCCTGAAGAGATCGATGAAGCAAGAGCGAGACGTGCTGAGGAGCAGGCGAGGGAAGCGCTCAGGCGTGCCAATTCAAACAGGGATGTGGCGCTTGCCAGCGCGGAGCTCTCAAGAGCGATGAGCCGTATAAAAGCTTCGAGGCACAAGCATAATTTCTAGTCTGTTTAAGCGGATGACAGGGGTTTGACCTCTGTCATCTTTTTTCTTTTCTGAAATTATGACGGATAACCGCCCGCTGACATATTCTTTCCCATTGTTAGAACAGCTCTTTTATGTTAGAATGTAGAGCGAAATCGAGCGGGCGGCCAGCTGTGCGCGGGGGCCCTGCGCAACGGGGCTCCGTGAACCATGTCAGGACCGAGAGGTAGCAGCATTAAGCGATCTGTCTTGTGTGCCGCAGACCAGCCTCTGCGTACAGCTGACTGCCCGCTTCTTTTTTATAGAAAGGATAGCAATGCAGCCCGCACTATACAGAGCCGAGAGGCCTGAAGTTTTCGAAGAAGTAATAGGCCAGAAGCACATCGTCCGGATCCTGCAGAATCAGATCAGGACTGGTACGGTGAGCCAGGCTTATTTATTTGCCGGAACTCACGGAACAGGCAAGACGAGCACCGCGCGTATTCTCGCAAAGGCAGTCAACTGCATGGAGGGTGAACCGGGTGATCCGGGAGTGAATCTCCCGTGCGGAAAGTGCGAAAACTGCGAGGCGATACGCGAGGGAAGGTTCGTCGACGTCATAGAACTCGACGCGGCGTCAAACAACGGCGTTGACGATCTCAGAGCTATAATTGAGATGGTGAAGTATCCTCCGGCAGTCGGAAGATACAAGGTGTACATAATCGACGAGGTGCACATGCTCAGCACCGCTGCTGAGAACGCATTCCTCAAGACGCTCGAGGAGCCGCCGGAGCACGCGATTTTCATTCTCGCAACGACTGATCCTCAGAAGGTGAGATCCACCATAAGATCTCGCTGCATGCAGCTCAACTTCAGGCGTGTTACCGAAGAGGAGCTCATAGAGGGCATGAAGAGGATATGCGTCAGAAGAGGTATCCGGGCTACTGAAGATGCGCTTTCGACTATAGCGTCGAGGGCAGATGGCTCGGTCAGAGACGCCCTCAGTATACTTGAACAGTGTACCGCAGCGGGCGACAAGGAGCTGAGCAGAGCGGCAGTACTCGAATACACGGGAGCTGCCGGTGCAGACTTCTTCCTCGCGCTGACCGGAGCGGTGATCGCAGGTGATGCGGGCAAAGCGCTCGTATACATTGATGAAATCATCAGACGAGGCAAGGATCCGAGACAGATCATGAAGGACTGGCTCAAGCATATGCGCGACCTCATGATAGTCAAGTATGTAGGAAGAGCTGAGCGTATCGTTGGCTCATCGGGTGAGAACATCTCGAGGCTCAGGTCGCAGGCTGATCTGACAGACGCGGCGTTCATTGAAAAGGCGATCCGTCTCATCTCCGAATACATCAATCTCGGAAGGTATTCCGAGAGACCGCGCATACTTCTTGAAACGGCGGCTGTAAGGCTTGCTTCTCCGGATGACGTTCCGGAGGCGCCGGCAAGAAGACCGCTGAGACCTGCTCCTAAGCGTGAGGCTGTTCAGGCAAGGCCTGTTGAGGCGCCGGCGCGTGCGGCAGCTCCTGCAGAAGAAGAGTCGGCGGCGGACGCTCTGGCAGGTATGATAGCTTCTGTCCAGAAAGAGACGCCGGGACGTCCTGAAGATATGTGGGACAGGATAGTGAGAGCTGTTTCGGCAAATGACAGAACGTTTATGAGTCTGGTAGGGCGCTACTCGGTGGGCACTGAGTTCGATGCCGGCAGACTGCTTGTCATTGTGAGCCCGGGCAAGCTGAGGCTCGCTGAAGACAAATCGGGCGAGATCGCCCAGGCCGCAAAGAGCATCTACGGCAGCGATGTCTACGTGACGATGAGAGCCGGGGTCATCTCAAAATCCGGCGCGGCAGAAGACAGCGCAGGCATCTCTGAAGAAGAGACCGCAAAGATAATAAATGACGATATCAACAAGAACGAAGTGATCGGAGATATACTGGATCTTTTCGGTATTGAGCCGGTCATAGAAGACTGATAAATACAGGAGGATAATATGGGTAAAGGAATGAAGGCCGGAAAGAAGCCTAAAGTAAGAAACGGCGGCGGAGCAAAAGACATGCAGAAGCAGCTGAAGCAGCTCCAGGCTATGCAGGCTGAGATGGAACAGAAGCAGGCCGAGCTGGAGAAGAAAGAGCTTACAACAACAGCAGGCGGCGGCGCAGTTGAGGTGACGATAAACGGCAAAAAGCAGATCACTTCGCTGAACATCGACAAGGACGTCGTTGATCCTGACGATGTCGAAATGCTTCAGGATCTCGTTATGGCAGCAGTCAATGAGGCCATCAGACAGATAGAAGACCTCGAGGAGACCGAGATGAACAGCATCACGGGCGGCCTCGGCGGTATGGGCGGCGGCTTCGGAGGCCTCGGCTTCTGATGAAGCAGTATCCGCGTTCACTCAACAAGCTGATAAATGAGCTGGGAAAGCTTCCGGGCATAGGTGGCAAGACTGCGCAGAGGCTCGCTTTTCATGTGCTCAGCCTGACTGACCGCGAAGCGGAGGCGCTGGCGGAATCGATCGTGGATGCCAAGAGATCACTGCACTACTGCAGCGTCTGCGGCAACCTGACCGACAGGGATCTATGCGGCATTTGCTCTGATAATTCAAGAGACAAGACGGTCATCTGCGTCGTTGAGACACCTCAGGACGTAATGGCGATGGAACGCATACGCGAGTACAAAGGCACCTACCATGTGCTCCACGGAGCCATATCTCCTGCAGAGGGAATCGGTCCGGCAGACATCAACCTGAAGAGCCTCATAGAAAGACTTCAGAGCGACAGCGATGTCGAGGAGGTCATCATCGCCACCAACCCTAACATTGAAGGAGAGGCAACTGCGATGTATATCGCGAGGCTGCTGAAACCTGCAGGCATAAAGGTGACGAGGATTGCACACGGTATCCCTGTGGGAGGAGACCTTGAATACGCTGATGAGGTCACTCTTCTCAAAGCTGTTGAAGGACGAAGGGAACTGTAGAATTCAAGCCGTGTGACGCGGCATCATGTGCGCAAGGCGTCCTGATAAGCAGGAAACGCAGAGGACTTATAGCCTTGCGCAGTAAAAACATAACGATTTGGAAGGGAACTAGGTATAGTTATGAAAAGAAAACTGACGATGAAAGAAACGATCATCGTGGCGAGCACGCTGTTCGGAATGTTCTTTGGTGCCGGCAACCTGATATTTCCGGTCCACCTCGGACAGATGGCGGGAAGCAATTCATGGCCGGCGATATGCGGATTCTGCATTACAGCGGTGACAATACCGATCCTTGCGGTAGCGGCTATCGGAAACACTCACAGCGATAACCTGATGGAACTTTCAAGCAAGGTATCGGGCTGGTACGGCAGGCTGTTTACAGCCGTGCTCTACCTGACCATCGGACCGTTCTTCGCGATCCCGAGATGTGCGTCTGTATCGTTCACAACGGGCGTAGCACCTATCGTGGGCGAGTCGCATTTCAGGCTGTTTCAGCTCATATTCACATTTATATTCTTCGCGTTTGTAATGTACTTCTCGCTCAGACCGGGCAAGATCACCACATGGATCGGACGTGTTATCAACCCGCTCTTCCTTGTGTTCCTCGGCATCCTCATTTTCGTGGCGCTTATCAATCCGGGTGCGCCGATGTCTGAGGTCGCACCTGTCGAATGGTATCAGAACGGGGCGTTCTTCAACTCCATAATCGAAGGATACGGCACCATGGATGCTATCGCAGGACTCGCATTCGGCATCGTTATCATCAATGTCGTCAGAGATCTCGGAGTTGATAATGACGGCGACGTTGCAAGGGAGACCCTGAAATCCGGCATATTCACAGGCATTCTGATGTTTGTTATCTATATGCTCACGATCATAATGGGCGCGCAGTCGAGAGGCATCTTCGACTTATCCGACAATGGAGGCATCGCGCTCGCACAGATCTCCAACCATTATCTCGGCGGCATCGGAAGCGTCGTGCTCGCGCTGACTATCACGTTCGCATGCCTCAAGACCGCTATCGGACTCATCACAAGCTGCGGCGAGATGTTCGTAAAACTCGTGCCGGGCAAACTCAACTACAGAGGCTGGGCGATGTTCTTCACGCTGTTCTCGTTCATCGTTTCGAACGTCGGACTTACAGCGATCATCAACTATGCAGTACCGGTACTGATGCTGCTTTATCCGATGGCAACGGTGCTGATCATCATGGCTCTTACGGAGAAGCTGTTCGGCAAGAGCAAATACGTCTACGGATGGGTGACTCTCGGAGCATTCATCCCTGCAGTATTTGACTTCTGCAAGACACTGCCTGCAGGTCTTCAGAACGCGCTGCACATCCCTGCAATGACAGACTTCGGACGCAGCATATTCCCGTTCTTCGACCTCGGCCTCGGCTGGGTAGTGCCTGCACTTATCGGTCTGGTGATCGGACTCGTGCTGACAGTCGCTATGCGCGGCAAAGGAAAAAAAGCCGCGGCGTAGATATAAGCAGCGCAAAGGCTCAGAAATATAAATGACACGGGAGCCTGAATGCAAAACATAAGAAACAGAACATATCCGCGGCGCTGCACAGACGGTGCCGCTGTAGAACGAGATTAAATCCGCGGCGCTGCACATACGGTGCCGCTGTAGAACGAGATTAAATCCGCGGCGCTGCACATACGGTGCCGCGGACCGTTATATAAGGGTAAAAGGGCAAACGCTCAGAGTTTTGAGACTTGTGCCCGGATAGGAGATATTAATGTCAATAGAAGTCGCAAGAGCGTATCTGGAAACGTATGGAATGGCCGACCGCATCAGAGAATTTGAAGTCTCAAGCGCAACAGTTGAGCTGGCAGCAAAGGCGGTCGGCGTAGAGCCTGCCCGCATCTGCAAGACACTCAGCTTCAAACTCAAAGACGGCACGGGCATCCTGGTACAGGCTGCAGGCGATGCCAGAGTAGACAACAAAAAATATAAGGATTACTTTGGTGAAAAGGCAAAGATGCTCTCGCCTGAAGAGGTCCCTGAATACACGAACCACGAGATCGGAGGAGTATGCGCTTTCGGAGTCACACGCGACGATGTCAGGATCTATTGCGACGAGTCAATGAAGAGGTTCGTGTCAGTGTTCCCGGCCTGCGGTTCTTCAAACTCCGCCGCAGAATTCACACCGGACGAGTTGTTCGACGTATCCCGTTCCCTCGAGTGGATCGACGTTTGCAAACTGCCTGAGACGGCAGCAGAATAATAAGATTCGAGGCAGATATATCCTCGATGCAAAGCAGGAGAGTTGCATACTGTATGAGCAAGAAATCAGACCGGTCTTAGTAAATGCAGAAGGGCGTCAGATATCCCATCTCAGCAAAAAAAGGGACAACGTATAAAAAACGTATAAATATGAATGGACATAATTGGTGCTTCAAACATCCTAAACGGGTATAAAGCACCAATTTTTTGGTGCTTTTTTCTCATCTCAAGCATGATAAGGACCAACTGGCTCTTTCCATAAAACACTACGAACAAATATCTGATAGTCGGCCTATATAGTTTTAAGTCATGCAGCCTCATTTCACGGGATTATTCATGAAAAAACAATCACCATGATGAATGCTTTTTCACATTAGCTTAGTATTGACCGCTATCTGAAAGTTGCAAAAGAGCAGTGTTGGTACCTCGAAATCATTTTGAACGATAAGGCACCAATTTTTTGGTATTTCTTCCTCATTTTAGGCATGATAGGGACCAACTGGCTCTTTCCAAAAACACTGCGAACAAATAGGGACCAACTGGCTCTTTCCATAAACACTGCGAACAAATAGGAACCAACTGGCTCTTTCCATAAACAAATAGGGACCAACTGATTTTTCCGGAAATCTTGCATGGACAAGCAGTTTCGCATATTGAGAATTGAAACAAATAATATATGAAACTATGTATTTGTAAGAAAACAGCTGTAAGGGTTGACCAAAAGGGGTGTGGATGCTATTATTGCGTTATCAATTTAGCACTTTAGCACGCTAAAGTAAACGCAGAGCAATCTGCAGACGTATGTAAGCGTGCAAAGTAATGGTAAAAATGATCAGAGAATGATCAAAACATAGTAAAACTAAGAAAGAAAAGTAAATCGTATCAATCGGAAAGGACTAATGAGATGAAAAAGAGATTAACAGTACTTGTGCTTGCATTCGCGATGATCTTCACGATGGTTGCTCTGACAGCCTGCGGCGGTGGCGGCGGCGACAGCAGCAGTGACAGTGCAGCGGAAGAGGCATTCACTTTCAAGCACGGTTATGATAAGGACTTCCCGCCGTATTCATATATCGGTGATGACGGGCAGACTACAGGCTTTGACGTAGAGCTTGCTCAGGCTGTATGTGAGCTGAATGGCTGGAACTATGAAGGCGTTGCAATCAACTGGGACGCAAAGGATGCTGAGCTTGAGTCCGGAAGCATCGACTGCATATGGTCGGGATTCACAAAGAGCCCTGACAGAGAGCCGAAGTTTGCATGGAGTGATCCATATTCAGTCAACACAATCAAGATCATGGTGCTGGACGGCTCAGATATCAAGTCTTCAGCTGATCTGGCCGGAAAGAAGGTAGGCGTACAGGGAAGCACTTCCGCACAGGAGATGCTCGAGACTCCGAATGCAGAAGGCGGAGCTGAGGATCTGATGAAAACATTTGCTTCCTTCGAAAAGTATGATACTTACACTGTAGCTGTAAACGACCTCAAGGCAGGAGCTATCGATGCTATCGCCATCGACGTTACAACAGGTGACTATCAGATGACAAAGGTAGATGGCCTCGCATATCTGGATGAGGATGTATGCCAGGAGGTTTACGCTATCGGATTCAGAACTGACGATACCGATCTTCGCGATCAGGTAAATGCAGCACTCAAGACTCTGGCAGAAAACGGCAAGATGGACGAGATCGGCCAGAAATATCCTGAGATCTATGAGAATCTGTCGATGATCAACAACTGATACATAAAGGGTATATATTCAGACTGAAAATTATGAATTAAGGACGGAAGGTGCTGCGGGACTACTCCTGCAGCACTGCTCTTGTCTGAAGAAAACAGAAACTGAGGACAGATAATGACATTTTCAACAATGCTTACTACGATGGGCTCGGGCATGTGGAAGACGTTCCTAATTTTTGCCCTGACGCTCATCGGATCGCTCCCGCTGGGAATGATAGTTGCGCTGCTTCGCAAGTCAGGATTCGCACCGGTGCGGGGCTTTATAAAAGGATATATATCTATCATGCGCGGCACGCCGCTGATGCTGCAGCTCCTGGTGTGGTATTTCGGACCGTTTTATCTTTTCGGCTGGAATATCGGCAACTGGAGATTTCCGGCGATCATTGTCGGCTTTGTGCTGAACTACGCGGCTTACTTCGCGGAGATCTACCGCGGCGGCATTGAGTCTATCCCGGTCGGCCAGTATGAGGCTGCAGAGGTGCTTGGATACACAAAGACACAGACATTTATGAAGATCATCCTGCCGCAGGTGGTGAAGATCATCCTGCCGTCTGTGACAAACGAAGTCATAACGCTGGTAAAGGATACATCTCTCGCGTTTACGCTTGCATATGCAGAGGTCTTCTCTCTTGCCAAGCAGATAGCCGCGTCGCAGTCATCGTTCATGCCGTTCCTTATAGCGGGCATCTTCTACTTCGTGGCCAATTATCTGGTGGAGTTTGTGATGGCGCGCATCGAGAAATCGATGGATTACTACAAGTAGGAGGGCAGCGTGATGATACTTGAAATGAAAAACATCGAAAAGAGATTCGACGGACTCGAGGTGCTCAAGGATATAAGCTTTGGCGTCGACCACGGCGAAGTTGTGAGCATAATCGGACCGTCAGGATCGGGCAAATCGACGCTGCTCAGATGCGCTACTTTCCTTGAGTCCATTGACGGCGGCGAGATAATATACATGGGGGAGAAGGCTGCGCACACTGATAATAGCAGTAATGCAGTATACGCAAGCCCGCATGAGATGAAAAAGTTCCGCAAATACTGCGGACTCGTGTTCCAGCAGTTCAATCTTTTCCCGCACTACAGCATACTCAGGAATATAACCGATGCCCCGATCCATGTGCAGGGCGTGAGCAGGGCTGAAGCTGAAGATAATGCTATGGCTCTTCTCAGAAAGATGGGTATAGAGGATAAAGCCAATGCCTATCCGTATCAGCTGTCGGGAGGCCAGCAGCAGAGAGTCGCAATCGCGAGAGCGATGGCCATGAAACCGGAGATACTGTTCTTCGATGAACCTACATCGGCGCTCGACCCGGAGCTTACCGGAGAGGTTCTGAAGGTAATACGCCAGCTCGCTGAAGAGAAGATGACGATGGTGGTGGTAACGCATGAGATGCCTTTCGCGAAGGCGGTCAGCAACCGCGTTCTGTTCATGGACGGAGGAGTCATTGTAGAGCAGGGCGATCCGCGTGATGTGTTCGATAATCCGCAGGAGGAGAGAACGAAGCAGTTCCTGCGTGTATTTGAGAGATAATGGATAAAATTCAGTATTGCAAATTTGACCCGACAGGGAATATTACGGCACTGGTGGAGACCGCGGTGGATATTGCGGATCAGCCGGCAGTCGCATCTAAGATAATGGAGCAGGAGCCTGACGTTGAGCAGGTCGGCTTCATTACTTATGATGATACGGCATCTGCGGAAGAAAGCGTGCCGGTCAGCCTTCGGATGGCAGGAGGAGAATTCTGCGGCAACGCCACCATGTGCGCGGCCGCGCTTTTTGCCATAAGAAGCGGCATGCGCGGCGGCGCGGAGCCTGTGCAGGTAAATGTCAGAGTATCGGGGGCATCCGCCCCATTGACTGTAAGTCTCGAGCAGCAGGCTGCTTTCAGCTACAGCGCGGCCGTCTGTATGCCGCCGGCCCTCAAAATCGGTAAAGTCAGTCTGCAGACTTCCGCTGTCGCAGGCGACAGGCCGGAGACCGGGCCTGAAGCTGCGGCCGGCGGCCATGAAGATGTAAGCGCTGATGTGATCAGCGCTGAGCTTTCGCTTCCGGTTGTAGAAATGGAAGGCATAAGTCACATTATAATCGAGCCCGACTCGGGCTTTCTGGGACTAAAAGATGACCCGGCGCTCGCCGAATCAATGCTCAGGCACTGGTGCGGCGTGCTCGGAGCGGACTGCCTTGGGATGATGTTTCTGGGCGAGGGCGCCGCGCTCCGCCCTCTGACACCGCTCGTATACGTACCGGGAGCCGACACGATGTTCTGGGAGAACTCCTGCGCGAGCGGGAGCGCGGCAGCAGGAATGTACCTCGCCGCTAAGGCCGGATCGCCTGTGGACATCACATTCGAAGAACCGGCAGGCAGGCTCAGAGTAGAGAGCGATCCGGCATCAGGACGCACTATCCTTCACGGATCAACAATAATGCGCAGCTCACTCATTTTTTCGTAACAATAAGCATATGCAAGATTCTTGCAGCGAGATAGCACGAGGCGGAACTGAAGCACACCGCGGCAGCGCTCCGACGACAAAGGGAACCCGGGAACTTATTCCCGGGGCCATTGGAGGAGCGATGAAGCGGCATGTGCTTCGAGACAACGAGGCACGAGCGAAAGGGATCTTGTATATGCCTCTTACATTGACACAGATGCTTGATAAATGGTAAAATTTACGGCGCTACCGAGGTTTTCCGGTGGCTTTTACCATTTTTTTTATACGTGAAAACCAGGTTGGCCTGCGTGGCAAAAGCTGCAAAAGGCAGAGAGGAAATCACCAAATTGGATAATTATAAGGAAGTTATTGCAAAATACAAAAGTGCTGACCTCGATAGTCTGACAGAAGAGGAATATAAAGAATTAAAAGCAGCCGAGATGGCCGACATGCAGTCATATGTTGATGCTATCACTGCAAGCAAAGTGCCTGAGGTGATGTACCGCATCGGCAGACCGATCACAGATCTCAAGATGATGATGGAATCCGGCGTCGAAGCTTTCGGCGACAAGGTGCTCTATCATCAGATCATGCCGGGTGATGATCACTTCACGGAGTTCACTTACGGCGGAGTGAGAGACGACGTCAGAGGGCTCGGAACAGCTCTTCTCGGACTCGGACTCAAGGGCTCACACATCGGTGTCATAGGCGCCAACTGCTATGAGTGGGCAGAGTCGTACTTCGCTATCACAGGCGGAGTCGGCGTAGTCGTTCCGCTCGACAAGGAGCTTTCAAAAGCAGAGCTCACCACGCTGTGCGACATGGGTGAGATCGACGCTGTCATCTGCTGCCAGGACAGGTTCTATAAGCTTTTCAAAGAGATCAAGGCTGAGGGCAAGACCGGCCTTAAAATGATCATCGGCGTCAACAGGGATGCTCACGAAGCTCCGGCAGACGGACTCTACTCCTGGAATCTCCTGAGAGAAGACGGCAAGGCAAAAGTTGCTGCAGGCGACAGAAGCTATCTCGACGCCAGAGTCAGGGCATCCGACCTCGTGTCGATAATCTTCACATCCGGCACCACCGGAGTCAGCAAGGGTGTCATGCTCTCGCACAGAAATCTCTGCACCGATGTACTCATCGCGCAGACATACCTCGAAGTGTGTCCGAGCGACATATTCTTCAGCGTGCTTCCTATCCATCATACATATGAGTGCACCTGCACGATGATCGAGGGCTTATTCATGGGCGCTTCGATGGCTTTCTGCAGAGGCCTCAAATATATAACCAAGGACATGCAGATGGTGCACCCGACATTCCTGCTCGCGGTGCCGCTCATCTACGAGAAGTTCTACAACACGATCCAGAAGACCCTCAAGAAGCAGGGTCAGGACAAGCTGGTCAACACGCTGTTCGCTGTCAACAATGTCACGAGCAAGTTCGGCCTCAACATCGCGAAGCCGATCGCAAACAAGATCATGGCTCAGTTCGGCGGCAGCATCGACATGTTCATCGCAGGCGGTGCGAGAGTAGACCCTAAGGTGCTCGCGTTCTTCCGCAGCATGGGCATACCGTGCCTGCAGGGTTACGGTCTGACAGAGACCTCGCCGATGGTGGCTCTCAACCCTGACCAGTGGAAATACATGAGAAACGATTCAGCAGGCAAGCTGTTCCAGTTCACCGAGTGCAAGATCATCGACAAGGATGAAGACGGCAACGGTGAGATCTGCTTCCGCGGACCTATGGTCATGATGGGCTACTACAAGAACCCTGAAGCCACCGCGGCAAGCATGGAGAACGGCTGGTTCCACACAGGAGACATCGGATACCTCGACGCAGACAACTATGTCTACATCACAGGCCGCAAGAAGAACGTCATCATTGCTGCTAACGGCAAGAACGTCTTCCCGGAGGAGCTCGAGGAGCTCATCGCGCGCAGTCCGTACATTGAGGAGTGCATGGTCTGGGCGGACGAAGACAACGAAGACAGAATGAAGAGAGGCATCTACGTGACTCTGCGTCCTGACAGGGAGAACGTCAGAGAGGCTCTCGGAGACAGAGCTTCCGATGAAAGCGCAGTGATGTCGCTTGTCAGCAGCGAGATCGACAGGCTCAATGCCAACTGGCCTGACTGGAAGAGAGTAAAGCACATCATAATCAAGAAGAGCGAGTTCAACAAGACGACCGGTATGAAGATAAGAAGGTTCGTCGAGGAGAACAAGCTTGAAGACTAGCGGAGAACGACATGAAAAAGAGACCAACGCTTATAGTTGACCACAGTAATCTCAGACATAACATGAACACTGTGATCGGCTGGTGCCGCGAAGCGGGTATAGACGTTGCGGGCGTCATCAAAGTGACGACAGGTATGGCCTCTGCGGCACTCGACTACGAGAGCTGCGGTGCAAAGTGGATCGCTTCGTCAAGGCTCGAGCAGCTTGTAAGGGCAAGAGAGGCCGGAGTAAAGGTTCCTCTCCTGATGATAAGGATCCCGATGCTGTCTGAGCTTGACGAGATGGTAAAGGTCTGCGACTACAGCCTACAGAGCAGCCTCGATACTCTCAAGGCTCTCCAGGAGGCAGCCGCCAATAACGGCAAGGTGCATAACGTCATACTGATGGCAGACCTCGGGGACCTCAGAGAGGGCTTTTTCGAAAAGGAAGAGATCGCCGATGTAGCCGAATACGTAGAGAACAGACTCGACTGCATACATCTTGCGGGCATAGGCACAAACCTCGGCTGCGTTGGCTCCGTAAAACCGACTAAGCAGAAGATGGATATGCTGGCAGAATGGGCAGAAGCTGTCGAAGAGAAGATCGGCAGACAGCTCGAGATAGTATCGGGCGGAGCAACGTCGAGCCTTATGCCGCTGTTCGACGGCGTCATGAATCCTAAGGTCAACATGCTGAGGATAGGCGCGGTCACATTCATCGGACCGCTCGAGGATCTCCGCACCTGCTACGGCAGAAAAGAAGCGGAAGTGCTGAGCGACGAGTGCTTCATACTCGAGACTGAGGTCATCGAGACAAACACCAAGCCGACACATCCTATCGGTGAACTCGGTGTAGACGCCTCCGGCAAGGTCGGTACATACGTCGACAGAGGCCGCCGCAGACGCGCGATCCTGGCTATAGGCAGACAGGATTACGGTGACATAGACGACATCGTTCCGGTGCTCGAGGGAGCAGAGGTCTCGATGGCGTCGGGTGATCACACCATACTCGACATCGAAGACTGCAAAGAGCAGCTCCGCGTCGGAGACATCGTGAGATTCAAAGTGAAATATTCAGCGCTGATGAGGCTCACGACAAGCGAAAATGTAACTATTGAAGAGATCAACAGACAGTAGGGTCTGTGGAGATAAAGAAAGGGAAGGAAGACAAAAATGGCAGCTTTAAAGTCAAATGAAATGACCAGAGAGGGTTATGACAGCCTGAATGCGGAACTGGAACATCTTATTACCGTAGTCCGTAAAGAGAACGCTGAAAGGCTCAAAGAAGCCATCTCCCTCGGAGATATCAGTGAAAACGCTGAGTATGATGCTGCGAAGGACGCTCAGGCTGAAACCGAGGAAAGGATCAGCAATATCGAGGAGATCCTCCGTACAGCCGTCATAGTAGAAGAGACAGATGAGAGTGATGACTCGGTTCAGACAGGCCGTACAGTCACCATCGAAGATCTCAATACGAATGAGCTGAGCACATATAAGATCGTAGGTACTACTGAGGCAGATCCGCTGAACGGAAAGCTCTCGAACGTGTCACTCGTAGGTCAGCACCTTCTGGGACTGAAGGCCGGCGACAAGGTCGAGTTTGCTGTTCCGGACGGCATGGCCAGATACAGAGTAGTGGAGGTCAAGAGATAATGGCTGACATTAAAAATGATATCAAGGCTGCTGTTGAAGCCGTAGAGCGCGAGCTTACCGAAAAGGAGATCGGCGAACAGAGGCAGATCAAGAGAAAGAAACTCGAAGAGCTCCGCGCGATGGGCAGAGACCCTTACCGCGAAGAGACCTTTGATGTGACCGCATGGTCGAAAGACATCAGGGACAACTTCGAGGCCATGGAAGATCAGGAAGTCAGAGTGGCCGGCCGTATCATGGCGTTCCGCCGCATGGGCAAGGTCGCTTTCGTCGACATGCAGGACAAGCAGGGCCGCATCCAGATCTTCGTTGCAAGAGACAACATCGGGCAGGATGAGTACAACATCTTCAAGACATATGACACAGGCGACATCCTCGGCATCAAGGGCGAAGTCTTCAAGACCAAGACCGGCGAGGTCAGCGTAAGGGCAAAGGAAGTAAAGCTGCTGTGCAAGTCGCTGCAGGTGCTCCCTAACAAGTGGCACGGACTTAAGGATACCGACCTGAGATACCGTCAGAGATACGTCGACCTCATCATGAACGAGGACGTAAGAGAAACCTTCATGAAGAGGGCGAAGATCATCAGCACCATGCGTAAGGTTCTCGAGGAGGACTACGATCTCATCGAGGTCGAGACACCTGTACTCGGCAACATCGCTGGCGGCGCTGCTGCAAGGCCGTTCCTGACACACCACAACACCCTCGATATCGACATGACACTGCGCATCTCGCTCGAGCTTCACCTCAAGAGACTCATCGTCGGCGGACTCGACGGAGTTTACGAGATCGGCAAGGTGTTCAGAAACGAGGGAATGGACAAGAACCACAGCCCTGAGTTCACATCGATGGAGGCTTATAAGGCATACGTCAACCTCGAGACAATGATGGATCTCATGGAGCAGGTGACATACAAGTGCGCAATGGCCGTCAACGGCACTCCTATCATCAAGTACGGCGACAAGGAATTCGACGTTACTCCTCCTTGGAGAAAGATCGACATGACAGAGGCCGTCATCAAGACGACAGGCATCCCGTTCGACAAGATCGACAGCGATGAAGAGGCTATCGAGGCTGCAAAAAAATACGGCATGACATTCGAGGACGAATCGGAGTGGTCGAGAGGAAAGATCATCGCTGAGATGTTCGAAGACTACTGCGAAGACATTCCTGGATTCCTGGACGGACCGTGCTTCGTATGCGGACACCCGCTCGAAGTTTCGCCGCTTGCAAAGAAGGATCCTAAGGACCCTCGCATCACCAGAAGATTCGAATCGTATATCAACGGCTGGGAGATGTCGAACGCATTCAGCGAGCTGAACGACCCGATCGACCAGTATGAGAGATTCGCAGAGCAGCAGAGACAGCTCGACCTGGGAATCGATGACGAGGCCCATCCTATGGATACCGACTTCGTCAACGCTCTGGAAGTCGGCATGCCGCCGACAGGCGGAATCGGCATCGGAGTCGACAGACTCGTTATGCTGCTCACCGACAGCGCAACCATCAGAGACGTTCAGCTCTTCCCGACAATGAAGCCGGAAGGAAAGGGCGCAGGCGCCAAAAAGGAGCGCGTAGAGATCGATTTCAGCAAGGTAAAAGTAGAGCCGCTGTTCGAAGAAGAGGTCGATTTCGACACCTTCAGCAAGTCGGATTTCAGGGTCGTAAAGATCAAATCCTGCGAGGAAGTGAAGAAGTCAGACAAGCTTCTGAAGTTCGTTCTTAACGACGGATCGGGTGAAGACAGAGTCATCCTGAGCGGAATCAAGATGTACTACGATCCGGCTGAACTCGTTGGAAAGACTGCGATCGCGATCACAAACCTCCCGCCGAGAAAGATGATGGGAGAGTACTCAAACGGCATGCTGATCAGCGCAGTAAACGAGTATGACGGAGAGGAAATGCTCAACCTCCTGCTCGTAAACGATAGGATCCCGGCAGGCGCGAAGCTGTACTAAAATAGCGATGGGAGAGGGACTAATAAGAGACCATCCGAAGCATCAGAAAACGATCTGAGAAGACATGATCGGGAGCCGATTTACTACCCCATTTCGGCGGTTACTACCCCATTTATACCCCATTGCGATAACAAGATATAGAGACTTATGAAAGGGTTAGGGATCTTCATCAAGTTGAGATAACAACTTATGAAGACTTATGACTACCCCACTTAAGTGAAAAGCCAGGCATAATTTGCGAAATACAGCAGATTATGCCTTTTTTCTTTGCCCGGATTGCACATTTGCTAGAGGCATTGGCATAGTTGAGCTCATCCTATTAGTTTAATAGACTCAAGAAAACTATCTGAACACACAGGAGGCTGCAATGGCTGGTAATACTCAAAAGTTCAATTCACTTAGGAGGCAGCGCGAGCTTGAGCGTAGCTGGGATGAAATGTCGAGCCTGGGGAAAATATATGTATCATCCGAAGTCATACTGTATTCCATCGAAGATATCAGATTAATGAGTGGATGGAGCGAGACAACAGTCCAGAAACTATTCAATGATCCTAAATTCCCGGCGATAGATTATGGGAAACGGAAGTTGGTTGAAAACCATGCACTGATGCAATATTTCTCCATAAGGCGTGAAAAGGCACGGGATACTTACTGGAGGTGATCAGAATGGCTGATTACTGGTATGTAGACGTATACAGGTATTATACAGACTCATCATATGCCAGACCGCGTAAGATCGTTGATAAGCTTAAGTTAGACTGGCTTGATGCAGGAAGCATGTATTGCTCTCCCGAGGTCGTGTTTTTCAACAAGGAACAATTACAGGAAAGAAGCGGCTGGACCGAGGAGGAGGTAAGGCTCCTGTTCTTCGACAAGCGGGTCCCAACATGTAATTTCGGCAGAAAGGAAGTTATTGAGGTTCATGCTCTCATAGAATTCTTCGCCAAGAAGGAAAGAATTCTAAGGAACCAGGAACTATACTGGGATTCATTAGATCATGACAGAATTGCACGTTTGCAAAATCTGTAGACAGATCATTAAATATATTCAGAAGGAGGTAAGGCATCATGTTTAAACCAAAAATGAAGTTCACTTATGATGAGATGAGGATCATAGTAATGGCACTTATAGAACTCAAAAATCAGCTTATAGCAGAAGGCAGATACACTGATGCTGTAGATGACCTTCTGATCAGATTCGTTGACTAAGGTTAGTCCTTTCAGCTCCGGCTGTATTTACATGGCTCTGCACGCTACGGTGTAGAGCCTGTTTAATTGCAGCCGGATAAACGGAGAAAGGACACTATTATGATAAGAAGATTCAGAAACAGAAAACTCAGCAAGGACAACCAAAGGGATCTGGCAATCATGCTAAAGGCAATCTGCATTGATGATGGGGATGCCGAAGTAGGCGAATCAATCATCCGCAATATGGAAGGAGGCAAGATGGACGAAGTTGCTATTGAGGTTGCGTCATTCATGGCACATAAGACAGCAGAGCGCTTCGCTGATATGGTCAACGGCAGAAGATTCTCAGACATCATGCAGATGGTCGGAGGTATTCAGGAAGCTGATCCGGTGGAAGCGGTCAGGATGCTGCAGATGAGCTTCTTCTCACACGGGATGACGGCGGAGGCCGAGGATCTTGAGATACTTGATATCTGTGCCGGTATCGATTCAGATATCCATGAGTATTTCATAGATTCATTCATGCAAGAGGAGGATATCGACTGGTTCGCAGTAGAATGCTGGGTCGATGAGCACAATGTGGAACTTGCTGAGAGATTCAGTTAAGGAGGTGTTTGAATGGCGAAAACAATAGCTATAGCTAAAGAGGATGACTGGAAGGAATTCATCCGCCAGCTCGAGAGAAAGAAGCTTGAAGAGCAGAAGGAGTGATATCTGATGATAGAGTTCAGCTGCAGCAGGACATACTTATCTCTGTAGTGAGAATAGAAAGTGCTCTTGTGCACACCTGCCGAGCGGATTATTTCCTGCGTCCATATACTGTCGATGTCCCGCTTCAACAGCAGATCGAACGCAGCATCCATTATCTTCTTTTCCGCTGAAATATATCGTGAATCGTTCTTGTTCATTGTTGTATCTTTTCCGCTAAACGACTTTTGTCTTTTAATTGTCGGTTGTTCACTATTTTAGCACATTTTATAATAAATTTAATAGGCATATCCCCGCTCAGGGGATAAGGAGAGAAGAGGGAGAACTGATTATGTTTAGAACCAAGCATGAACTGACCGAAGGCGAGAAGAAGTGTCTCGAAGCGTATAACCGCGAGAAGAGCGCCAAGCCTCGCAAGAACCTGATTAGACTTGTACGTCATATCAATATGTTCAATCCCGTTCCGGATGAGAACTCATGGGAATATATATTCTTCGACAGGCAGCTGACCGATGAGCAGGTGGATTTTGCTCTTAAGATGAAGCTCAGACATCCGTATACCATCAGGGAACTGGCTGATCTGCAGAAGATGAGCGTTGAAGAAGCGGCTCAGAAAGCTTATGATCTCTGCTATATCGGACTGCTCGAATACTGCAACTCGCCGGGCGAGGAGGACAAAGTTCAGCTGCCTGTGTTCGCGCCGGGTGCGATGGAGAGCACTGTAATGACTAAGGAGCGTACGGACAGGTATCCTGAGACCGCTCCGGCATTCCTCAATTACATTCTCGATATGCAGAAGAAGATCACATGGGGTTCATTCATGGGCGTTGCTCTGATGCGGGCAATTCCGGTTCAGAGGGCGATCGAGGGGAACACACGCAAAGCAAAATTCGAGGAAGTTTCGTACTGGCTCGACAAGGCCGGAGACAGCATAGGCATCGCTCCATGTGAATGCCGTAAACTCCGCCGGATGGTCGGAGAGGGAACCGCTGATCTCGAAGGCGAGTGGTGCATCAACCTCGGTAACTACGCCGAGTCCTGCATCCGCGTCGGCAAGGCGAGGAGGATAACAAGAGAAGAAGCAGAGAAAATCCTGCTTCGAGCTGAAGAACTCGGATATGTCCATCAGCTGTCCAACATCGACGGACCGGATTTCTCACTCTTCATATGTAACTGCAAGTGGGACACATGCATGGCTCTCAAGACCAGCTGGTATACATCATCACCTGACCTCTCGAGCTCCAACTACAGGGCAAGTGTCGATCCTTCGCACTGCGTAGCATGCGGCGGATGTGTCGAGGTATGCCCGCAGAACACGGTCAGACTCGGAGAGAAGCTTTGCCAGAAGAGGCCGGTAGAGATCGCGCCTGCCAAAGTATCAAGTGACTTTGTCGTGATGCCGCCTAAGTACTGGAACGGGGACGCGTTCCTGACAGAGCGCGACAATGTTGTTCCGGAAACGGGAACAGCGCCGTGCAAGTCCAATTGTCCTGCGCATATCGCTGTCCAGGGCTACCTCAAGAAGGCTAGCGAGGGCAAGTATATGGAAGCGCTCGAACTGATCAAGAAGGAGAATCCTTTCCCTGCGATGTGCGGCCGCGTGTGCGCGAGATTCTGCGAGCAGGTCTGCACCAGAGGAGATATCGATGAGCCTGTAGCGATCGATGAGGTCAAGAAATTCATCGCTGATCAGGAACTCAACGCTGAGACAAGATACATCCCTGAGAAGAGATTCGATGAGGGCAAGAAGGTCGCGGTCATCGGATCGGGTCCTGCGGGTCTGTCGGCAGCATACTACCTGGCTGTATGGGGACACGATGTAACAGTATTTGAGAAGCAGGCCAGACCGGGCGGCATGATGGTATATGGTATCCCTTCATTCAGATTAGAGAAAGATGTAGTTGAAGCTGAGATCGATGTTATCAGGCAGCTTGGAGTAGAGATAAAGTGCGGCATAGAGGTCGGCAAGGACGTAACGCTTGACCAGCTCCGTGCCGAGGGCTTCAAGGGATTCTATGTTGCTATCGGACTTCAGAACGGCGGATCGCTCAATATCCCTGGCGGCGACAGTGAAGGCGTCATGGCCGGCATAGACTTCATGAAGAAGATCAATGGTGGTGAGGATGTCAAGCTCAAAGGCAATGTAGTCGTCATAGGAGGAGGCAACATTGGCGCAGATGTAGCAAGGACGGCAGTAAGATGCGGAGCTGATAAGGTCATGCTCTACTGCCTTGAGTCATATGATGAGATGCCAATGGGCCCGGAAGATCAGCACGAGTGTGAAGAGGACGGCATTGAGATCCACGCAGGATGGGGACAGACCGAGATCACTGCGAAGAGTGGCAAGTGCACAGGCATCAAATTCAGAAAGTGCACCTCCGTCAAGAACTCCGAAGGCAGATTCGATCCGAAGTTTGACGATGCAGTTACAGAAGAGGCAAAGTGCACGACTGTACTCTTCTGTATCGGTCAGAAGCCTGACTGGGGCAAGCTGGCTGAAGGCAGCAAAGTGAAAATATCCGGAAGAGGCCTGGCAGAGGCTGACAGCTGGACATACCAGACAGCAGAGCCTGACGTATTCGTCGGAGGTGATATCTATACGGGACAGAAGTTCGTGATCGACGCGATCGCGGCTGGCAAGGAAGCCGCGGAGTCGCTTCACCGTTACGTATGGGAAGGTCACAGCCTGACACTCGGACGTGTAAGAAGAGATAACTTCCACTATATAGATAAGGATAATATCGTAGTTAACAGCTACGATCACAGCGGCAGGCAGAGACCGCACATTGACCAGGCTAAAGTCCGCTCTTTCAGAGACGAAAGGAAGACTTTCACCGAAGAACAGGTCAGGATCGAGACTGCGAGATGCCTCAGCTGCGGAGCTGCCAAAGTCGACCAGAAGATCTGCATCGGATGCGGACTTTGCACCGTCCAGTGCAAGTTCGACGCCATACATCTCGACAAGGTGCAGGAGGTATGGGGCACTCCATATGAGCAGCTGATTTCTAAGGTCATCAAGGAAGAAGGCCGGAAGATAGGAAAGATCGTAGCAAGGAAGATCAAGGCATAGTCATGCATGAGATAAGTGTATTGAAGCAAGCTGTGGATATAGCTGAAGAGACAGCAACTGAGAACAATATTCAGCGGATCGCCTACCTCACACTCGAGGTAGGCGAGCTGTCGGGCTATCTTCCGGTGTTTTTTGAAAAGTATTATCCGTTGGTTACTGAAAACAGACCGATGTTCGAAGGTTCAGAACTCAGAATGGTCATGGTTCCGGGAGAGGCGCTGTGCAAAGAGTGCAGCGCAATGTACAATGTGATGCGTAACGAGGGACGGTGCCCTAAGTGCGGCTCGCGAAGCAAGAAGATCCTCGGAGGGACAGAGTTCAGAATCAGAGATATCGGACTGGGTTAATGCAGTGTAAGAGAAGGAGATGTCCATGAGAGATCAATATTCGAGACAATACATAGATGATGACGGAAATATAATTGCCTTTAACCAGGAGCGGTTTGACAACCTGCATATGGGCTATAGTAAGTTCAAGAACAGACCTAACGGGCTTGGAGTCTTCAATTTCATCAAGTCCCACGTGTGCGCTCATGACTGGAACTGGAAACTCGTGCTCAAAGTATTCAATCTGATAGTTGCGGGATCAGCCTGGATGCGCAAGGAAGGTCTCAAGAGCAGGATCTATAAGAAAGTGATGATGTTCTCCCCGGACAAGGAGAGAAATACGACCGGACTTGTGATGCCGCTGACCGTTGATGTCAATATGGATATAACGAAGGAAGGACAGAAGGTAGTAGTGCCGATGGATCTTGTCAAGGACGCTATCGCTAAAGCCGACTATATTGCGGGAATGAATAAGTGCCTGTGCAGAGACGCTAAGGACTGCAAGGATTACCCGCACGATCTGGCGTGCCTGTTCATTGGCAAGATCGGAGAGCAGGTAGTTAAGAATGGACTGGCCAAGACTCTTACACAGGAAGAAGCATATGCCAGAGTCGACAGAGCCGCTGAACTGGGACTGGTGTGCCAGTCTCTCTGGGTAGAGGTCGAGCAGCTTATCTGGGGGATCAGAAATGATGACATGGACAAGTTCCTTGAGATCTGCTTCTGCTGCCCATGCTGTTGCGTCGCGATGAATCTGTCAAGAAATGCCTCGAGAGAGATCAAGGACAGATTCCATCCGGTCGGATGGACAGCGGTTCCGATAAGGTCCAAATGCGTAGGCTGCGGTGAGTGCGTCAAGTTCCACTGTCCTCAGGATGCGCTGTCAATGGGAGAGGATGGCAAAGTGGAAATAGACCAGAATCACTGTGTGGGCTGTGGTTACTGCAAACAGAGATGCGCACAAGGAGCGATCCAGATCAGACAGACCATGCCGATGAGAGACAGCATCGTGGACTACTTCAGAGAAGATTTCTCACTGGACCTGAAGAGCTTCGATAAGTACTAGAATAAAGCATAATAAAAGGGGTCTATAACTTTTCCGGTGGTCAAGCTTAAATGACGCTTTGCCAATACCGGTGGCAGTAAGAATAATGTGGTGCGAGACATGCATCTTGCACCACATTTTAAATGCGACAAACAGCTGAAGTTCGTCCTCCCCTTGTCTCCTCCTTTTTTGCTATAATGTCATTAAACAAGTTGACAATTAGCATGCGAGAGAGGGGGATCATATGGCACACAGACCTAATATTCTGAAGCTGGCTACCAAGGTCAGCCTCGAGAGTCTGACTTATACCGGCATAACTTACAACGACCCGGAGTACAAGATCCTTGAGCCTATTGTAGATGACGACATGTGCGAGATCATGATGCACATGCGGCTCAATGCGAGCAGGACTCCCGAGGAGATCGCGCGAAGGGCGAAGAAGGACGTCGAATTCACGCAGAAGCAGCTGGACAAGCTCCAGGTGGCGGGCGTGGCGCGCGTGCGCATGGAAGACGGGAAGAGGTGTTACTACTATCCGATCTGGGTCCCGGGCATCATGGAGGGCGTGCTTTCAAACAGAGAGCAGTGCGAAGCTCATCCTGTACTGGCCGAGTGCTTCGAGGAGTACACCAGAAAGAGGGTCTCCATGCTGGCTCCGTTCATGGACGTGGGCATGAACATGATGCGTGTCATCCCGGTCCAGAGCGCTATCGAGAACAATTCGCGCAAGGCGAGCTATGACGAGGTGGCGAGTCTGGTCGAGAAGGCGCACACCATCTCGGTCGGACCGTGCTCATGCAGACGCTCGCGCAGGCTCATGGGCGAGGGCTGCGGACATCTCGAAGACGACATGTGCATGTACCTCAACGACAACGCGCAAAACTTCATCGAGACAGGCGCTCACCGCCGGATCGACAAGGAGGAGGCGTACGAGATACTCAGGAGGGCCGAGGCCAACGGTCTCGTGCACGAGCTGAACGTGACGGACGGCTATGACGAGGCGAACGCGATCTGCAACTGCTGCGGCTGCTCATGCTTCGCGCTCCGTATCGCATCGTACTTCAGGGCGCCGGACGCGATCCGCACCAACTATATCGCCAAGGTCGACAAGGATAAATGCGTGGCCTGCGGACAGTGCGTAGAGAACTGCCAGCTCAACGCCGTGAAGCTGGGACAGAAGCTCTGCGACAGGCCGGCCAACGAGCCGCGTCCTGCTGAGACTGCACGCAACACGCTATGGACAAGCAAAAGGTACGATCCGGATTTCCGTATCAACCGTACGGATGTGATGCCTGAGGGCACAGCGCCGTGCAAGTCGGCCTGCCCTGCTCACGTTCCGGTACAGGGCTACATTAAGCTGGCTTCTGAAGGCAGATATGATGAGGCCCAGGAGCTGATCATGAAGGAGATCCCGTTCCCTGCCGTATGCGGACGCATCTGCAACAAGAAGTGCGAGGAAGCCTGCACGCGCGGGGACGTCGATACGCCGGTCGCGATCGACGAGATCAAAAAGTTCATCGCGGACCGCGAGCTCGGATCCAAGGACCGCTATGTGCCGAAGATGCTGAATCAGAGGGGCGAGCCTTTCACGGAAAAGATCGCTGTGATCGGCGCAGGTCCTGCTGGACTCAGCTGCGCGTACTATCTGGCTATAAAAGGGTATCCGGTTACAGTATTTGAAAAGGAAAAAGTGCTCGGAGGCATGCTGACACTGGGCATCCCTTCGTTCAGGCTCGACAAGAGCGTCATCAACGCCGAGATCGACATCCTTAACAAGCTCGGAGTCGAGTTCAGGACCGGCGTAGAGCTCGGCAAGGACGTGACGCTCGACGGCCTGAGAGAGGAAGGCTATAAGGCGTTCTATCTGGCGATCGGCGCTTCGAAGGGCGCTGAGCTGGGTATCAAAGGCGAGGATCTTCCGGGAGTGCTTTCAGGCATCGATTTCCTCAGGGAGATCAATCAGGACAAGAAGCCTGAGGTAGGCAGTGCGGTCGCGGTACTCGGCGGCGGTAATGTGGCTCTCGATGTCGCGAGGTCGGCGGTGCGCCTTGGCGCTGATGTAAAGGTGTACTACCGCAGAAGCGAGGAGGAGATGCCTGCCGACAGGGAAGAAGTCGAAGAGGCGATCTCGGAAGGCATCGAATTCATCTATCTTGCAGCTCCTGTTGGGGTCGCCGGGAACGGAAAAGCCGAGACGCTCAGACTCGAGAAGATGGAGCTCGGTGAGAAGGATGCGAGCGGCCGCCGCAGACCTGTGGGTACCGGAGAATTCTTCGAGGCGCCTGTGACATGCGTGATAAGCGCGACCGGCCAGAAGGTGGAACTCGGCGGCATCGACCCTGCGGGTCTGCTGTCCGTGAATGCGAACGGGACTGTCAGAGCGGACAGCATTTCCGGCCAGACCTCCGTCGATGACGTGTTTGCCGGAGGTGACCTCGTGACGGGACCGAAGTTCGCCATCGACGCCATCGCGGCCGGAAAAGAAGCCGCCATCTCGATCCACCGCTTCGTCCACGAAGGTCAGACCCAGGAGCTCGGCCGCGATCACAGAGACTACAGCTCGTTCGACACGGCGACAGCTCAGATCGATCCGGTCGGATTCGACAACGCGCCTCGTCAGAAGGCGGCAGGTCCGGGCGGTGAGAAGGCGAGGACCACGTTCGACGATCTCCGCAGCACTTTCACCGAAGAGCAGGTGAAGAAAGAATGCGGCAGATGCCTCGGATGCGGCACCGCCGTCGTCGACCGCTTCATGTGCGTGGGCTGCGGCATCTGCACCACACACTGCAAGTTCGACGCGATCCAGCTTGAGAAGGTCTACGATGCCGGCAACGGCAAGAACTTCGGAACGCTCGGCAAGATCGTCACTCACGTTCCTAGCATCGGCGCGGGAATGGTGAAGAAGCAGCTGGGAAGACGCGGAGGCGGAAATGCATGAGATAGGCATCGCCAGGCAGATACTCCGCACGGTAGAGAGATTCGCTGCGGAGAACGGCGTTGATGGGATCGATGAAGTCGTTTGCGACAACGGGGAACTGTCTCTTGTGATACCCGAGTATCTCGAGAAGACCTATCCCATGGTCGTGAAGGGGACCATCCTGCAGGAAGCGAAGCTGACCCTTAACACAGTGCCGGGCCTCGCGGAATGCGATGACTGCGACGAGATATTCAACGTCGTGGAGCACAAAGGTTATTGCCCTTCCTGCGGCAGCTTCAGAAAGACGGTGCTGTCCGGCAAGACCTTCAGCGTAAAAGAAATAATCGTAAAGGAGACAGGGGACGGTTCTCTGTCTCCAAAATAATAACGATCCGGAGACAGAGAACCGTCCCCCGTCTCCCCGTCTCCAAAAAACAACGATCCTGCAGAGATCACTGGTCCCTGCAGGATTTTTGTTGTTATTGGTATTTTTTGAAGGTTGTTATGAAGAAAAGTATTGTCTTTGCTGACAATGACAGGATAGCAATCGTTCCTTAAACGAACTTAAATACGTTCCCGGGAACCCAAATCCTTTTCGGATTCGCGTGAGCGTGATATACTCTGTTTGTAATGATACGACAGGAACGCGATGTATGATCAGCGCAGTCAACGAGTATGACGGCGAAGAGATGCTCAACCTCCTGCTCGTAGACGACAGGATCCCGGCAGGAGCAAAGCTGTACTATATACTGAAGGGACTAAGCATAAGGGGGATAAAAAAATGAGCGGTAAATACTATCTGATATTGGGCATCGTATTTCTTGCGATAGGTATAACCATGCTCATGACCGGGGCTGTATCCAGGACAATGGCGTACGGCGACCTGGTTCTCGCAGCAGTATTCTTTGGATATTCGGTTCGAGAAAACAAAAAGTCCGGCGGCAAGAAAGATGAGAAAAAGCCGGACGATGACAGCAAAGACGAATAATAACTTAAGATATAGCACAACAAAAGACGCAGTTTACAGGTATATGTAAACCGCGTCTTTTTCTGTCCTGAAAGCATGGTCTTGCTAAAGCTTACTTATACAGGCTTGGGATGACTATCTGTGCCTGTTCATCGAGTACGAACTTAACGTAGTCGCGTACCTCATCTTCCGTATCCAATAAGGCCATATACATCTGGTTGCCCATGGCCTCCGAGAAGATATCCGGCATCCGCTGACACATCACTATCTTTCCGTCATATCGCGACAGTATCTCGTCATGAGTGTGTACGTGCGTGAACTTGTCCTTGCGGCTGGCGAAGACGCACCAGCGGTCAGGTCCGTTCTTTCTGCCCGCGCTTGTGCCGGTGCTGACCATGTCCGCCCATATCTGATACGCATCCGTTGAATGCGAGAAATTGATCATGTCAGGGGTGAAACCTCCGGCCGGTCTCATGTTTACTTCAAGTCCTACAAAGTCTCCGACATCGCCGAGACCCTTTTTCGCTTCGGTCAGCCTGAAGAATTCGAAATGTATGAATCTGCTCCTTACCTTGAACTCCTTAAGCGCCTTGCGGCCGTATCCTTTGAGCTGTTCCGGGATCTCAGGCAGCACGTAGTAGACTGTCTCGGTCCCATTGTTCACCGCGTCGGCGACATTGATGCACATGAAGGACGATTCAAACAGAGGGTCTCCATTTTCATCACAGACTGCATCATAGGAGTAGATATCTCCTGTAACAAACTCCTCCATGACGTAATCATGACCCGATGTCTCCTTAAAAAAAGCTTCGAGATCATTATCATTCATGATTTTATAGGTGTCGCTCGCGCCGACTCCGACGTTCGGTTTCGCAAAAACAGGATAACCACCAATTTCGTCGAGAAAAGCGCGGGCAGCTTCTATTGTTGACACATGATGCTGTCGCGCTGAAGGGATCCCTGCGGACTTATATACCGGCTTCATAGACGCCTTGCTTCTCCAGAGAGAAAGTTCATCAGGCTGGACTCCCGTGGTGACGTTGAAGTCCTTCCTCAGATTTGCGTCGAGCTCGAGCCAGTATTCATTATTTGATTCGATCCAGTCGATACGCCCGTATTTAAATGCGAAGAAAGCGACGGCGCGGTAGACCTGGCTATAGTTCTCGAGGGAGTCGACTTTGTAATACTCTGTCAGGGAATTCTTAACGGTTTCGCTGAGCGAATCATAAGGGGCATCGCTGATGCCAAGAACAGTGACACCGTTGCGGTGCAGCCTGTCACAGAAGTGCCGGTAATTTTCCGGGAAATTCGGCGCAATAAAAATGAAGTTCATAGATAATCTCTTTCAGTCTCAATACTCTGATAACATATTCCTATGCAGGAATCCGGACTGTCATCAAAAAAGCAGATTCCGGGAGGCTCCTGCATAGATGCTAATGATAATACACTAAATTATTGTGAATATCCACAAAATCGGTTTTAAGAAATTGTATTTTTTCACATAATTGGATTTAGAGGAAGCTTTTTTGAACTTTTACTGCGCATGTTATAAGGTGCTCGGCCCAATGTGGTACAATACGGATACAAAACTGTTCAGAACGTTCAAGCTTTCTCGCTCCATGCCACATAACGTGTGCGCAGAGAGCTTTGCTCAAAGTGTAAGGGAGGAACAATGGCAAATAATTACTTAGGGCTTTTTGATGTAATAGGGCCTGTGATGGTGGGCCCGTCGAGCTCGCACACTTCAGGCGCCGCGACTATAGCCTGGATGGCCCGGCAGATCTTTTCAGGCACGCCGGTGAAAGCTGAGTTTACGCTATACGGATCATTTGCGGAAACTTACAAGGGGCATGGAACCGACAGAGCTCTGATAGGCGGTATGCTCGGGTACAAATCAAATGATGTACGGATAAGAAACGCTTATTATGAGGCACGGAAGAACTGGCTTAAGGTGGACTTTGTCGTCGATAAGGAAACGCACGTGAGCCACCCGAATACCGTGGATATAGTGATAACAGGAGAAGACGGCCATACTCTTCTGATAAGAGGCGAATCCATCGGCGGAGGCAGAGTCCGCATCAGGAAGATAAACGACATAGAAGTGGATTTCACCGGTGAGTACAGCACCATGATCATCGGCCATCAGGATGTGGCGGGCACGGTTGCCTATATTACAACCTGTCTCGCCGGAGAAGATGTTAACGTTGCGACGCTCAAGCTCTTCAGAGAAGGAAGGGGTATGAAAGCTGTTACCGTCGTAGAGACGGACAGCTCCATATCGGAGGAACTTAAGGAAAAGATCCTTCAGTATGAGACTGTCACCAGTGTTGATTTGATTGAGATATAAGGAGGTATGTCATGAATTGGGATTTCAGTAATACAGAAGAACTTCTCAAGCTGTGTAACGAAAATGACATGCCTATATCCGAGGTCATGATCAACAGAGAGATGCAGCTGGGTGAAACACGCAGGGATACAATAATCGACCGCATTGAGGCAAACCTCCGTGTAATGAATACTGCTGTCGACCGTCCTATATCCGAACCTCACAGATCGATGGGCGGGCTGATCGGAGGAGAAGCGAAAAAGCTGAATGAGCTCGATGAATCAAAGGCCATCTGCGGACCGGCCATCCACAGGGCAATAGTAAATGCTCTTGCGGTCGCCGAAACAAACGCGAGTATGGGCGTCATAGTCGCGGCTCCGACTGCCGGATCAGCCGGAGTACTGCCGGCTGTCCTCATGTCAATGTATGAGTCCTACGACATAAGCCTCGACGATATGAGGCGCGGCCTGATAAACGCAGGAGCTATAGGATATATCATTACCAGAAACGGTTCTGTAGCAGGAGCTGAGGCCGGATGCCAGGCAGAGGTCGGATCCGCGTCGGCTATGGCGGCAAGCGCTCTGGTCGAGATGCTCGGAGGCACGCCGGAGCAGTGCTGCGACGCAGCAAGTGTGGCTTTGTCTAACCTTCTGGGGCTTGCGTGCGACCCTGTACGCGGGCTCGTTGAGGTGCCATGTCAGACCAGAAATGCCATAGGAGCGGTAGGAGCGTATACCGCGGCTGAGCTGGCGCTGGCCGGCGTCGGTCCGCACATCCCGCTGGATGAAATGATACAGATAACATACGATGTAGGAAGGTCGCTCCCTGAGAGCCTACGCGAAACGGCAAAAGGCGGATGCGCAGTTGCTCCGTCACTTTGCGCGGAATGCAGCAGGGAAGCCGCATGGCAGAGAGCCCGCGCGCACTTATAAAACGATGCACGATATCTGGAATCCGTGGCACGGATGTGTCAAATGCAGCGAAGGCTGCGAAAACTGTTATATGTACTTTCTGGATGACATGAGAGATAAGAAGGGCTCAGAGATCTATCTTACCTCCAATGTCAGATATCCCCTGTCCAGAAACAGGAACGGAAGCTACAAGATACAGAGCGGTGAAAAGATAAGCGTCTGCATGACCTCGGATTTCTTCCTCAAGGAAGCCGATCAGTGGCGCGATGAAGCCTGGGGCATTATGCGCATGAGAAGCGATGTGATATTCATTCTGGTGACCAAGAGACCGCAGCGGATAGCTGAGTGTCTGCCTGCTGACTGGGGAGACGGATGGGACAACATCTTCCTGAATGTAACGACAGAAAACCAGAAGCGTGCCGATGAGCGCCTGCCGATACTGCTTGAGCTTCCGTTCAGACACAAGGGCATATACGTCGCGCCTATCCTGGGGCCGGTGACTCTGGGCAAATATCTTGACAGCGGCCAGATAGAGCAGGTCGTGTGCGGAGGAGAGAATTACGGCGGTAAAAGACCCTGCAACTTCGATTGGGTGAAATCGCTGAGGGCGGAATGCGAGTCGAGAGACATAACATTCTGCTTCATGGAGACAGGTACGACATTCATCAAAGATGGCATGCAGTACACCATTAAGGGCAAACGTCTGCAGACCAGCCAGGCACTGAAGTCCGGCATGAATTATCAGGGCAAGCCAATGGAGTTCGATCTCGTGGATACCTGGGGGCTGCCGATACCTGAAGACCTGCTGTATGTAAAGCATTATTGTGACAACTGCAGGGAGTGTGCTATGAAGCTGATCTGCAACGGCTGCAGCGACTGCGGCAAGTGCACGGAAAAATAAGATGCCGTCAGAGTGAGGCGGAAAACAGAAAATAAAATGCGTAGAGGGCATGGCTTGTACCGGTATCAGACCATGCCCTTTGTGGTATAATTCTCGTTATGATTGGCGGCAAAAAAGATAAGGATTATCAATATTTGTGGTTCCTACCGCTGTACCTTCTGGCGTATGTGGTAGTCGAGAGGGTCAATATAGGCGCTGAGTATCATACCATCCATATGTTCATGGACGATCTGATACCTTTCAGCGAAATTTTTGTGATACCTTATTTATCGTGGCATGTGGTCACGGTGATAATGATCATATATCTGTTCAGAAATGACCGGCCGGTATTCAGGAAGATGATGCAGTTCTTCATAGTCGGATCCATTATATCCTTTGCGGTATTTCTTATCTATCCGAGCTGCCACTCACTGAGGCCTGACAGCTTTGAGCGTGACAACATCTTCACCTGGATCGTTTCAATGATTTATCTGATAGATACTCCGACCAACGTTTGCCCGTCGATGCATGTCATCGGTTCCATGGGACTGATGTTTGCAGCGATGTATGCCAACGAAAAGATGTCGATACAGGTAAAGACGGCAATGGCTGTTACCGTGTTCTTCATATGCGTATCCACGCTCTTTGTGAAGCAGCATTCAATCGTTGATGCTGTTGTGGCACTCCCTGCAAGCTTTGCCGCATGGGGACTGTCGTTCAATGAAGCAAGTCCGGAGGTCGGCGATAAACTGCGTGAGATATTCAGCAGAAAGAACATCATCAACCTTCCTAACGCGATAACCCTGTTCAGACTGCTGCTGATCCCGGTGATCGTCCGCCTGTATCTCGATGGATCGCATGCCGGAAGCTTCGCTGTCATAGTGGTCGCTGTCCTGTCCGACATGACAGACGGCGCGGTAGCAAGGCGGACCGGATGCGTTACGGACTTCGGAAAGTTCTTCGACTCTGCGGTGAGCAAGATGCTGATAGCAGTGCTCATTATATGCCTGGTACCGGAATACAGATGGATGTGGCTCCTGCTGATAGTCATGCTGTTCAGGGAACTATGCCAGATTATATATGGGTACATCCTGTTCTCAAGGTATGATACTGTGTACAGCTCGAAGTGGTTCGGAAAGATCTGCAAGGCTTCGATGACTGCCGTTACTGCAATGCTGATTCTGTGGCAGAATATCCCGAGGCCGGTTGCCAATCTTCTGATCATAGCATGCTCAGTAACAGTACTGCTTGCTCTGATGATGTACTCGCGCATGTATCTTCAGGTCGTCTGGGGAGACGATTACCGCACCAACATATCCGCAGCCTCGAGGACCCTTGTGATTTCTCTGTGGGTGATGGTGATGTTAGTTGCACTATGCCTTCACGACAGGATATCCCTGAGCGCATTACTTTCTTACACGCCTTCGGATCCATATCTGGCGGCTGTTGTGATGCTGCTGATGTTCGCTCTCAAGACGCTTTCGGTGTTCTTCTACTCTGGCGCACTGTTCCTGGCAAACGGAACTTTGTTCAGCCTCCCGGCAGCAATCGCGATGAACATAGCCGGAGCTCTTGTCATGATATTCGAAGGGTATTTCTTCGGCAACAAACTGGCCGGCGCACAGCTGCAGGATCTTGAAGGGAAGTATCCGAAACTCCGCGGGATTGTGAGGCTGAAGACTGAAAGACCGTTCGTATTTGTACTGCTGCTCAGACTGCTCAAGATAATGAATTACGACATAGGGAGCATGTATCTGGGCGCTGCCAGGGTGAAGCTCCCGCAGTACGTTGCCGGCAGCCTTCTTGGGATCCTGCCCGATGTCGTCCTTTACGCGATGATCGGAAGGGGACTGGGTGACCTCAACTTGAGCAGGACCGCCTTTGCCGCGATAGCATATATAGGATTGTCTGTTGCTTCGATCGTGGTGATTAAGATCATGGCGGACAAATATGAAGACGAGGAAAAAAATACATAAAAAACCGCAAAATGCATCCCCTGCGGGGGCTTGTGAGCCCCGGAAACTGCCCATATAATTTGAGTGTACAAAAGACAGGGGGTGTTTTTTATGCATATGGCAGATGCTCTGCTGGCTCCTGCAGTCGCTGCGACAATGTATGCCGCATCCGCAACAGCAGCCGGCGTTTCGATCCATAAACTCAAAAAAGATGATGAACCGCAAAAGCTTCCGGTTATGGCGGTGACGTCCGCGCTGGTATTCGCGGGGCAGATGATCAACTACACGATCCCGGGGACAGGATCTTCGGGTCATATGTGCGGAGGAATGCTGTTGTCGGCCTTGCTTGGGCCATACGCCGGTTTCCTTTCAATGATAGTGATACTGGCGATCCAATGCTTATTCTTCGCCGACGGAGGGCTGATGGCCTTGGGGGCCAACTGCTGGAACATGGCGTTCTACGGGTGCTTCGTCGGCTACTTCCTGATCTGGCGTCCGATAATGAACGGCAAATGGTTCGGCGAGGGCAAGAGCGCCGAACGTGCCCGCATAATCGCCGCCTCGATAATAGGGTGCGTATTAACCTTACAGCTGGGAGCGTTCTCCGTAGTGATTGAGACCAGCCTGTCCGGAATAACCGAGCTGCCGTTCGGCGCGTTCTGCGCACTGATGCAGCCTATCCACCTGGCTATCGGTCTCGTAGAAGGTCTGATAACATCAGCCGTGCTCGTATTCGTGCATGACTCACGTCCGGAGCTTCTTTCGGGAGTTGAACTCAGTGAAGGCGAAACCGCAAAGCGTTCGCTCAAGTCGGTCGTGGCTATTCTGGCAATAGTCGCAGTCGCAGTCGGCGGAGGACTGAGCCTCATGGCAAGCTCCAACCCGGACGGTCTTGAGTGGGCCCTTTTCGGAAATGCAGACGGCGGATATTCCACAAACATGGGACTCGATGAGGAGAACTTCGGAGTAGAGAGTTCGGCGGCCGAAAAGGCGGGCTCCATACAGGAGAAAACTTCATTCTTACCGGATTATGCATTCCCGGGCAGCGAGTCGGCCGCCGGAACTACGGTATCCGGCATAGTCGGATCCGCAATTGTGGCGGGAGTCGCTATACTGATTTGCTTCATAGGCGGATTCTTCCGCAAAAGAAAGCTGAAAGCGGAATAAACCATACTCTTTCCCTCTCTCTTAAGGAATATGGTATATTTTAAGGGGCATCGCACGATGCCCCTTATTGATGATTTTAATGATTGATTCAGCAGGGACAGATTTAGCAGAGACAGTCTCTGTAACAGGATTCTAACGAAAGCTGCTAGCAGGGCCAGCTCCTTTTTAAGAACGGACAAGCGGGCAAGCCCCTTTTTAGAAGAAATGAACAAAATGCAGAAGGCTTTGGCCGAGCTTTCGGAGATGGACGAACTGGCTGCACGTCAGTCACCGGTCCACACTCTGCACCCGGCTGCAAAGCTCCTTACCACAATCGTATACATCCTTGTCACACTTTCTTTCGACAAGTACGACCTCAGCGGCATCGTTCCGATGGTGCTGTGGCCGGTTTTGATGTTTACGGTCAGCGGCGTAAATGTGCACACTTGCTTTTACAAGCTGCGCATCGTACTTCCGCTCGTGATGGCTGTAGGCCTTTTCAATCCGCTTTTCGACAAGGAAATAATGGTGACCATAGGCAGCATTGGAGTATCGGGCGGAGTGATTTCCATGATCACCCTGATGCTGAAAGGCGTGTTTTGTCTGATGGCGTCGTTCCTGCTCATGGCAACGACTAAGATCGACAGCCTGTGCGCGGCTCTTCGCAAACTGCATGTGCCTGCAATGCTCGTGTCGCTCCTGCAGCTGACATACCGTTACGTAGGGGTAATGACAGAGGAGCTTGCAGTTATGACGGACGCGTATCATCTGCGCGCGCCGGGCCAGAAGGGCATACACATCTCTGCCTGGGGGTCATTCCTGGGCCAGCTGCTTCTGCGAAGCATGGACCGCGCGCAGGAACTCTTCTCAAGCATGATGCTTCGCGGCTATCATGAGCACTTCCACTACGCGGATATAGACCGCTTCAAGGCGCGCGACGCAATTTTCATGGCAGTATGCATATTGTTCTTCCTGCTGCTGAGGTACGGGAATATCGCACAGCTCATCGGCGGGCTGGTGGTGCGCTGAGATAAATACATATAATATGATGATCTGATGCTGGGAGCAGCGCAAAAGCTTGTCAGAAGCTATAAGAAAAACAACTCGGACTGACCGGTGACGTACCGGGAAAGACTGTGGGGATATAAAAATGATCGAATTTCAGAGTGTAAATTTTGCATATGAAAAGGGCAAGGAAGTCCTGCACGATATGTCGTTCAGGATCGAAAAGGGAGAGTCGGTCGGACTGATTGGAGCCAACGGAGCCGGCAAGTCCACCATTATGAAACTCCTGCTTGGCCTGCTGCAGGGCGAAGGCAAGGTGCTGATCGACGGCATTGAGGTTAAAAAGGAGACGCTCGGCGACATCCGTGCGAAGCTTGGTTTTGTGCTGCAGAACTCCGACAACCAGATGTTCATGCCGACAGTTTATGAAGACATGATCTTCGGACCGCTTAACTACGGCCTCAGCCGTGAGGCAGTAGACAAGCGCGTCGATGAAGTACTGGCTAGCCTGAATCTTGAATACCTCAAGCACCGCTACAACCACAAGATCTCCGGCGGGGAGAAGCGCATGGCTGCCATTGCTACAATTCTTGCGATGGAACCGGCTGCGATCCTCATGGACGAGCCTACATCGGCGCTCGATCCGTACAACCGCCGTATCGTCATCAACACGATACGCGAGCTGGACCAGACCAAGCTCATCGCGTCTCACGACCTAGATATGATACTCGATACCTGCGGCAGGGTGATACTCATCTCAGGCGGACGCATCGCTGCAGACGGCCCGGCAAAGGAGATCCTAAGCAACAGGGAACTGCTCGAAGCCAATCGCATGGAACTGCCGCTCAGAATGCAGTAACAAGGCATCCGCCTGTGACGTATGAGGCGACAAACAAATTGAACTGATCGATCATCCTCCTTTACTATGAAAAACAGTTTATTGGAGGACTTTTTTTATAAATGATAAAAATAATTCATAGTAAGGCGTTTAAATTTAGCAAATCTGCAGGTTATTTGCCTATACAAAAAATATACAGTTACGCAGCTTAACAATAACATCTAATTATAGGGTTATTGTAATGTTAAAACGCATGTTAGAGCCGAACGTGACTGATTGATCTTTGTAAGCTGATTTCATTTGATAAATATTTTGACCCTTTACAACAAAGATTTTAGCAAAAAAAATAAAACTCCTCATATGGAAATGAACGATGCCGAAATTGATGATTATTTATGCATAGTCATGCATCGACATGCTAATTATATGATTTCAAATTAAAAATAGGGAAGTGACGCTCTAACTCAATCGAAATAAAACGAGATAAAACGAAATAAAAAGAAATAAAACAGCAGCGTGGTTAGTCCGCTGCTGTTTTCATATGTCAGATAAGAGGAGCCTGAAACCGTCCCCGAATTTAAACACTGACTTTTGTATGTTCTATTTGCGGCCGAACATCTCTTTGTATGTCGCGTGTTTGTCGACCTTTTCGCTGAGCTCTATCATGCGGTCGGTGTCGCCAACCAGTATGACGCCTTCGAGGCGGTTGTTGTGGAAGTAATACTTCTCGTAGTTGCCTCTCTGGTCGTCTCTGAACTCTACGGTACGGAACTTCTTGTCAGGATCCTTGCCGTTTGTACCGAGCGCGAATATGCTCGTGTTCATAGCGTTGATGACGAGCGCGCTTCCGAGTGCCTTGTACTCAAGAGCTTCGCCTGCAGCGTTGGCTCCCGCGATGCGTCCTGTCTCGATCGCCTGTGCCCAGAATGCCTGCGGCTGCCCGTTGATGACGCAGCAGTCACCCGCAGCGTATACATCCTTCACGTTTGTTTCCATGCGGTCGTTTGCCTTGACCCACTTGTCAACCTCAATGCCGCTGTCTTCAGCGACTTTTGTGTAAGGTCTCATGCCTGTCGACATGATGACGAGCTGAGCAGGGAATGCCGTGCCGTCATCGAGTACCACCGCGTCTTCGGTGATCTCTACGATCTTAGCTCCGGTAACGATCTTCACACCCGCTGCGTTGCAGATGTTTTCTACCATAGCCGAAGCCGGGTCGTCGAGCTGACGAGGAAGCAGTCCAGGTGCGGTCTCGAGCACGGTCACATCGTAGCCGCCGAGCTTAAGCTCCCACGCGCCTTCGAGTCCCATTACGCCACCGCCGATGCATACGACCTCTTTTGCCTCGCGCTCTTCAAGCACTTTCTTGATGCGAACGGTGTCCGCGATGTTTCTGACGCTTGCCACGTGAGGGAGGTCGGCTCCCTTGATAGGAGGCACGAAGCAGAATGCGCCGAGTGTGTAGATCAGCTTGTCGTAGATGAGCGCTCCGCTGCTGCCGTCAGGGAGTATGAGCTCAACGCTCTTTCCTGCTGTGTCGATCTTCGTGACTGTCGTATCAGGCATGAAGAAAATATTCCTTTCGTGGTACCAATCCGGACCTTCGATCGCAGCCTGGTTATCTGTGAAATCCGAAAGCAGTGCCTTGGTGAGCATCGGTCTGTTATACGGCAGAGCGGACTCCTGGGTCACGATCGTGATGACTGCCGTGCTGTTGCGGTCTCTGATCGCCTCGGCTGCGCTCTTCGCTGCCGGGCCGCCGCCCAGAATAACGAATCTCTCGTCTGTGTCCTTTCTGAAGCTGGTCGCCTTGGATTCTACCGGCACGAACTTGTCGCTTCCGACTCCGCAGACCGGGCATGTGTCTGTGCCTTCCTCAAACTCGGCTCCGCAGACCACGCACTTGACCATCTTCTTCGCTCCGGCCGGCGTGTCAGATTTCTTGACTTCCTTGTTCTGCAGCACGCAGCCGAAGTTGTAGCCGAAGTCGAATGCGTCGAGCTGCTCGGTCTCGCTTGGCTTGAATCTGATGCGGTAGCCGTCGAGAACCTTCATCTTGAGCTGCTTGAGCCTTTCGATGATATTAGGAACACCTTCGCCGCTCCAGCCGTAGCATCCGAACGCGCTTGCGAGTTTGCCCTTCATCAGAGGAGGGAATATGCTCGTCGTCAGATCCCAGATCGGCTTAAGAGCGTCCGCAACGATAGTTGGTGTACCGAAGAGTATGCCATCCGCCGCGTTGAGGTCGGCGATGACGCCCGCGACGTCTTCCTCGAATACCATGTCGTATTTGTGCACCTCGATAGGACCGCTCGCCTTGAGACCCTCTTCAATTTTGTCGGCCAGAAGTCCGGTGTATCCGTAAGCGCTTACATAAGGAATTACAACCAGTTTGGTATCTGATTTCTCCGGTCTCGCGCACCACTCATGATATTTCTCCATTACCCAGTCGATACCTGCATCCAGCACAGGACCGTGGCCAGGGCATATCATCTGAATGTCGAGATCTTTGATCCTCTCGAGCGCCATGTTCATGAACGGATTCTTGTAAGGCCCGATGATGATGTTGAAGTAATCCTGCATCGTGCGCATGTAGTTTGCCTCGTCCTGGCCGGTCAGCATGCTGCGCCTTACGTCGCCTGACGGAGGGCAGTAGTGAGCGCCGAACACATCGCAGGTGTACAGCGTCTTGTCCTCTTCGCAGTATGTGAACATGGTGTCAGGCCAGTGCAGGTTAGGCACAGGCATGAAGTGCAGGGTCTTGTCTCCGAGCGAGAGTGTGTCGCCTTCCTTTACAGTCATGACGCGGAAGTCCGTATTCATGATCTCCTTCAGGAAGCTCGCTGCTGTGCCCGTGCAGACTACGGTGATCTTTGGATTGATCGCGAGCAGCTTTTCGAGCGTTCCCGAGTGATCCGGCTCGGTGTGATCCATGATGATGTAGTCGACCTTGGTGATATCGACTGCGTCATCGAGCTCGCCTTTGAATGCTTCCCAGAATTTGTACTTTGAAGTCTCGATAAGGGCCGTTTTCTCGCTGCCCTTAAGAGTGTATGAGTTGTATGTGGTGCCGAACTCCATCTGCACGATTACATCCGAGATATGTGTATCCGGATCAAGTGCGCCGTTCCACCACAGCGTATCCGTGAGTTTTATCGAACTCATATTGCCCTCCTTTTTCTGAAGATGGGGGATGCATCGAAGTTTCCCTGTCTCAGCAAGGAAACAAATGCTCTTATTAATTCGGATAATACATTATTAATGTGATGAAGTGGAGAAAACTCTCACAAAGACACCTTCTTTTCACGTACTTTTTTTATACATAAACTCTGGCTATAAATGGAGGGCTCACCATATAACATATTTCCTTTTGATGTAGATGAGAACAGCCACTTACAGGTGCGTTCTGTGTTATTATTAATATGGAGAAAAATGGATCTGTGTAGCTGCAGCCGGCGGTGTGAAGTTGTGTATGGGCAACTGCCTTTGCATCCGGCAGTGAGCAGCAATGAGGTCCTAAAAACTATTGGAGAAGATAATGACCAGGAATCTTGTTATTTATTTTTCCCGCAAGGGACAGAATTATATGAACGGCGACATAGTGGAGCTTGAGAAGGGAAACACCGAGCTCGTCGCTGAATACATACGTGACGCGGTCGGAGCCGATCTTTTCGAGATCGAGACTGTAAAGGAATATCCGGCCGACTATATTGAATGCACAGAAGTCGCTAAACAGGAGCAGAGAGATAATGCCCGCCCAAAGCTAAAGGCATATCTGCACGATATTAAAGAATACGACAACATCGTGATCGCAGGACCGTGCTGGTGGGGTACATATCCCTGCGCGGTGTTCGCCCAGCTCGAGAAGCTTCACTTCAGAGGCAAGCGTGTGTTCCCGGTGATGACTCACGAAGGAAGCGGTGAGGCGAAGAGCCGTACCGACCTTAAGAAGTTCTGCACCGGTGCCAAGGTTGAAAAGGCCTTCGCGATACAGGGTTCTTCCGTATCAGGCGCCGAAGAAAAGGTAGCTGCCTGGGCAAGGAAACATCTGGGCTAATCGCATGCTTCCGCTGAAAAACGAAGAAAAGAAAGTAGAGTATCTGGAGCTTATATACGACCTGGTATTCGTATATATGGCGGGCCGCAACAACGCGCTCCTCGGTCATATCGAGGGAGGCTTTGTTTCGCTCGACGCATTCCTCGCGTACATACTCTGCACGCTGGCTATCATACAGATCTGGAACTTCACCACGTTCTACATCAACATGTTCGGCCGTAATGGCGTGCGCGATCACGTATTTCTGCTGATCACGATGTACCTGATGTATTTCCTGGGTGAGAGCACACGAAGCGACTGGCACGCGTATCAGGCTCAGTATCACATAGCGTGGGCGCTCATACTGATCAACATCGGCATACAGTACGTGATAGAGCTTCGCAACCACAGGATGGACGTCTGGAACCGGGACATAATAAAACGGATGGCAATGACACTGTTCGTCGAGGCTGCAATAGTGCTAGCCGCTTCGGCAGTGAGACCGTCGCTTGCGCCGCCGATCGCATTCGCCGCAGTGATACTCGGTATCGTGATGACATCGCTCGGCAAAAGGACAGGTGTCAGCGGCATGATCGACTTCAGTCATCTGACAGAGCGCGCCATGCTCTACGTTGTGTTCACTTTCGGCGAGATGATAGTCGTCATCTCATCATACTTTATAGGAGACGGGAGTTTCAGCTGGAGCGTCATCTATTTCTCGCTTATGGGCTTCCTGATAGTCGTCGGGCTCTTCCTGTCGTACGAAGTCATCTACGACAAGCTGCTCGACAGAGATAAAGAGGACAACGGACTGCTCTATATGCTGATCCACATCTTTATCATATTCGGGCTCAATAACATCACTGCGTCGCTCGAGTTCATGCGTGAGGATGAGGTCGCGATCAGGCCGAAGATGGTGTTCCTTGTCGCGTCGATGGTTGGATACTTTGCGTTCCTGTTCGCTCTTGGCAGATATGCAAAGGTGAGATGCCACATCAATGGAGCGTTCATGCAGAAGCTCTGGCTCATGACGCTGTGTTTCGTGATGCTGATGATGGTGTTCATGAAAGTGCCGCGTGCTCACATACTGCTGACGGTCATATATGTATGGAGCGTATTTGTGGTGTTCTACAGAGTCGGGAAAAAAGTTGCCGCAGAGGAAGCGGCAGAGTGCGTAGGCGGTGCTGATGGGGACAGTCCCCGTTAAAAAGAAGGATAAAAAAATGGAACTGAAAGCAGGAATCAAAAACAGAGGAGAAATGACAGTCACAAAAGAGCTGTGCGCGAATGCATGGGGAAGCGGCGGACTGGAGGTCTACGCGACTCCGGCGATGATCGCTCTCATGGAAAACACGGCCTGGGCGAGCGTGGAGCCTTGTATGGAAGAGGGCAGGAGTACGGTCGGTACGAAGCTTGATGTTTCGCATCTGTCGGCAAGTCCGGTCGGCGCTCACATAACATGCGAGAGCGAGCTTGTAGAAGTTGACGGGCGCAGGCTCGTCTTCAAAGTGAGCGCATTCGATGAAGTGGGCCTTATAGGTGAAGGCATGCACGAGCGCTTCATAATAAATACGGAAAAGTTTATAGCCCGCACAGAGGCAAAGCTGAAATAAAGGAGAATAATATGGGAAAGATTTATATCACAGGACACAGAAACCCGGATCTTGACAGCCTCTGCGCGGCATCTGCGTACGCTAATCTCAAGAACCTCACAGACAGCGAAAACGAATACGTCGCCATCCACTGCAGCCCTGTTTCCGATCAGGTGAGGGAGCAGATGGAACTTATGGGAATTGAGGTACCGCCATATAAGAAGGATGTGTTCCCGAAGGTCAGGGATGTAATGCTCGAGCCGCAGATGCACATACAGGCGGGCGCACCTATCTTCGCGCTCGTAAACGCATACAACGCAGAGAATCCGTCCGTTGTGCCGATTTATGACGGCACCGAATTTAAGGGGCTCCTGAGCGTAGACGACATCACGGGATGGTTCCTGCATGACAATAAGGAAGAAATTCCTACATACACATTCACGATAGACAACATTCTGAGAGTCATTCCGGGAAAGCTGCTGTGCAAGGGGAAGAGCGATACCATCGAAGGTTCCCTGCTGGTAGGCGCAGGTACATATGAAGCATTCGGCGAGATGCTCGATGAGATCGGGAACTGCATCGTAGTGCTCGGAGCGCGCAAGGAGCATATCAAGTTAGCGGTAAAAAAACAGGTGCCTGCAATCATCATTGCGGCAACCAGCGAAGCGCCTGATGTAGATTTCAGCGAATATGAGGGATCGGTATTCATGACGAGCCTCGGTACGGCAGAGACACTCAGAAGGATCAGGCTTGCTGAGTCGATCGAAACCATGATGGAGTCCAGGACCGAGACTATCGATATAGACGACCTGTTCGTTGAGGGCAGAAAGATATTTATGAACTCTCATATCAGAGGGCTCGCAGTAATGGAGGATGGCGAGTTCAAAGGTTTCGTTACAAGGCGCTGCTTCCTTGAAAGGCCTGTCAACAAGGTTATTATGGTGGACCACAATGAGCCTGCGCAGAGCATAGAGGGAATCGAGACCGCAGACGTAGTGGAGATCGTCGACCACCACAGACTCGACTCGCTCTCGACTACCATGCCGATATTCATCGCCGCCGAGCCGCTGGGCAGCGTCAACACGATAATCTATCAGCAGTACATCAGGCACGGCATCATGCCTGATCAGTACGCTGCCAGGACTATGCTAACCGGAATAATCGCCGACACGCTGATCCTTCGCAGCCCGACCACGACCATGCAGGACATGCAGGCGGTGGAGATGCTCGCAAGGATCGCCAAGGTACCGAGCGTGCAGGAATTCGGCGAGAAGCTGTTCAGCATATCAGACAACCTGGCTACGCAGGATCCTGATGAGATGATCCTGTCTGACTTCAAGAAGTACGAGAATGGCGGCACAAAGATGGGCATCGGTCAGTGCGAAGTCACAACACTGTCGGATGTCGGGGAATACGCGCAGAAATACATAGACGCGCTGCAGAAGATCGCCGATTCACAGGGCCTCGACTGGACGCTGCTCATGGTCACAGATGTACTGAGAGAGAACAGCGTGCTGCTGACGTCGAATAACAAGGCTAACAAAGATCTGCCTTATGTGAAGATCGCTCAGCAGACATACGACATGCCGGGAGTCATGAGCCGCAAAAAGCAGCTGCTTCCGACGCTGCTGTCAGTAACATCAGCATAAAGTCAGCAGTAGCGTACTAGTACTTTATTGGGCAAGCGGGCTTATATATCTCCGTCAGGCACGCTCTCGCTGACAGGTTCTAAGCTCTGACTTCGCTGACGCTCGTCAATAGCTAAGTACCGGCGTGCTCGAGTCACCTGCCGAAGTTATATAAGTCCGCTGCTTAAAGAAAGAAGGAATTGAAATGGCTGTAAAGACCAACTGGTATAAAGAAGCGGTGGTCTATCAGATTTATCCGCTCAGCTATATGGATTCGAATAATGACGGAATAGGTGATATTCCCGGAATCATTTCGAAGCTTGACTACATAAAGGACCTCGGCGTCACTGCCATCTGGTTCTCGCCGCTCTACGATTCGCCGTGGAAAGACTACGGCTACGACATCGCAGACTACAAGTCGATCCATCCTGCGTTCGGTACGATGGAGGACTTCGACAGGCTGGTGGCAGAGTGCCACAGGCGCGGCCTCAAGGTGATGATGGATGCGGTATTCAACCACACAAGCGATCAGCATGCATGGTTCAGGGCCGCGCTGGCCGATAAGGATTCGCCTTACCGCGACTACTATATTATCAGGAAGGGCAGGCGCGACAAGGACGGCGGGCTCATGCCTCCTACCAACTGGACGTCCTCGTTCACCGGACCGGCATGGGAATGGATAGCGGGTACAGAGGAATACTATCTGCATCTCTTCGCGCCGGAGCAGCCTGATCTCAACTGGGAGAACCCGAAGGTGCGGGAGGAGATGGCAGATGTGCTGAAGTTCTGGCTCGAAAAGGGCGTCGACGGCTTCAGATTCGATGTGTTCAACATGATCTCGAAGGTGTATCCGCTTCAGGACGACAGGAATCCGCTGCATTTCCAGAAAGGCGTGCAGTATTATGTGGACGGACCGCGCATGCACGAGTTCCTAAAAGAGCTGAACGATAAAGCGCTCTCGCTTTACGACACATACACTGTCGGCGAATCATACATTCCTGACGAGGAACACGCGGACAGATACATAAGCGAGGAGTCCGGTGAGCTCGACACCATATTCGATTTCGAGCACCTCACATCTGACAACGCGTTTGGCCTCAAGATGATCCCGAAACCGTTCAGCCTGAGACGGTTCAAACGCGGGCTGATAGATCCGCAGCTGAAATATCACGGGAGAGGCTGGAACACTCTCGTTCTCGAGAATCATGACCAGGCGAGGAGCGTCAGCAGATTCGGCATCAATACTAAGAAATACAGATACGAGGCAGCCACGTTCCTGGCGATGATCACATTCCTGGGATGGGGCACACCGTTTATCTATCAGGGCGAAGAGATCGGCATGACCAATACCGATTTCATGAGCCGTGAACAGATGAAGGATCCGGTGTCGCACTTCATTTTTGACATGACGAAGGAGCTGCATATTCCGGAGCGTATAACGTTCAGGCTGATGAAAGGCGCTGTCAGGGACAATGCCAGGACCCCGATGCAGTGGGATTCCTCATTCAACGCAGGCTTCAACATGGGAGCCAAGCCGTGGCAGTGCATGAACCCGGATTACAGGAAGATCAACGTTGAGGCTGATCTTGCCGCAAGCAATACAAAAGTGACAGATCCTGCAGACCCGGCATTCGATCCGGGCAAGTCGATCTACCGGTTCTATCAGAAACTGCTCGCGCTCAGGAAGTCCGAAAAAACGCTGATCTACGGCAGCACGATAGAGTACTATCCTGACGACAGGCAGGTGATATCCTACAGCAGGAGTTACGGCGACAAGAGATTCCTCATTGTAGGCAACTTCTCCGGCACGCGCGCAGACTTCATAATGCCGGGCGACTTCGAGCTTGATGAGCTCACGATCTGCATGACAAACCGAGGCCGCACAGATGCCGAAGTCGAGGAGATAATGCATTTGAAGCCTTACGAGGCTATACTGTTTAAAGAGAAAAAGAAGGAGGCAAATAAAGACTGATGGATGCGGCTGTATTATGTGAAACGATCATGCTGATCACTTTCGGTTGTTCGTGGCCCTTCAATATCGCAAAGTCCATAAAGAGCAGAACAACTCTCGGCAAGAGTCTGACTTTTGAGATAATAATCATTATCGGATATTTTTTCGGGATCGCAGCAAAGCTGATCATATTTAGCAGGACGGGCGTGCTTCAGTATTCATTCTGGTTTTATATCCTTGATATATTGCTGGTTACTACTGACGTCTGTCTTTACATCAGAAACTACAGGATAGATAAGAAAATGGGCCGCATCTGAAAAACGGATCCGGAAACGAAGATGCCCGGATCCGAAAAGGGCAGTTTACAAAAAGGAGAAATCATTATGGCTATCATGGAATACTTTACACCTACTCATGTTTATTTTGGTATCGGCGCCGAGGATCAGGTCGGCGAAGTCCTGAAGGAATACGGTGCTATCAAAGTAATCATTCATTTCGGCGGCGGATCGGTCAGAAGAACCGGTCTACTGGACGATGTTGAGGAAAGGCTCAAAGAAGCCGGCATCGAGTATGTCGAGCTCGGCGGCGTTGTACCTAACCCTAGAGTTTCGCTGGTGCGTAAGGGCATAAAGCTCTACAAGGAGGAGGGCTGCGACTTTATTCTGGCAGTCGGCGGCGGCTCCGTTCTCGACAGCGCAAAAGCTATCGGCTACGGCGTATACGGCGGTGGAGATGTATGGGACTTCTACTGCGGCAAGCGCAAAGTTGAAGGCACTGCTCCGGTTGGCTGCGTTCTGACACTTTCGGCAACAGGATCCGAGATGAGCGATTCGTCAGTTATCACCAACGATGAGACCGAAACCACTTATAAGAGAGGCGTCAACACTGACTTCGGAAGAGTGAAATTCGCGATGCTCGATCCGATGCTGACTTCGACAGTCTCAAAATATCAGACTGCATGCGGCGCAACGGACATCATGATGCATACCCTCGAGAGATACTTCCATCAGGGATACGCCCTCGATTTCACCGATCAGCTCTCATTCACGCTCCTCAAAGAGGTAATGAAGTGGGCTCCGGCTGCTCTCGAAAATCCTGAAGACTATGATGCGAGAGCCAACCTCATGTGGTGTGGCTCACTCTCGCACAACGGACTTATGGCAGCCGGCAACTCCAACAAAGGTGACTGGGCATGCCACCAGATAGAGCACGAGCTCTCCGCAGAGTACGATGTAGCACACGGCGCAGGCCTTGCGGCAATCTGGGGATCATGGGCGAGATACGTGCTCAGCGTCGATCCGGACAGATTCGTCAAGCTCGGCGAGGGAGTATTCGGAGAAAGCGATCCGGTAAAAGCAATCGAAAAATTCGAAGAGTTCTTCCGTTCAATCGAGATGCCTACAGACATCAAGGGGCTCGGCCTTGACTTCGACGAAGCAGCATGCCGCACGGCAGCACTGGGAGTCACATTCCAGAATGCCCGCAAGATCGGCAACTTCAAAGTTCTCGACACAGAAGACATCTTCAACATCTACATGATGGCCTCCGGTCTGAAATAGATGCTTCTATACATGGGCCATGCAGGAGGTACGATAGGTATGTTTGAAAATAATAAAGTCATAGCAGCACTTTACTTCATAGCGTTTATTGGATGCCTGCTGACATTCATACGAGGACATCAGTGGGGATTCCTGGTTGCAGCAGTAGTATGGTTTATGCTGGGTATTTACTGCCTGGTCAGAAAGGACGATGACATCTGAGCCCGGCCCAATATACAGCAGCCGGAAAGCAGGCCGCATAAGAGTGGCAGATATAGGAGCAGGCAATCCGGCCATTGAGGGATTGCTTTACAGGATCCCGTTTTTCTGCAAATCAAAACAAGTATAAGCTCGTTGCCGGCGGAGAGACCGATGATATATTCCTCGATCTCTCCGTCGTTCATTCCTTTAGGCTGCCTGCAACGATCTGAGGCCGAAAATATCTGCAATAATCATTGCGATCTGTGTGGAATCGATATTTCCTTTTTCATCACTAAATGCAAAGAACAAATTAACACCGGGGATATATCCACTTTTAATGTATCTGCTAACTCTCTTCGCAAATTTCTCACAATAGCCCGGATCATCCAGACGGCCCACATATTCAATAAAAATAACAGATTCCATGTCTATTGGCGAAAGAACAGAGAGGTCCGGATACAATGCCGGCCCATGATCTTCCGGCACAAACGGCAGCTCATATACATAAGCCAGACCGGCATCTTTGACCATTTCGTATAAGACTACCTCGCTTATCGTCTTGACCATCACACCGTCAGAGGTCCGCTGCGTCTTGAACTGCGGGTAGTTCTCAGGAAACCTCTTCTGAAACTCCAGCTGCCCGGCTTTCCATTCTGCACCTTTTCTCTGGTAAAGCTCAGATACCGGAGGCACCTCACATCGATACACTTTCGGCAAACTCTCACACACATGACTTGGATCATATGGAAGAAAACCATCCAGAAGAGCCTCCATAAGCTCAATGTTCCGGTCGATTCGCCTTAGCACCTGTTCAAGAAATCGTGCCTCCTGAACACGCTTAACATCCGGATGTCCGGACCGGCCTAAGTATTCGTACTTACCGTAACCCCTTCGTTTAATGTGAAAGAAGTATCCGCTGGTTCCATGCTTTGAGCGGCGAAGAAATGCGCCTTTACAATCCCTGAGCAATTCCAGGCGTTGTGAATACACTTTCTTTGCATGTTCGAGCAATGTCAGCTCGTAATTGATTCTATGTTTTAACTCCGCGTTCATTAACATTCTGCAGCTCCCGCCTAATTCATCAACAATAAGTGTTGCCTTTTTCTATGGAACCAGATTCTACTATCATCCCTGAAAACCGGCAAACGAAAAACGCCCTGATTTCTACAATAAAAGCACTATTTTGAGGGATCGGCACTTTTTTATGTACCGCACCTGATCAAATAAAAATCATTGAAGCAGGAACCGGTCTGCAGGCGGCAATAGTGGCTGTTGAGGCTGTGGTTAACCAGATCAAAAATTCAGGAAATGGCGCTGTGCGCAAGTATGTGGTCAGGGTGTCGGAAGCTTGTCTGTCAGATTGCTGTCCATGCACTTACACATGGTGCCATACTGGTTATCCATAACTCAACAGCCATTTCATCCTGAAATCTAAGATTCCTCTTTTGGCGCTTCTACCCGGTATTACCTGCAAGAATGACCAATTTATTGGCGTTTCCCTTCCAAATATAACAGTATGGATGACCAATCACATTCTTATGCAGTAAGCAATAATCTGCGCCATACCGCGTATCTTGCATAGTTATTCATTGTTATTCATCGTCAACCGCATTTTTCCAGGTCTGAACTGCTCAAGCTACATGAAATGAATCGCGGGATCAGACAATAGTTCAGGCGAATCAAAATGACCACCCTCTTCTATCGGGAGGTCAGTTGTTGTGTTGGTTGCTCACGCGCTGAATTTAAATGGAGGGGACCAAATAGTTGGCTTCTCATGGTCGAATTTCAAGGATGGAGCGCCAATACTGTCGATGTATATCGTATCCATTACGTATTCACTCACTCGATCGCCTGTCGTTTGCTTGTCAATCGCCTGTCGTTTGCTTGTCGATAACCTGTCGTTTGCTTGTCAATCGCCTGTCGTTTGCTTGTCGATTGCCTGTCGTTTGCTTGTCGATCGCCTGTCGTTTGCTTGTCGATTGCCTATAGATATGGTAAGTGTAGCCTTCATAAAGTGGAATCAGATGGCGGTCACTGGGAGGATGGACAGGAGCTTTAATCTTATAAGTTGTTTATTTTTAAAATAGGTGTTGACATGCGATTCACTTTGTACTATTGTACTAAGTAGTTAATACAGTAATACAAAAAACAACCTGTTTCCGTATGCCAATGACAATATTCAATAGACATAAATAGAAAGTGTATAAGCAGAGATTGCAGCAGGATGCACAAATGGCTGGAAAGACGCAGGAACAGCATATAAATCGATATCGTTTTTCATAAAGGGTTTGCGCGATAGGCCGTCGCCTGGCCCAGTACAGAAAGAAAAGGGACGAAACAATGGAATGGAATTTTAAAGATGGAATCCCTATCTACACTCAGATAATAGACGAGATGACCATGCGCATCGCGAGCAGCGCATACGCTCCCGGCGACAAACTGCCGTCGGTAAGAGATCTGGCGCTTGATGCCGGAGTCAATCCGAACACCATGCAGAGAGCTCTTGCCGAGCTGGAACGCAGAGGTCTGGTCTATTCAGAGCGTACAAGCGGGAGATTTGTTACAAAGGAGGAAGCTGTGCTCAAAGATCTGCATGAGGAGCTTGCGAAGAAATACTTCGAAGAACTCACCGAGAAGCTTCGCAAGATAGGAATGGACGATAACGCAATCAAGGCATCCGTAAACAAATGGATGGAAGACATAAAGTAGAAAGGAGGCAGAGAGATGGCAAGAATAGAGATCAACAATCTTACAAAGAATTTCGGAGATCTTACAGCTCTTGACGATGTCACTGTCTCGCTGGAGCAGGGACAGATCGTAGGACTGCTCGGACCGAACGGAAGCGGCAAGACGACGCTCATCAAAATACTGAACGGGCTGCTTCAGCCGACATCCGGAAGCGTTACAATAAACGGCAGCGCGCCGGGCGTAGAAACAAAGAAAGTGGTGGCATACCTGCCTGACAGGAACGCGCTGCCTGACTATATGACAGCTTCGCAGCTCATGGACATCTACGAAGACTTCTTCGAAGACTTCGACCGCCTGAAAGCGGAAGCCATGGTAGACGACCTCGGCATCAACCGCAAGCAGACAATGAAAAAGATGTCAAAGGGCACAAAAGAAAAGCTGCAGCTCTGTCTGGTCATGGCAAGACAGGCCGAGGTCTATCTGCTCGATGAGCCGATCGGCGGAGTCGATCCGGCAACAAGAGACTACATCCTCCGCACTATCATTTCGAACTATAACGAAAACGCGGTCGTGCTGATCTCAACTCACCTGATCGCGGATGTTGAGTCGGTGCTCGATGACGTAGTATTCATCAAGGACGGCAGGGTGGTCCTTCACAAGGCAGCGGACGAGATCCGCGAAGAGAAGGGCGAAAGCGTAGACAAGCTCTTCAGGGAGGTATTCAAATGTTAGGCAAACTTCTTAAATACGAGATCCCGGCAATGGGACGCAAGCTTCTGCCGCTTTACGCAGCGTGGGCTGCAACGGCGCTGCTGCTCGGACTGACGACACAGTCCGCAGAATCGAAAAATGAATTCATGGTAGTAATATCCGCGCTGCTCTACACGGCAATTGCAACGACCATATTCGTAATGACCATAATCCTGATAGTCCAGAGATACAGCAACAGCCTGCTGGGCGACGAGGCATATTTCAATCACGTGCTGCCGGTGAGCGTTGCAGAACACATCGGAAACAAAGCGATATCCGCGACACTTTGGATTTTCGTTACCATCCTGGTAGCGATCTTCACGGGGCTTCTGATCGGGATCGGCGCTCTCATCGTTTCAGGAGAATTCATAAGCCTCAGAGACCTGATTCAGGGCTTCTACGAGATTGAACTGCCGAAGCACTTCGGGCTGTATGTAATAGAGTTCCTGCTACTGGCGATCACCGGTACAGTCAAGACCATCATGCAGATCTACGCGGCAATCACGATTGGTCATCAGGTTCAGAACCGCACGACCCTTGCGTCGATCGGAGCTTACATAATGATCATGATCTTCGAATCATCCGTCGGCAGGGCATTTTTACCGCTGTTCATCAATCTGGAATACAATGCAGACGGATTCATGAACTTCAATAGAGTGTTCATGCCGGGATTCATCATGGCAGTGATCTTCTCGGCGATATACTTCTTCATCTGCAAGTATCTGATGGAAAAAAGACTTAATCTAAATTGATGGGAGATATCCCCATCTGCAGGAGCCTTCGGGCTCCTTTTTTATGGTCATTAAGTCTAGAAATTTATTGCGAAAAACATATGCTCAATAGCTGGAAAAAGAGCTTGCTAGCTCAATATAAGCCGATTATAATTTGGTCAGGAAGAGCGTCGTTCGTCAACGACTAACTCAACCAGTTGTTTGGTTGCCGCCTAGTTACGTGAACTGGCGGCCTTTTTGATGCTAATAGTTACCCGCACAGTCCGTCGACTGAGCGTTATGGTAACTCGTACCATCTCTGATTCCTCCCTTCAATCGATTTGTCATTGGCCTCACCTCCTTGGCGAAAAGAGAGATGTGACAGCATCGTTTTTGGTTGGATCAGCCGCGAGTCACTGCTTTCCTGACATATTCAATTCTATCAATTCCACCTGAACCGTGAATATCAAAAATAGCGCATAAATTCGCAACATTTAGCTTCTTGCGTAATAACGTCACCGGAGCGTAAATGGTGGTATAATGGAGGCGATAAAGATGCAGCGGCAAGGGTATACGGAAAGGCGGTCGGTCATGGACGATAAAATCAAAGAATTAAAGAAGATAATCGACGAAAGCAACAATATCGTATTCTTCGGCGGCGCGGGCGTGTCCACCGAGAGCGGCATCCCTGATTTCAGGAGTGCCAACGGCATCTACAACATGAACCTCGGCAGAACGGTCTCACCTGAAGAGATGATCTCACATTCTTTCTATATGAGACACACCGAGGACTTCTATGAGTTCTACAAAGACAAACTGATCTATGAGAACGCACAGCCTAATAACTGCCACAAAGCGCTGGCCGAGCTCGAGCGTCAGGGTAAAGTGAAAGCGGTCGTCACGCAGAACATCGACGGTCTGCATCAGAAGGCGGGAAGCAAGGTTGTGTGGGAGCTCCACGGATCTACACTGCGCAACTACTGCGAGAGATGCCACGCATTCTACGGTGTTGAGAAAGTGCTGGAGTCAAAGGGCGTGCCGTATTGCGACAAGTGCGGCGGCAGGATCAAGCCTGACGTAGTGCTTTATGAAGAGGGGCTCGACAGCGATGTCATCGACGGAGCTGTAAGAGCCATCTCGAATGCAGACACCCTGATAGTCGGCGGAACCACGCTGATCGTTTATCCGGCAGCGGGACTCATCCATTACTTTCATGGGAAGAAGCTGGTGCTGATCAACATGAGTGCTACGAGCGCAGACAGCAGAGCTGATCTGGTGATACATGACCGCATAGGCGAGGTGTTTGCACAAGTTATGGGGTGGTAACTGGTCTTGGTCGTGATCCTCATGGATATATGGATTACCTGTAAAAGGGCACTTCAGAATCCTTGGAGGAAGAGATGATGTGTTCCGGAAAAACCCGGATCTCAAATCCGGAGATCGTGTAATCTTTTTTATAATAGACTGCACTAAGATGCTGATAAGTTGATAGCCAAACGTAATTTCAAATAATGGGGGCTTCAGCCAGGACTCTATGGTTCCCTGGGCTGGCAGCCCCCATTTTATTGTGTATGCACATATACCCAAAACACTACTGGTTGATTATTGACCTTCACAATTTCATCACAGTTTCAAAAATTAAAAAATGTTTATTTTTTTATCCTTGATTATGTTGCGCATTTGTTGCGTAAATATGCGGAAAAGGGTAAAATAACTACAATTGTAGAACAATGCCCTTTTTGCGTGTATTTATAGAGAAAAATAATAGAAAGCGCAACAAATATGGGCTGAGATAGTTAACATCCATAACTATCTAAATGCATTCCGGACATGTCCGGAATGAGTACGTAAAACTAGTAACTGTTAATTTTTCTAATCTTTTCTTCCGGTTACGGAAGAAAATACAAGGGGGAACAACATGAACAATCTGAAGAAGAGATGTTTGACTTTGTTGCTTTCACTGGCGATGATCGTCACGTATATGCCGACCAGCATGATCGCATATGCGGTAGATGCTAATGGCCAGGCAGAAATAGAGCAACAGGTCGATGCTGAGGCACCCGCTACGGAAGCACCTGCTGAGGAGACTGTGACAGAAGAAGCAGCTCCAGAAGAGGCAGTATCCGAAGAGGCTGCAGCTCCTGAAGAAGCTCCTGTTGAGGAAGCCGCGCCTGAAGAAGCGGCAACCGAAGAGGAAGCCGCGCCAGAAGAGACGGCACCGGCAGAGGAAGCCGCAGCTGAAGAGGTAGCAACCGAAGAACCAGCATCTGTTGAGGAAGAAACGCCTGCAGAGACAGAAGAACCTGTAGTCGTGGAAACCGAAGAAGAGGATGCTGAAGAAGCGGAAGAGCCTGAGGAAAAGTTCGCCGGAGGTAACCTCAGGGCTTCAGACAGTCTTAAACGTTATGAGGCTGTTGTGTCGTATGGCGAAGAAGCTAAGATTCCTGACGGCGCAAAGCTCGTTCTGACACCGCTCAAAGAAGGCGGAAAGAAGTTCGAGGAGGCTAAGGAAGCTCTGGTAGCTGATGAGAATGGCAACTCCGCATTCTCGCAGGCAACTGAAGAAGAGCAGAAAGACCTCGGAATGGTCGCTTTCGACCTGACTATTTATGATAAGGAAGGTAAAAAAGTAGAGCCACAGGCTGAAGTAAATGTAAGCTTCAAGCTCAATGAACTTCCTGATGGCGTCGATGCAGAAGCACTTGCAGCTTCGATGGAGATCCAGCACCTGAACGAAAGCTCAGGCGATATTGTCGTAGAGAAAATCGCGACAGTGGATGGCTATGAAGCGAAGAAGGACGATGCATTAGGTGAGATCAATGTCAACGAGAACAATGAGACAGCTGAAGTCAAAACAGTAGTTGACGGTTTTTCGACGTATACAATTACATGGAGCAATGGTACCGAACGTACTACGGTTCATTATGGCTATATGGAAAATGGAACATTCCATGAGTTCGATGCTGACCCAGCACCAATGCCTGGCACTTTCCAAAATCACCATAGATACCTGATATACGATTTTAATGATTATCAGTATGCTGATCATACCTATTATCGTACAACTGCAAGCAACACTCCTGCCAGTGGCGGAACAGAGATACAGGCTCGTTTAAGATATTACGGTAATGACTGGCAGCGCACAAGTAATGGCTCAAATTGGTCAGACTGTGCAAATAATAGCCATATATATGTACTGTACGAAAAGAAAACGGCTGCTACTACAGGAGGAACTGCTCAGGCTCACATTACTCCTGAAACAGAACATCCAACTGAACCGACTATTCTGAAAGAATCTGCAGATAATCATGATGGCACAAGGACTCTTGCTCTTAGCATTACCGGTCACACCACACCACTTGAGGCGGAGAAGCTAGCGGATGTTATTGTTGTGTTTGACCGTTCTGGTTCGATGCGCTATAACATGGCAGGCACTGGCAACCAGTATGGTACCGCAAATACTAGAGCTGATCAAATCAATGAAAATGCTAGATTAAGCATTGCTGCTAGAGCAGTAAATTCGATGGCAAGAACGTTGCTCTCGAAGACGAATTCATCCGGAGGGAAGCTGATAAGAATGGCTCTTATTGACTTCTCAACATCGGCAAATGTTACGCAGGGATTCACGGATAATATCAATACTTTCACATCGGCAGTAAATGCACTTACAGGAAATGGGGGAACAAACTGGGAACAGTCACTCCAGCTTGCAAATCAGCTGCCTGTCGATTCTGAGAGAGCAACATTTGTTATTTTCGTTTCTGATGGAGATCCGACATTCCGTGTAAGCAGGATGGATGTTAATGATACAAATCTTGACATTTACGATAAAGATAGTTCTGATCAGTACTATGTATCAGACAATGTCTTTGGTAATGGTTCAACTGACCCAGCTGGACATGATTATGACGCTGCTTTAGTAGAGGCAAAATCCATTGTTCAGCACAACAAAAGGCTTTATACGATTGGCATTTCCAACGATGTATCAAATATGGCGAAGCTGAATAGTGAGGCGGGCGGCAGTGGTAATTACACTGCTACAACATCAGCTCAGCTTGAAGAAGCCTTCAATCAGATCATATCAGAAATTGAGGGGACCCTTGGATATGGAGCTAATATTGAAGATGGCGTCACAGGTCTCACAAACCTCACTGCCAAAGCTCCGATAGTTGGCGTTGATGAAAACAGCTTCAAGTACTATAGAAACGGACAGGAGTGGGATCCTGTTGCAGCTGGTGCAAAAGCAGCCAAATACAACGCTGAAACTGGCGCTGTTGAATGGGATCTCGGAACTAATTTCCAACTTGAAAATGATGTAACATATAAAGTTGAATTTCTCGTATGGCCGTCTCAGAAAGCCATAGATTATGTTACCCAGCTTAATAATGGTGAAATACAGTATTCTGAAATCCCTGAAGCTGATAGAAATCAGATCGAAGAGAGGCCTGCTGGAAGCGGCAAATATGTACTGAAGACCAATACTGATGATGCCCATGTAACATATCAGGAAAGTTCTAAAGTTGGTAATGTAGTTACCCCAATCGGAGAGACCAAGACTGCATATTTCAAGCCTGTTGATCCTCTTCAGCTGGATACAATGCCACTTTCTTTAGAGAAAATCTGGACGGATACTCTTACAGAAGGTGAAGACAGAGAAACAGAAGTCACATTATTCCTACAGCGCCGAGTTGTTAATGGAGATGGAACATTCGGTCCGTGGGTAGACTTTGAGGCACCATACACTAAGCCGGATGGATCTACGGCACACAGCAACAAGATCGTCCTGAGCGATGGTAACGATTGGAAAGCTACATTCTATATTTCACCGGGTCTTGAAACAGATCATGATGGAACTACTGTAGTTTACAACCCTGGCTATGAGTTCCGTGTTACCGAACCAAATCAGGATTACCACTATGAGCTCAACGGTGAGATCATTAAGCCGATGCTTATAAACCTCGAGAAAACATACGTTGGTGATGCAGATGGCAATCACGCACTTACCGCAGAGAACATAGTAAAATCCGGTATTGATGTCAAGAAGACTCTCTTTGATAAGAATGGCAATAAGATCACTCCGGATGTGGAGTTCACTATTAAGGGTAAGATACTTGATCCGAAAGGAAATCCATACACCTTTAACATGGCTTGGGATGATCGTGATGATAAGAGCACTGCTGCTGGAGCATCAGCTGAATGGGTGGAGCATCAGAATGATCCTATTGCATTCCATAAATATGACAAAGATGGCACTAGAATCGGTTATAAACTTCACGTAGCTTCTACAGACAATATTGAGATTACTCTCAAGCCTGGTGAATACGTAAGATTTGTCAATGTTCCACAGAACTGTACTTTTGAGTTTGAAGAGAATGACAAAGATGGTTTTGAACTGGAAGACATAGATGCAAGCATCAAGAAAATGAAAGACGGAACTCTTGTTCCTGACACAGATGCTGCCCCAATAAATACTGAAAATGATAAAGCTACACTTGTAGCCCCTGGTCTTATCGGTGACAGACAGTATTCTGTTGGCTTCAACAATAAAGTTACAGAAACCACCAAGGCAACTGTCACTAAGAAATTCACAGGAATAACTGCAGATCAGCTGACTGATGCTTTCAAGAATGGATATTCTATTACGGCTAACTACAATGGTGAGGATCACACACTTAAGCTGACGGATACCGGAGTTGAGGTATCTTCAGATGGTCTGACATTCACCTGGACTATTAAAGATCTCATCATTGGTGACAAGGTTACCGTAACGGAGTCCGGACATGATACGACTGGTGCGATTCCTGGGTATGAGTTCCAGGCTGATGGATCTACAGTAGAGGATACTATTGATTCACTTGCAGCCCTTGACGCAGGAGGGAGTATTCCGGAAAGCAACAAGGCAGAGCTTGTGAACGATTACCTGCAGATGGTAACCGACAAGTCAGTCAAGAAGATTTGGGGTAACCCGGACGATCTTGAAAAGCTGGGGATCACTAAGGTTGTGGTCACACTCTACAGGATCGTAGGAGATGCAACGAATAAGGTAGAGGTAGAAAGCTTCGACTTAACGGCTAAGAATGGTTGGGAGCATACGTTCACAAATCTGCCGCTGTATATAGACGGCGTCCCTGTAGCGTACCAGATCCTTGAGACTGCAGTCTATGGAACAATCGACGGTCAGGAGAAGGATATAAAGCATCTGTTTGATGTGGATACTGTTGTAGATGGTGATACTACAACTATCACTAATACTTATGATGTAACGCCGGTTGAAGTCAGCTTCCCTGTCAAGAAGGTGATGAGCGTACCGGAAGGTGCGACAGGTCCAAACTGGAGCTACGGTATCACGGTTGAAGCACAGGGCGGAGCGCCTGCAGCAACAACTATGACAGGCACAGTTACAAAGGCAGCACCTGTTACAACGTTCGGACCATTCAAATATGATGTTCCGGGAACTTATACTTACAAAGTTACAGAAACCGGCACATATCCAAATGTTACTAATGACAGTGAGGCAACATCGGGTAAGACTGTAACAGTGACAGTTACCGATAACGGAGATGGCACACTGACAGCAACAGCTGATTCGACAGCAGAATCACCGGTGACATTCACTAACGTTTATGAACCTGATTCGACTTCAAAGGCACTTGAGGCAAAGAAGACTCTGAACGGCAGAACACTTAAGGCTGATGAGTTCAGCTTCGAGCTTTATGAGAAGGGTGGAACAACGCCGATCCAGACAAAGAAAAATGCTGCAGATGGAAGCGTAGCATTCGATGCGATCACATACACCAAGGCCGGTACATATGAGTACACGATCAAGGAAGTCGTGCCAACTGGTGACGACGCACTTGGAGGAGTCACATATGACACAACAGAGCACACTGCAGTAGTAACAGTCGTAGATAACGGCAACGGAACGATGACTGCTACAGTCAAGTATGATGGTGAGGATGCTGTCCCGGAATTCGTCAACACATACGAAGCGGACGGTAATGTCACATTCGCAGGAACAAAGACGATCGACGGCCGTGACATGACATCTGATGACATCTTCGAGTTTGAAGTCAGTGAGAACGGGACCACAAACAAGTGGACTGTCAATAACAGTACTGTAGATGGATCGATCGCATACCCGACGATCAGTTACACACTTGATGATATAGGAACACATACCTACACGGTCAAGGAGACATCGACAGACGGAGACGGCATCACAGTCGATACCAATACATACACAGTAACAGTAAAGGTAAGCGACAATGGCGACGGAACTCTGAAGGTCGAAGCAAGTGATAACGCAAAGGAACTTGACTTCGTTAACACATACAAAGCAACCGGCAGTGTTACATTCGAAGGAACAAAGAGCATTGACAGCCGTGATTTCAATGAGAACGAGGTGTTCAACTTCTCGATC
>JAFRKO010000013.1 GCA_017431685.1 Mogibacterium sp.
TAAGGTGCAGGAACATAGGCTGTGTTATTCACTTGATACTTTTGCCTACCGCTTGCTAAAGGCGGTATTCTTCATTAACCGCGTCGCCTTTATTGATTGTGCGCTGGCGACTTCTGGGCGCACGCAGTTGCCTACGATCGACTCCCATTGCTTCTCGAACAGAGCCTTGAGCTGTGCCAGGTTCTGCAGGATAATGCTTACCGACACGCCTCTGGATCTCATGACCGAAAGGATCTTATCGAAGTCATCCGGCAGAGAGAATAGTGATAGGTAAGCCTCTGTTGTCTCCATCTCGGGCTTTTCCCCCACTCCACACCGTACGTGATAGTTTCCCATCATACGGCGTTCCCCCGATAGCGTTATCCCTTTATGCTTGCGTGGTCTTGAATTGTATTGGTTCGAGCCCTCTGTGGGCTCTCAGAGTATTGATTTTATCCCTTGCGTCCTTCTTGAATTTGTATCGCTTCAGGATTGCCTCTATTCTTCTCTCGCTATCTGTCATAACGAGATTGGCTATTCCCTTTTCTAAGATAATCAGATTTGCATAGGTATCATTTCTGACACCGTCTACGGGCTTGATGTGTATGCACCTCATATTATTGAGAGCAAGAGGGTTGTGCGTTACAGCACACTTGCCACGCTGTGCGATATACCGCGACAGCGCATTGTCCGCCATTTCAAGCGTTGGGTAGTTTTCCCTGTCCTCTACAAAGTGCTTCATAACCTCAAAGCTGACCATATTCGCCCAGTCAGATTCCTTCCGCAGGTACTTATTGACTTCCCTTCGTTTGTAGCGCGGATATTCATACTGCACGTATCCTATTGGCAGTATTACTCGCCCTTTTATCCACCGCAGTTGCTTGGATTTGCCGTACTTTGCTTTTAGTGGCTTGCTCTCAATCTCTCCCTCTCTTTCAATCGGCAGAGATTTATTGTTATGGTTCATGCCGTTCTGCTTGCCCTTTACTCTGTAGGCTATTTCCGCAAAGTCCGCGGATACCATTGTTGCCATGCAGTAGTATTCATGGACGCCCATTACAATCGAGTTGTATCTTGTGATGTTGGCGTCTATTTCATTTTGCTTCGCAGGGTCTCTGACATCCTTCCATGCAAGTTTGAGCTTCTGTGTGACTTTCTCCTTGCTCTTGCCCGCTATGTGGGAGCGAATTATCCATTTGTTGCCCTTTGGTACGACTTTGAATTTTATGCCCAGAAATGTCGTGTAGTTCTTGCGCAGATTCGTTATGCCCGACTTCTCCTCGCTTGTTTCAAGGTGTAGTTTCTCCTTTAAACACTTGGATGTTGCGAACATTACTTTCTTTGCAGTTTCGTAGTCTCTGCAGAATATTTTGAAGTCATCGGCATACCTTACGATATACATCTCCTTCAATTCTGTGCTTGACCTTAACTTGTTCCATTTCGGGCTCCTGTCGATTACTCTGAAGGTGCCGTCACTGTTGTACTTCGGAAATTCGAGTCCGCTGATTCCCTCTCTGACCTTAAACATTTCCCATTGCCCTGCTATCCACCAATCGAGTTCATTGAGGACTACATTCGCTAACAGCGGCGACAGTATGCCGCCCTGCGGCGTTCCTGTCTCGGGTTCAATGATTATGTCCTTGAACAGTATTTCCGCTTTCAGCATCTGCTTGATTATTACAATCAGCTTTCTGTCCTGTATTCCCAATCCCCACAGTTGATGGATTAGCTTGTTATGGTCGATGTTGTCAAAGAACCCGACAATATCCACATCCACTACAAAGTGCAGATTCTGCAGTTGCGCCATTTTATAGCATTGAGCAATGGCGTTTTGCGTAGACCTGTACGGTCTGAACCCATTGTTTCGCTCATGGAATTTAGCCTCACATATTGGTTCGAGTATCTGCAGTATGCACTGCTGAATCAGTCTGTCCCATATGCTCGGTATTCCGAGTGGTCGCATTTTGCCGTTATCCTTTGGGATCTCGGTTCGTCTTACCCGTCTTGGCTGATAGTATCTCAGCTTGTTTCTTACTTTTCTGATTACCTCGTCAACGGAGAGCCTGTGGATATGTTCTATAGTCTCTCCGTCCGTTCCTGGGGTCTTGCTTCCTCCGTTCTTGCAGATATTTCGGTATGCGAGCAAAATATTCTGTTCTGAGATAATGAGGGGCATCAGCCTGTCGAAGGTTTTGCCTTCCAAGCTGTCCTCGTAGAGTTTGTACCCTGTCTCCTTCGCTTCGTATCGCTCGGCGTTCCGCTCTGCTTTATTCACAATTCTTTTTGCCATAGTAATCGTCTCCTTTGGCGGAGATAGATTTTTTCATTTGTCTCACCACGACAGCTATGAAAATCTCCTTAGTGATTACCACGCAAACATCAGTAATAACGACTATCGGCTTGAGGCTATCCCTCCACCGATTGTTATCACGGCTTCATCGGTACTGTGCCTCTACTCTCACAGCCATAAATGCACTTATTGTAGGGAGAAGCTTCTCCCCTTTTCGATACAACTATGGTTCTTCGTCGCCGTTACAGTCGGCTCCCATATTGGCTGCTTTCCACGTTCCGCATGACTTAGTATCGTCTCCACTTAGGCAATCCCTTTAGCCCTGCAGGCATTATCCTCGAAATTTCTTTCAGCATACCTGCGCCCTGTAAGCGCAGAAGGCATTTCATACTAACAACTTTTACTTTGCCTCGCCTGCACACCTCATGGTGTCCCTGCATTTCTACAGGTCATTCGTTTAGAGCCGTACCTTCGGGATTTTTGTCAGACCGCCGATTTGGTCATTCTATCCATATGGAGACACCACCCGCGCTGTCACGCACACCCCACACCTCTGCGGAGCTTTCCTCGGCTTTACGTTAGGATGCGCTTCACGCGACTTCCCCGAGCTCTATAACCCCGACTGTCTGTACTCAGTCGGCGCTATTCGGAGTATTAGTGAATCCCCTTCAAGGCGTTACCCTCTCATTTGAGATTTCAGTCATGCAGTTCTCTAAAACCACATTTTCAATATTCAATTGTAAACGCGACCTTAGGCTACGCTTTTGTCGGTTATTCCTACCGTTTTAGGCGTAGAACGTGTCGCACCATTCGCAAACTCGTCCATGAGGAACTGCACATGCACAGGGAGACTGCCTCCGTACTTCTTGTCAGCTACCTCAAACAGTTGCTGGAAGAGCTGAGTGTAGAGGATGCTCACAAGGAAATTGAAGCTCGTGTCGTTATCCGGGATGATAGCAAAAAGTGCTGTCTTCTCCTCCCCCAGCTTCCACAGATCAAGCTCATCGGTTATCGTGAGACCGGCAACACTTTCCAGATTGAACTTTTCAAGCCTTGCTGCCAGCGTGATCTGTATCGACTTCAATGTCTTTCCCGAGCCTGAGTGGTAGGCGTCGTAGTACTTCAGTGCTATGTGATCCGGATCTGTCTTCCTCAAATCGAAGAAGAGTGTGTCAAGGGCACTAAGCGCTTTGCTGTCCTCCTCATCGACCTCTCCTGCTCTGATCATATCCATAACCATCGCGAAGTTCTGCTCTTCCTCCGGCGCCTCATATTTCAGATAGAAGATTAGAGCAAGCAGCAACATCTGAGCCGCAGTGTCCCAAAATGGATCCTGGCTTTGCGCCCCCTTCGGAGTAGTGGCCTTAAAAAGATTCGTAACGAGTCTCTGAACATCATTGTCATCTCTAAGATACACGAAGGGGTTGAAGCAATGGCTCCGCTCCATTTGTATAAGGTCAAGCACTCTTAGTTTATAACCCTTTTTCAAAAGCAGCCAGCCAGTATCGCGAAGTATCTCACCTTTTGGATCCAAAATTGCAAGACTACAATTAGCCTGCATTACGTTTGGTTTTACAAAAAAACGTGTTTTTCCGGCACCGCTGCCACCTATGACCAGAACATTCAGGTTGCGCCTGTGTTTTCTACCATCAAAGCCTATCCTTACATTCTGTGTGAGGATCTTGTTCATGAAGTCAGGCTTCTGTCTGTACTTCCTGTTCACGGTCCTGGCATCGCCCCACTTTGCCGAGCCGTGCTCCTCACCGCGTCTGTAATTGCGGTGTGTGGATAACCAAATACCGATAGCCATAATATACATACTCAAACATAATAATACAGCTCTCAGGCTGCAGTTTGTCCAGTGTATTCGCATCGGGTATTCGAAGATCATTCCCATCTGCAGTATCACATCGAATATGTTTCCTGTCCAGTATGGTGCGATCAGAAGGGCTGCCCACACTACCGGGATCGCTCCGATGACTGCCATCAGAAGGTCGTCCTTCTGGTTACCTTGAGTACCCGTAAGCTACTCCTTTCTCAGCTGCCATCAGATTCCTCGGACCATACTCGATGATCTTCATGATGAGATCATCGATAGGATCAGTGGGGCGGTTCTCTCTGATCTGCTGATTACGAAGGAGATTGAGAGCATTGATCAGGATGCCCTGCTCATACTCATCTATCTCCAGTTTTCTTGTTCTGTGCATTTCCTACCTGTCCCTTCCCGGCGCCTTTGGGATCGGCACCGCCTTCGCAGCATCACGAGCTGCATCCAAACCTTTGGAGACCACATCCTTTGCAAGCTCCCGTGCCTTCTCAGCCTTTGTTCTGGCGATCTCAGCTTTGTAGATATTCAGTTTTTCTCTGACTGACGGTCTGTCAGCTTTCCCAGGGAAGCCATTTGACCGGCTTGCTTGCGTTGAGCTTGGCTCGGACAGATGGCCTCGGTCTGTCTTTGCCAAAGAGGGGTTTATCTGAGGCTCTTCTTTCTTGGGGTCGTCCATGATACGCTGTCCCTCTCTCGGCTCTACATCATATGCAGGTGGAAGTCCTCTCTCAGGATCAGGCTGCACGCTTTCATCTGCAGAGTCACTGCGCTCATCAACGTTCATGGTGCGCTCACCGGCGGCAGGGCTGTGCTCATCAGCGGCCGTTCCGCCTCCGAGGGCCTCCTTCACCGATTTATCCTTCGGGAACATCTTGTCTTTGTCCCTCTGGATATCCAGCGACACATCTGCTCTGTTAACGGTCGCGAGCTTGAATCTTTCCGTGATCCTCTGGATCTTGCTCGCATCCTCAGCCCTGGCAATGACATCTACCGCCGCGTTAGGATCAGTGTTCTTCCTGTCCTTCAGTACGCAATAGAGAACACCGTAGCGTTTGGCCTCCTGCGAGAACTTCGCAAGATCCTTCTGTGTGATCGTATAGACCTTGAGTTCCTTGCCGGACTTCAGCATGGATGTCAGTCTCGCCTTGCCTTTCGTCTTCTGCTCCTGCTTGAGAGTCGCATATAAAAGAAGCGCGATGTTTTTCGCGCCGTTCCCCGATATCTTAGCTGCGACCTCCACTCCTTCAAGTGACAGCCTTACTACTTGTTCTGCCGCATCTCCTCCCGGATTCATATGGCCTTCTTCCTCCTTTCCTTAGTTCGCTCTTTCTTCAGCGATTCGTAATATGGGCAATATATCCCGATGACACGAAAGCTCTGTTTGCAATCCCTGTCACAGTCCTGACAAGTGCTGCAGTATGCGAGTTCCCTGTTGTCATCGAGGAAAAACGCCCACTCTCTTTCCTGTCGTTCTGTCATCGTCTCTCCTCTCTTTCTCTTTCACGGTCGCAGTCGATTATGCCGAGGTTCTCTCTTACATGATCGGACCGCTCCTGTATCTCTCCGCACACCTTCAGCTCATGACGCAGCTGCCGGATCTCTGCAGTGAGCTCCTTCACGCTATCTCTCGCATTCGTGATCTCTGCCTCGGGGAGCGATCGCTTGGCTATAAGCCTCAGTTCATCACGCTCGTGACCTAGATCAGACATTCTCGATCTAAGCTCTCCCATAAGAGACGAAAGATCCTCATCAGTGTCCACATGGTACTTGCAAAGCAGTTTGGCCTGCTCGGAGTACTGATCGCACTTCAGAAGATCTTCTTTCAAAACTATATGGAGACGTGTAGGGTTTTGCCGGTACTTCGGCAGGTAGCCAAGCTCGTAGCAGTACCTGAGATAGAGTTTCTCAAGGCCACTGCGCCCCATGATGTTGTCGATGCGCCTTCGGAGGTTGTAGTGATTCGGTATGCGGTAGTGCTGACGCAGTCTCTCAGTCCTTACCGATGGATCGTTCTCATATATCCTCCGCTCTATGCTCTCACGCGTATAATCACTGCCGAGCTGATGGATGCGGATAGCCTTCTTCCATCCCGGTGGCGTGATAGTCCAGTACTTGCGCTGCGGATCAAACCTGTAATTATAGCCGCGCTTTCTGAGTTCGGATTTGAACTCTTCGATCGTGAGACTCAGCGCGACCGATTCATCGATCGCCTGCCTGGCCACGTTGTAGCGTGTTGGCATACCAGCCTTCTCCATCTTGTACACATACTGGCTAACACCTCTGCCTTTTGGATTGTCTACTATCGACAGTCCGTGTTCACGGCAGATGCGGTCTGAGGTCTCACGAAGCAGCTTGTATGTGTCCCTACAGTCATGAAATTTCTTTCCATCTCTGAACGACACGCTATTGATCACAATGTGTGAATGGACACAATGTGAGTTTGTATGAGTGGCGACTACCATCTGGAATCTGTCGCCCCATAGTTCCTTCGCAAGCTGTACGCCGATGGCATGTGCCTCATCCGGTGTGACTTCGCCCGGAGCAAAGCTCTGGTATGCATGGTATGCAACATTGCCGCCGGTCTTGCGGAACCTTAGCTTGGTAGTATCGAACTGGTCACGTGCAAACTCCACGCTGCAGTTGATACCGGTAGTATAGAAAAGCTTTTCGGTCTTATCCTCATCAGCCGCGTAGGCAATAATATCCGCCAGCGCCTGCTTCTCTGCCTCAGTGAACTCGCGCTGCGTCTTGTCGGGGTTAGCGATATACTCGAGCGGACTTCCTGCCCGGCCTCTGATGTTCCATATCTTGGTAACAGCCACTAGCAATCACCCCGCTTCGGCCTCAGGAACTCCTTCTCGATCGCGTTCTGGAACATCCGCCACTTCCTAGCTTCGGTCATGACCGCGATTATATCCACAGAGTTCTCCGCCTTCATTGCAACTGCATCGATGCGGTCAGCGAACTCTCTTATAAGATCCATCGCACGCCAGAACCGATCATCGATCTGCTGCGGCGGTGTATATCCGGCGATGCGCTGACGGATGAATTCGGATTCTGTCAGGCATGCCGCCTGAGCTTTCTGTTTGAGATCCCATTCCTCCTCCTTGCTCATCCACAGACTCTTTTTTACATTCCTTCTCATGCTCCTGTTGTGCTCCTCCTCTCATAATGTTCATGTGCTCCTGCACGTACTCCTACCTGCGATATGCGACGTACACCTATGCATATTCCTACTCTTTGTTCGGCTGCTGCCGGGGGTCTGGGGGCTTGCCACCAGGTATGCCAGCGTCATGCGTCATGACATCGGCAGTGCTTGTTAAACTTAGCGGGCATAGTCCCTCATCGATTCCTGCTGCCTAGGTACGTACTTCTCTGCGCGGATACCGTCCTTCGTTCTGAAAAATATCTCCGGCAGTTCGAACTTTTCGAGATACTTTTCTTCAAGCTCCGGAGGCAATGAAAGGAATCTTTCACTCTCGATTGGTGCGTAGCAAATAAAAAAGTCACCTGCAATTATGTCCTGCAGATGACCATCTTCATCAGTTATTCCCCGATTGAGAGGAAGCCCGTTCATTTTTCCTTCCTCATTGCATATGATTGCGACCTCATCTTCCCACGGCATATACTCTTCGATCAGACCGCCTACCACATTTTGCATCGACTCCAGACTGTCTTCGATCTTGACAACTGTGGCCCGTTCGTCCGGTTTGCAGAGTATGACCCGCATCGTTGTTCTGTTTTCTTCTGTCATTTTCTTTCTCCTACATAATAATTTGCATCAAAAAAGCCCGGCCGTTATGGTCGAGCCCACATGTACAAGGTTCCATTACTGTCTCATTTCATCTGTGACCTTTAGACTTTTTACAACTTTTCCCTGAGAGGTTACCCAAAATGTCAGTGGATACTATTCCTTGCAGTAATATTTTATTGCCTCAGCAGCATACTCCGCGGTACCCACACCCCCTGCATCATCGATGTTCTTTGTGAACTCTCCTCCGCCGGCATACATACTTCCAAGGCTGTAGAGGATCTCTTTTGTGCAGGTGTAGAAGTTCTCAGTGATATATTCCTGTACTTTTTTTACCTGAGCTTGAACGACAGAGTCAGCTGGATCTTTATCTTTCATCTTTCCAAATTCTGCGAGCATCGACATCAGCTGGTCGCCCATCGACCTCATCTCTGATAATGTCCTGTTACTGTTTTTGGCTTCAAACTCTTTGTATTCTTTCGTCGATTCCCAAGATTCTTTTGCCTGGCGAGCATATTCATCAAGTTTTTTGGTATCAAATGCCGTGAAGTCCATACCTCTTCCTCCAGTTAGCTGTATTCCGCGTGCCAGTGTGATCAAATTATTGATGTGTTCCCTTTTAAGCATCAGCAATTCAATCTGCTGCTTTAATGCTCTATCCCTGTCAAAGTCCGGGCTGTCTATTATCTCCCGGATGTCTTTTAATGGGAACTCTAACTCCCGGAACAGCAATATCTGTTGCAGCTTTTCGAGATCTTTTTCATTATATAGCCGATAGCCGGCATCAGAGTACTCAGCTGGATGGAGCAGACCAATCTTGTCGTAGTACTGCAACGTTCGTATGCTCACACCCGTCAGTTTGCTTACCTCATGCACAGTCATAGTAACCGCAAGCCTCCTCCTCTGATTCAACTATAGACTATTACGTAACGTCAGAGTCAATATTTTTCAGAGAATTATTTCTCTTTTTAAGTTCAGTTAAGAATTCAGTTCTATACTGCAATTGTCAGAACAAACGAGACAAAGCTTTTCTTCATAAAACTCCATACAAATACCTATGACACTCCAGCCCTGCAAGGAAATAGTGAACCTCTTGTAGGGCTGTTGTCATGCTTATGATTTCTTTTACCTCGGATAGTCTGATCTGTTCTGCCTCATCCTTTTCGAATGTTCACTCTGTCTGAGATTCATAAGATAGTCATTGCAATCCTTGCCATAAGGTGGTGGTTCATCGCGTATGATATATCTGTCCTGCAAATTCTCTGCAATTGCCTTTGAGGCATTTCTTCCGGCAAAGTCGTTATCCAGATGGAGTACTATCGTATTGATTTCCGGATGTCTCTCAAGGACATTTGACAGAGCCGCCGGTGTTTTCATGCCTCGCTTATTTGGGCTTGGAGCGTATACCCCGCCAAGAGATACCATAGGCTCTGCTCTCCACACGTTGGTTCTCATCTTCATTATTGTCGCAAACGACAGCAGATCTATAGCTGATTCGAAAGCATGAATCGTTGTGCCTTTAGGTATGTCTACCCTGAAGGAGTAAGCTTTATCCGATCCAACTGCCTCGCCCATGATCCTCTCACCATTTGTAGCCCGATAACACGCATATGCAGCCCTGCCCGATTCATCATACCCAACAAAGATTGCATTATGATATGGAAGCGACTCATATAAAAGTCCCTCATCGATGCAGTCACGTATGATATCTCTGTCGATGCTACGACCAGTGAGATACCGTATCACTTCCAGATTAGTCTCGGATCTTTCCGGGAGAAGCAGTTTCCTTTCTGTACAATGGTTTCCTTTATTGAAATTCTGAGGAGTTTTTAACTGTATATCTAAGTAGTTTTCTGTAAGGACAGCCATAGCATCAAGGAATTGCAGGCCCTTAACCTTGATCAGATAATCGAGCGCAGTGCTGCCGCCAATACCTCTACTCCACCAGTACCATTTTCCATTGGACAGCTTGAGCGAATCGTGGGTCGCGGTACAGTACGTGTTTCCCCTTACATGCACAAGTTCGGTCGGTTCATATGTCTGCAGGTATGTCAGCAGATCTATCGATCTCGCCTGCCTGATTTGTTCCTCTGTGTAATACGGCATAAGCTATTCTCCCTTCTGTTTCGATGCAATAAAAAACTGCAGGCGATATGTCTGCAGTCGATGTAAGGAAAGGAAAGTATAGTTTATTCTTTATTAGCAGTAATCATTTTAAGGACTGTTGCCGGTACTCCGCCAACGATAACATTGGCAGGAACATCTCTGTTGACTACAGCTCCGGCAGCTATAACAGAGTTGTCGCCTATCGTTACCCCTTTTGTAATAACCACATTTGACCCGATCCATACCCTTTTGCCTATGTAAATTGGTGCCGGATACAGGATATGTCGCTTTTCCGGATCAATATCATGATCCAGTGTCGCCATAACGACATTATGTCCGACAAAGGTTTCATCACCTATGTATATACCACCCTGATCCTGAAACTTGCAGCCTGAGTTGATAAAAACATAGTCTCCTATAGCGATATTTTTTCCAAAGTCAGTGTAGAACGGCGGCTCTACTCTGAGACCTTTACCAACAGGTCTGCCTGTCATTTTCGAGAACAGCTCTGCTATTTCTGTTTCATCTTCATGCCAAACATTGTTGATCTCGAAAAGAAATCTCCTTGTTTCCTGTATATGCTGCCTCATCGATAACACTATTTCAGGATCTTCTCCAAAGGGTTCTCCTTTGTCAAAGTGTTCCAACAGTTCCTTAAGATCCATATTGTTCATACCTCCGCATCATGTCATCTTGTAAATCTTACGATATATGCACCAAGAACCTGCCTGCATGGAATTGCAGCTGCATTTTCTGCTGTGAGGTCAGCCTTTTCATATTCATGTTCAACGTCTTCGCGAAACGCCGGTAGTGTTTTTCCTATGCTGACACCATGTGCATCGCCTTCATTAAAATGCCAGGCAAATTCACAGTCGCAGAATTCCTTATTATTGGCGATTACTTCAGCTTCTCTGAATGCCTCGCTGCCTGACAAGAAGAAGCATCCGTCATTATCTTTCTCTGCAGGGCATCCGCCCTCTATGCCAACACCTGTATATATGAGTGTCAGAAATGGAGAAACGATTCTGACAGTCTTGCCTGTTCTTTCAAAAGATATGTCATCTTTTGAACTGTCCCAATTATCTATGTTGATCCATCCTCGCTTGCCGTAAGCCCGTACAGGAGTATTGAATTCCACGTAGACTTCTTTTTCATCTCTGATCTCAGCATTGATCCGAAGTACCGGCCGAAGGGACTCAAAACTATCAGGCAACATTGCCCTTAGTCTGTCCTGCTCTGCTCCATATGCCATTACAAACTGCTCGATCTGCATAAAACTTCTCCACAATCAATCGTATATAGTATAGTCTCGTTCAAAGAGTTCCTCGCTGATCTGTTCATGCAATATCTCTGCAGGGATCTTTGCCATGAGTTTTTCCGCGATGAACTTCTTGCTCTTCTGTGCATATTTCGGCATCTTGTTTTCTGCCAGTATATGTGAGAATTCTGACTTCCACAGCAGACTCATCTTGTTCTGCAGCTTTGCCTTAGGATTTAGTTTTGCTTCCCTGACGCGGTAAAAGTCGACCTCTCCTTTGATCAGTTCGACCGAGATGATCCCCCAATGTGCCGGCACATGTTCTGCTGCATGATGAGCATGTGTTGATCCGACAACAAGATAGTTCTCGTCATAGAACTTATCATAGTATTTCACTTGTGTCGCAAGTCTCACGTAGCTGTCAGCATCACTTTTGATCTCAATGCCGCAGACTTTGCCAGGCAATACCATTACAACATCTGCGCGCGCCTTGCCAGTTACCTTCTCTTCAAGGAATCTGACCTTACCATGATAACGCTCCAGATAATCAAATAAAGGCTCACGTATATCTGCATCCAGAAGGGTTGCGTCACTCGACATAATGGATCCTGCTTTCATCGAATCTATCCTGTTGGAATTAGCTGATCACCAAATAAATGGAATCAGTTTTTTCGTCCTTTCCTTGTATTCCCGGTATTCTTCACCGAAGTCCTGTTCAAGACGCTTCTCCTCGCTGCTTACCTGCACCATCATGACAGCAAAGAACAGTACGAACACCACTACAGCCTTCATTGAGCGAAGGTATATGAGCAATCCGATATAGTATACAAACACTCCAAGGAGCATCGGATTGCGGCATATCCTGTACGGACCATCCGTCATAAGATTACTGGTTCTAGAAGCGACCTCATGATTGAATGCATCCATCGGGTTGCCTTTGCCGACTCTTTTCATGTATATGATAGTCCATATACTCAGACCGATGCCGATAATTGCAAGCGAGATACATAATATGATCTGTGCAGCCCCAGCCTGTATGTCACCCGACACTCTCCACATAATCAGTGGGATCAGTATTACAAACAGTGCCAGCCCTATGAAATATCCAAGTATTTCTCTTCTTTTCATTTCATGGTCAACCTTTTTACAAATCCATTCTTTTCTCAAACCGAAACATGCCATCCGGGAAATGCTCATCTGGTCCAGCCTCTATGTCAGAATCACTTGGATCAGGATGATGGCTGTTGTAGAACTCAACAATATGGAATCCGCAGCGGTTCACATAGAAATGTATATTACGCTTTTCAAAATATGGAGTCACTGTTTCCCAGACTCTTACCTCCGGATGTAACTTTTCGACCTCGCACCAGGCAGCATAACCGATGCCCTTGCTATGGACACCCGGAGAAACGAAAAGTATGTCCAAATCACCGCGCTCACAATCGACTTTTATTATTACGCCCCCGATGGGTTCTCCGTCCTGCATGATGCGGTAAGCCTCACCGCCATCGATCGACTTTTCGATCGTCTCCCGTGAGATGATCTGACCTTCATCTTCGAAGTGATCATCCCGTAACCCGAATTCCTGCAGGGCACCATAATTGAATGCCTCCTGATTGTCTTTTATAAATTGTTCTCTGTCTGATTCAGCAAGGGGTTTGAGTTCTATCATTATTATCACTTTACCTTCTGATGAATCTGTCATCTGAGATCAGATCCTCTGCTCTGTAATATCGTTCGACTGTCATGTGTATATCGTATTTCTCGCGCAGTGAAGCTATTGTCTCCATCATAGGTGAGGCATGATGTGCATCAAGTGCTTCCTGGCTTTCCCATGAATCTATCAGAAGAACTGTGTCCGAATCCTCAAGTGACCAGTAGTATTCATATCGAAGATTTCCTTCCTCCGCTCTGATCGCGTCTATGGTACCGGATTCCTTCATCTCCTGAAGAAAGTACTTCACGCTGTTATTCTTTCCTGTATATCTGATATTGATCGTTATCCGCATATTACTCATTGATCTCCCTGTATAGTTTATTGATGCTAACCTGTGCATGCTCGGATATGTGTTTATTGATAAGCCTATCTCTGAGGTCTTTGATCGCGACCATCTCGTCAGCTACATCTTCCAGTCTATGCTTCTCTCCACCGATATAGCTTATCATTCTTTCGGCGGTAAATTCGGTGTTCATCTCAGCGCAAATCAACCGAGAGAACTCCTCCGGATATCCTTTTCTGAGCATCAAATCATATAGCATCTCAGTCTTGCTCTCCATCTGTCATGACACTCCCATGACCTGATCCGCCATTTTTTTAAGAAACTCTTCCACAGATGGCTCACGATCTCCGAAAGTATTTATAAAGGCAGGTGATTTCTGCAGATATGCTTCATGTATAGACTTCTGCATCTCTTCTCTGACTTCTTCCTCAGAGACTCCATTCTGCAGGGCAACCTGCTTAAGGATGTCTTTCATAATCGTTCCTCCAATAGTATTTCTTTCAACTTTCGTTTTATCCACATCAGCGAGATTGGAAACATCTGGCGATGAGACTCAAAACAACGTCATTTGTTCAAACCTATCAGGCATCTCCTGCATGTAGGTAAAGCAATCCTCAGGTGTATGAAGGATACCATGCTTTTCACATCGTTCATGGAAAACAGGCATCCATTCTGCACTTAAGTCGCTGACGACCTCATAACTGTTTCCGTATTTAGCCTGGTACTTTTGAGCCAGTCCCGGGAAATATCTGTTCAGTGCTCTGTAGTAGTATTCGCGATCCCCTTCTCTCAGTGTCATTCCCAGGTTCCAGCAGATGATGCCTTTTACGCCAGCATCGATGCACCAGTCGAGGATCTGATCAACGTTTTCTATTGTGTCCGTGAGGAAAGGAAGGATCGGCGTCATCCAGACTACAGTCGGGACATCTGCTTTCTGAAACTCCTTCAGAACCTCGTATCTTCGTCTGGAGTTACATACACCGGGCTCTAGTATTTTGCTCAATTCTTCATCTGCGATAGTCAGCGAGGTCTGAACGACCGCTTTAGCCTTCTGATTGATGCTTTGAAGAATATCCATATCACGTAAGACCATGTCTGATTTGGTCAGGACTGCTGCGCCGAAACCGTATCTGTCGATCAGTTCCAGGCATCGACGTGTGATTTGAAGATCTCTTTCACACGGCTGATATGGGTCGCACATCGACCCCGTACCGATCATGATCTTCTTGCGTTTTTTGCGAAGGATCTGCTCAAGCAGCTCAGGTGCATTTTCTTTTACTTCTATATCTTCAAAAGAATGTGTGAACTGATAGCATTTGCTCCGGGAATCGCAATAAACGCAGCCATGCATACAGCCGCGGTATACATTCATTCCATTTGACTGTGTAAGAAGCGATTTTGCCTGTACAAAATGCAATCCTTCCTCACCTCTTTCTGCCTTTCTTCACTTGATTCCTTTGTATTCCCATGTTTCGGTATCAATCAACAGGAGATCTTCTGTTCCGATCGGGTCTCCATTCCTGTAGGTAGAGAACAGGTCGCAGGAAAGTACATTGCCAAGTCTGTCAATCTGCATCACAGGTGTATGTCCGACCACCTGCAGGATATCTGACTCTTTATACATTTTCTCGTTATAGTACTGCGGCCTGAACCAGAGCGGAGAGGCATCATCCCACATCTCTCTCATTCCCAGAGTGTTGATCTTGTCTATAACTGCATCGGTATCGTCATAATTAACATCCAATGCATAGTACTTTACGAATGCATGAGTTAGACCGCCGTGGCAAAACAGGACGTTATCTATCCTGTGGATATATGCCATCTGATACCGATCCGGCAGTTCTCTTCGCAGAGCGCTGAGTTTCTCCTGGACTACAGGTATGGCGAGTGATGAAAAACCGCTCTCATACTGGATCCATTCATATGACAGATCATGATTGCCATAACACCACAGTGTATCCGGGAATTCCTTCTGGAACTGTATAGCTGCATCGAAGGTATCTTCATACAGTCCAAGATCGTATTCTCTGCCCCAGTCATCAGGTATATCCATAAGGCAAACTGCTTTCTCTGCAGCGTCATCTTTCATTATTTCTGCCGCTCTATCAAACATCCATGGCTTCAGATGGACATCTGGTATCACTAATACTTTCACTTCAAAACCCTCCTTGATTTCAGTGTATGTATCGCGGCATGCACAGCATGATTTTAACACACTGTGCGCCGCTGTTTGTGTACGTTTGAAAGAATCTGACTATCTCTCGAAAGAGTCTCTTTCGGCACTCTGTCTCTGCTTTTCTCTTGCCCTCTGCGCAAGAAGCTGAGCGACTCTGATGCCCTGTTCCTCAGACATTGTGATGCCACGGGACATCCTTGTATGATCGGGTGACCATTCGCGAATATCGAGCTTTGGCGCTCCGCCATTCCAGGATACGAGATTCAGTTCCCTTCTCCAGCCATTGTCGCTCGCAGCATCAAGTGCTCCAATGAACTCCTTGATCTCAAAAGTCACTTCTCCGTTGTTGCTTTTTTCTGCCATAAAACACCTCCTGTTCTTCCGAATTATCTTTCCCATTCTCTGTTTTTTGGCCTCAACTGTTCCATAAGGCCTTCATTTCTGAAGCTGAATACCTTGTTTGTTCCTCCACCGACTATCACATGGTCTAAAAGCTTCAGGCCGATCAGGTCTGAGGCAGCAATCAGCCTTTTAGTAACATCCATGTCCTCCTGACTTGGCCGGAGGCTACCTGAGGGGTGCACGTGAAATACGAGCATACTCGCTGCATTCGACAGGATTCCTGACTTTACTACATTAGCCGGACTCACAAGTGAAGCGTCAAGCGTGCCTACGCTGCAGATATTGAAGTTGATCGGCTGCCCGTTGGTCTTCAGGTTCAGCACAGCAAAAACCTCTCTATCGTATGTTGCCAGTTCTTTTGCTATTACCTTCACTGCATCCTCCGGGCATGTGATCCGGTCTTCACTGTACAGCGACGGCTCTTTAACCATGCGTATGTTCACTACCTGGATCTTCTCGTCATTTCTCTTTCTTCCCATCAGTGAACACCTCCATATCTATCGAATACACCGTCCCGTCAGGCAACTGATCCACCAGTTTCCTTAATCTTGCAAGGTCCACGCCGTCAATAACTACCTGCCGCATATGTCTCGGTATATACTCCGGTTCTTGTGTTGCCGGCGCTGCTTCCGGCTCTATCATCATCTGCATCTGCCGCCTCCTTCCTCTCAGGCTTTGGATCCTCTCCGTCCATAAGCCATGCAAGCTCACTGTGATTTGCCTTGATCGCATCCTGAAGATCGAATATGTTTGCCATCTCTCCGGTCAGACCGTTCTTGAGTATCAGTCTGCCATCGAGTGTCTTGATCTTGTTTGCCGTATCAAAGCCCTTATCTTTCAGCTTGTCCATGGTCTTCAGCTTCGTTCTGTCTATTGCCATCTGTTTCCTCCTTCTTATGCCTTATTCCCAGTTGTCGCATTATTTCCGGAAGACAGTAACCGCAGAACGGTGCAAGTTTATTGCGGTAATTACAGTCTTCCGGGCATTGTATCTTCGGGTATTCCCACAGATATCCCATATCTATGCTTTCATCAGGTCTTTGCCATAGCCTGTGAAGGCATAGCTGTGAGTTCGGTCAAATTTGCTTTCGTTGTACTCACCGACCTTGACGACTCCTTCCCTGAGAAGTTTCTTAACTGCTGTCTGCACCATGTGCACCGTCAGGAACGGCAGGTAAGCAGTGATCCTTTTGTATGAAGCCCTGACCCATGGGTATCCGTCTATATAAAATGCGGAATCCGCGTTTGCCTGGGCTTCCCACAGCTTTGAAGCCACGACAGCCGCATTGACTCCGCAGAGTCTTGCTATCTCTGTATTGAACTTTTTCTCTTTGTAGTTCATTTCTTCTGTTTCCCCTCCTACTGTCTCAAAAGAAAATGGAGCGGTCGCTGCTAAACTTCCGCCCCGTATATCAGTTGTGGTTCATCTGGTTATCAGGCAAACATTTCAGCATCTTCTTTGTCCTGTTTGCGTTTTCTTGCATACTCCTTTGCTACAAGCGCGAGCATGCTTGCCATTGCAGCCGCAAAGAGTCCTCCGTACAGCCAGAGCATATTGTTGTCGCCGGTCTTAGGCGGTACTCTCTTGGCTTCCCTGGACACCTTGACAGTCTGCCCTTCGTCCCTGAGATCCTTATGCTCTGCGACCTTTGTCACAGTAAACTTTGAAAGCTCTTCGCCTTCCTTGTAATCATTGACTCTGTACACAGTCTCGAATGCCACGAGCTCCTTCCCATCAAGGTTAGTCGTATCGATGATGAAGCTGATCTTAGCTGAGCCGTTTGGTCTCTTCGGCTGGAACGGTTCGCTCCATACTGTGACCTCATGACCATGCTCTACAAGCGGATCGCCTGTATCCTTCACCATGAGTGTGCCCTCAAATACATACCACTTTGAAGGATCAAGAGCCTTGTAAGTGATGGTATCGATGAGCTGAGTATCCTTGGCAGCTGCTACAGTCTTTTTGCCTGCGCCGTCTGCAAGAGACGTTCCGATCTCTGGCTTCTGCACAGGAGTCTGGGCTACGTCATCCTTAGGCTCGAGTGTATCAGGTTCATCAGGATTATCCGGATTAGGATATGTCACATTGTCGCACTTAGCTGTGTTCCAGTAACCATCATGATCATCAGGCTTGTTCTTCTGGTACTCCCTGTTGATGTCGTTGCCCTTGGCATCCTTCGAGTCGGAGTCCTTAGCAGCGGCTGCAAGATATTCCTTCGCATCGTCGCTGACAACTGCCGTGTAGGTAGCGACTGCTTTTTCGCCCGGCTCAAGAGTGATATTCGCAATGAACTCATCTTTGCCCTTGTTGTTCCATGTGCCTTCACCGTCGAAAGTAACATCCTTCAGCTTAGGCACTGTAAAGTACTCAGGGTTCTGAGTGAACTGATCAGAGACATCCATCGTAAGAGCGATATTGCCGGTATTCTCTACATGGACTTCGTATTCGACTTCATCCTGTGCAAAGAAGCCGAACTTATCTCCTTTGGATGGTGCTTTTGTAGTACGGATCTTGTACATCTCGTATGCAGGCTGCATGTGCTCCCATGTTACCGTCTGACCTTCGTCATCGATCTCCTCATGAGTAGCTGCAACATGTCCTTCCCTGTCAAATACCTTCTCAAATACTACAGTCTCCTTACCGTAGAAGCTGGTTGCATCGAATGTGAATGTGACCTTGACCTTGCCGTTTGACATGAAGGTCTTGAATTCCTGTTCAGCAGTGATCTGCTTGCCGTTTATGTCCAGTACCGGCTGACCGGTTGCCTTGTCCATCAGGATTCCCTTTGCAGTGTAGGTCTCACCCTTCTTAAGATTCTTGTACTCGATCACATCTACAAGCGTGATCTCCTTCTGAGGTCTGATGTCCTTGTTCTCACCATTTACCGATGCAGTAGTCCCGATCTCAGGAACATCATCTGTAATGGTCTCGAGATCCACGAATCCGTTCTGGCTCTTCTGATCTACCGTGAAGTAGAACTTTTGAAGAATATATCCCTCGTTGTGCTCGCACGGCATCTCTTCAAGGATATATGAGTCGTATGGGAGGGCACCGAACTTGCTGTTCATTGCAGCCTTGTCTCCGAACTCGCCTGTACCGAACCATACTCCGTGCAGGATATCGTCTTTTCTCTTCTCAAGGTCAGCAGTCTTGATGTCTTCTGCTTCAAGCAGATCATCGAATGGGTTCTGTTTGCGTGCAGTGTCAGCGTCCTCATCTTCATCGAGGTCGCCCGTAGCTCTTCTGTCTTTTGTGGATAAGAAACCGTTTGCATCAGTTACGACTACGTGAGTCTCACCATTAGTCACGCTGATGATCTTGAATGGAACATACGAGAATCTCTCGGAAGTTGAATCAGCGATCTTTGTTCCCTGGACATCGGATCTGTACACATAGTCATCGAAAGTCAGAGCAGCTTCATGCTCATTGTCATCGAAGCTGACGATCACTCCGTCTTCTCTGATGGTAAACATGTGCTCTGTCTTGTCAGTGCGCTGGTAGCTTTCATTTGTCTTCGATTCACGGATCGTATAAGTTCCGTATGGCAGGTCATCTGCAAGAGTCTCAGCTGTATATGCCTTTTTCTCTTCGTTCCAGTGGACTGTGATCTTACCAACATCCTTACCTGTAGGAACTCTGAGAACTGTTCCATCCTCGAAGAGATCCTTTTTGGATTCAAGCTTCTTCCAGTCGACCTTGACTTCGGGATCCCCAAAGTCTTTTCTTGCGACTACGTCTCTGCCGGATACGTTCTTGATGGTCATTACGATGCCGTCAAGATGTGCTCCGCCGAGAGCCTCGGACTTTACAAGCTCCTTATCCCTCTTGATGATCTGTACTCCTCCTCTGATGACAGCCTCTCTGACCTTGTCTTCTGTAAGGTCTACGATCACTCCGTCCTCTCTGATGCGGAATGCTCTGGACCACTTCTCATTCAGGAGATATCCCTTGGATGGTTTGGTCTCTTTCATAAGATATGAGCCGTATGGCAAGTCATGATCACCGGAAGTCGCGATTCCGTCTGCATTTGTAGTGATCACAAGAGCAGCTTCGCCCTTGCCGATCTCCTTGCCCTTCACCATCACAGTCTCATTGGACTGATTGTAGATGGTGAACTCAGCTCCCTTGAGGGTCGCATCGCCCTGGGCATAAGCCTCATCAAGGTCATTATCTATCTTGGCGAGCTTAACTCCGCCGCGGATGATGGTGTCATCGCCTTTGATCTTCTCGTTATAGGTCTTGACGTGAAGATTGTCCGTACCGTCTTCCGTGATCGTGACCTCAAGGATCTCATCATTGACAAGATAGCCCTCAGGTGCTTTGACCTCCTGGATCAGATACGTTCCGAGAGGATAACAGACCTTGCCATCCTTGTCCTTATACAGGGCATCACTGGTGAAACCATCTGCGAAGGTCGGATTCTGGCCGTTTATCCTGCCGTGTTCATCAGTTACAAAGTGCCATGTCCTGAGAGCTCCGTCAGCTGCCTTTGCTCCTCTCAGCATGACTTCCTGTGAATTCAGTCTGTCATAGTAGCTGAACTTATATACAGCTCCCTTCAGAGTGGCATCTCCCTCACCATGATCATGCGGATATCCGACAGGATTCTTAGTGAGAAGCAGTTCCACCAGATCAGTTATAGGTTCATCCTTGGCTGTAAAGGTCGTTGTTTCCTCAGATACGATCTTCACAGTGTATGTCTCAGGATCCTTAGCATACCCCGGAGGAGCATATGTCTCCTTGACTGTATATGTGCCTTCCATCAGATCGACGGTGTTGCTCTCTCCATTGGCATTCAGTGTCAGGGTGCCAGCTGCAGCACCGTTCTTGTCATAAGCGGTATACTGAGCCCCTTCAAGTGAATAGCAGTTGTTCCCATCAGTAATGGATGTGCGGTTTGAGACCTTCTTCATGTTGAGGTGTCCGGGAGCCTCCAGATATCCGACTACCATGTCCTGTACTCCATCCATATAGCAGATGAAGATCTTGAAGCTTTCAGGAACTGCTTCATCGAAGTCTGCGTTTGTGTCGTAGAGTGCATTGGCGAGAGCCTTCGCTCTTGTCCACACATCACCGCAGGCAGAAGCGTGAGTACCTCCCCAGGTCGCCATGTCGTTAGGCCTTCCGGCATATACATAGGCCAGGGCCAGATGAGCTACACCATAATCCTTTGCTTCATCACCGTAGTAGAACTGCTTTATTCCCTCGATGTTTTTCTTGAAGCCCGGATACGAAGGCGAGTAGTACACGATGTTTCTGAGCGCGTTCCACTTGCCGGTATCGGTAGCGTCAGTGACCACCTTATCTACCTGCACTGTTCTGGTCTGATCTCCTGACCACACAGGGGAGTTTTTATTCGGCTGCACGCAGATGGAAAAGCGGCTTCCGAGATCATCTCCGAGGTCGCACTTGGCTGCGTTGCTGTAGCCTCCTTCACCCGGGCCGTAGTGCAGTTCCTTGTACCAGTGGACCGTATACTTGCTGCCCACTTTGCCGCTGAAAGCGCTTGCAGTCTCAGTCATCACAGTTCCAAGCATCATGATGAGTGCAAGCGTAATGGCGAACACTCTCGTGAACGCCTTGAAATACTTGTTGTCTGTCATTGCGTTTATCTCCTTTCCACTAGATGCACATGAATGCGAGTATGATCACCGGCAGGCAAAGCGCTGCCATGATTCCGGTCAGGATCCAGCTGAGCCTGTTAGCTGCCTTCTCGCTGAGATAGAGCTGCATGCCCGCATCGTCAGTGACTATGATCACTTCGTCATTCGGTTCTTTGGTTTTCTTATCGTTGTCTTTCGTCATAAATCGTCCTTTCCCGCAATATCCGGGCACTAAAAAAGGCGCTCAGGTCATATAGACTTGAACGCCATAGTTGTAAGAATATTGCGATTATTATAATTTTATTTCTCTGCTGTCAGTTTCTCCAGAAGAGCCAGCAACTGCTCCTTCTCCTCATCTGTCAGATTTCCGAACGCCCTGGAGAATTGCTCTTTTCTCTCATCCTCAAGCTCTGCTGCTCTCGCGGTTCCGAGCTCTGTCAGCGAGATCAGAGTGGCTCTCTTGTCATCCGGATCGACTTCTCTTTTTACATATCCGTCGCTCTCCAGCTTGGAGATGATCTCGGATACTGAGGACGGATTGATCCTGAGTTCCTCTACCAGAGTCTTTTGTCTGACTCCGCCTTCATAGCTTCCGATGATCCCGAGAAGTCTCTCTCTTGCAAATGCAGGGTTAGGTCCTCTTCCATGCATCGGTCCATGCCAAGGTCCATGTTCAAGTCCCGGCATCGGATGTCCTGCTTGCGGGCCGTGTCCTCCCATTGGTCCATGCGTCGGACCATGAGGCCCTTCATGTCTGCGGCAATGAGGTCCTCTGTGTTCTCCCTCATCGCTTTCTATGAATGCTCTGCGCAGTACGTGTGGCGCTCTCATGAGCTGCTCGAATAATCTCTCGTCTATAGTCTTTTCCATGTGTATTCCTCCTTCTGCGGATCTGCTTCATCCGCATCGTATTATCAATATTTTATTTCGGTACCAAAGTAAACATACTCGTCTTTCATATCTTTGTCAAGATATTTCGGTACCAAAATTAATTTACTTGTGGAGTAACATTATAGTCGATACTGTTATTCTTCTTCGGGTAGTAACTGGTAGTAAGAGAGGTGGGGTTGTAGGGGAGGAGACAGGAAAACATGCTCCTGATACGACATGCGCATGCCTATCTGGCATCATCCCGGTCTCTTTGCCTATGCCGGTGTTTGGCGTAGTACTCCATGGCTGCTGCTATATAATCCTCTCTCTTTGAAGCCGGCAGATCCGGCGGGAACAGCCTTTTAAAGCGTTCTCCACTGAGCACTATGCGTTCTTTCTGGTTAGGCTTCTCCTCAAGCAAGATCGCCTCAATAACCTCTGGAGTGAGTTTCTTCTCCACGCACATCTGCCTCATCCTGATCGCCTGTGCATGTGATGGTGTGCACTGCTCAGCATCCATACATTCCCATATGTGTCCTTGCTGGACTTTTGGAATGAACGATAATTCTATCGCCGGACGCATGGCCATCTGTCCCTCATCCACCATATCCAGGATCTCCGGAATAAGTTCTGTAAGACGAATATATCTGGAAATTGTTCTTCCGCTTTCTCCTGATGAATCTCCTAGAAGATCTCTGGTTTTCTCTCCCTCAAAAATGTGGACCATTTGTCCACCATTTTTTAAGGGCCTTCCTGGCAGTCTCTTCATTGCCTCCATTCTCATCTTATATGCAAAAGCTTTTTCGCTCGGAAGGATCTTGGTCCTCTGGAAGTTGCTTTCCACCATAAAAATCGTTCCTTCATCACGAGTCATGTCCACGACTTCACATCTGAGTGTATCGATGCCTGCAAGCTCGCATGCTCTTAAGCGGCGATGTCCGGAGAGCAGTTCATATCGTCCATCTTCTTTTTTTCGGACTGTAGCAGGAGTCAGTACACCGTTCTCTCTGATCGATTCGACAAGATTGAGCATGTCTTCATCATCTCTGACTTTGAACGGATGATCCGGGAACGGGTCGATCTCATCGAGAGGTATCTCGTATATCCTCTTGAGCTTCGCGTCGTCTCTCTCCTCTTGTGATGAAAACAGCTCATCGAGCGAGGGCAGCTTCATCTCTATGTCTTTCACGTTCGCCAAGCTTCATCACCTCTTTCGTCAGTTGTTCATAAGCAATTGCCGGCTTCGAGCCTTTGTCATAAGCGAAGATGCTCATCCCTGCCTTGCTTGCCTCAGCTGCTTTTACAGCGACCGGTATCTGGGTATTGAAGATCCGGATGCTCATGCCGTATTTCGTTCTGATGGTATTGATCACTTCCTTCGACAGGTTGGTCCTGCTGTCTACAAGCGTCATGACTATACCAGCGATCTTCAGATTCTCGTTAGTGTGGTTTCTGACCATATCTATGCTTTTCATCAGATGTGTCATCCCCTTTGTTGGAAGGTACTGTGCCTGCACCGGGATTATTACTTCATCCGCAGCCGTCAGTGCATTGATCGTGATCATACCAAGTGATGGCATGCAGTCGATAAGAATATAGTCGTAATCCTTTTTCACATCTTTCAGAAGGTTTGCCAGCACCTTTTCTCTGCTCATGGCGTTCACAAGCTGTGATTCCATAGAGGACAGATCAAGATTCGACGGGATCAGATCCACTCCTTCGGGATGATGCAGGATAGTGTCCTGAACTACAGGTTTATAGTCCTGCGTTACCAGGTACATGAGTCTGCCAAGAGAGTGCTCAAGTGAGTCAGCCTCCCACCCCAGAGCCGAGGTCAGATCATTTTGCGGATCTGCATCTATCAGTAATACCCGTTTGCCTTCTCTGGCCAATCCGATCCCCAGGTTCAGTGTGGTCGTGGTCTTTGTCACTCCGCCTTTCTGGTTACATATCGCTATCGTCTTCGCCATCCGCATCCTCCTCTTCGCCATATACTTCCAGGCCAAGCAGGTAAGTCTCTATAAGCCCCGAATGATCAAAGAACTGCTCCAGAAAATACCTGCCATTTTCCTCTGTGTATCCCGCAGCCGCAGCTCCCATCATCCCGGCGGAATCTTCCATACCGGCCATCATGAACGCGACCGCAAGGAGGGCCATCGCTTCTTTGAACTCTCCTCTGGAATACAGCCCGAGGATGAGATTGCAGAGCAGGACCGTATGTGGAGCATCATATTCAAATTCTCCGGATTCATCAAAATCGATGGCTGTCATTTTAGCGATATAGTCCATCATAGGGCAGACACATTCCGCCTTTTCGCTCTTTTCTGTAACAACGTGCTTCTTCTTTCCTATATTGATCATTTTGTTTTCCTTTCTCCGTGTTCCGGACATAATAATTGGCCCTGCACCCTGTGTACAGAGCCATGTAATCCGGAAGCCGGAGAGGGGAGTCGATATCAGTCAACAAATCTTATCAGGAGGTCATCTACAGCATCTGTGTATCTGCCTTCCGCAACAAGCTGGTTCTTGAGCTCAACGAGAGCCATTACTATGATTCTGATCTCATCATACGAGAACTTATACTTAGATCTTAACATCTCAGGCACCTCCAATCGCAATGATCTCAGTCTTCATGATCATCGTAAATAAAAAGAACGCGATCTGCAATTGTGCGAATCGCGTATCGTTTGTTCGTATCATTTACAATGATTTATATGTACATAAAATGTAGCAAATGAGGCATCTCATTCACGGGCAGGCGTTTGTGGGGATGACTCTCGCGAAGTCACAGGAGTCGAAGATGAGTTCGAATAAAAGAATAGCCTGGCAAGCCGTCTCCAATAAGAGGGACTTCGTTTCTCGTCATGTAGCACGAGACACCCCCCACAATTCCTCCTTCACCCCAGCGTACACCGGCGTTTTCCAGCGTTATGCGGCGAAGTGCCGAGAGGCCTAAAATGTTGAAATTTCAACGAAAGTCGGTAAAACAAAGGACCTCCGGAATCACCCGAAAGTCCTCAAAAATGGAGCTGATGGGGGGAGTCGAACAAATCAGCAATTTTGAAACCGTTGAAATTTCAAGGAAGGAGAGACGTCCCTCACGCGGTGTATTCAAAAGTGTATCCAAAAACTATTATATGCAATATTCTTTCTGCCTGTTTGTGCTATGATCAGGACATGCGTAACATTGATAATGGGATGTCCCTCAATCATAGTCATGAAGTCCTTGCGCTTCGGACCACAAGCATATTCGCTATGCCCGCTAAAATGAAGAAATGCGTCATCCATGTTTGTTCCCAAATTACACAGTATTATCTATGAGAAAATAGCTTCGCTCATCATATTCCCTTTTTCTGCCAATTGCATAGCAAGTCTTTTTCTTTATTTCCTCTATTTCCTCATCTGTAATAGGTTTTGCTTTTACTTCCCTACTAACCATATCCATCATATAAATATCATGGTGGCAAAACACAAATAATGTTGAATACCTTCTCTCAAAACAAGCGCACTTACTCTCAATGCGATCCATTATCTCAGGAGCACCCTTGTCGAAAAGAAACGAATCCGAGTCATTAACGAATAGCCCATCAATAGAATAGTATTTATAATTTCTACTATTTAGACGTTCAGTTTTTTTAATTACTGATTGTATTGTGTTTTCAAAGTCTAATTGACGTAGTGAGAAATTGAATCGGGGTTTGTGGGGTATGTTTTTTTATATTTTTTTCAAAAAGTTTTCGATTTTCTCCTTTGCCAGTTTTATTGAGTCCCGGACAGAAGTGAAATCCGCATTCTCGGCATCAGCAATTTCTCTGTATGTCATGCCTTCATAAATAAATGTCGAAGAATCTAGCAATTTTAATCGCAGTGCTCAATTTGAAATTCATAGATCCATTTAATAAAGCCGGGAGATCATTTCTGCTATATCCAGTTTGTTTCTCAAACTCGATATTAGATAGATGATTTCGCTCAAGGAGAAACTGAACATTTCTTCCGAAAACTATTAATTCCGAGTAATAATCATTCATATGATGTAATTTCCTTTCTTTCCGTCTTAATTATATGTTTGTTTGTAAATTGCACAGTTGACTTGCAGTACGCATTTTGGGTAGAATAGTTGACTTTAAACAGTCATTATCGAGGGTTTATGACAATAAAAAAAGCCGAGATCAATCTCGGTATAAAAAACCGCCATCGTAGTGATGACGGTAATGGAATATGTCAGAGCTGGGGGAACTATCTGCGGAAAATGGCGAAACGGAATTCTCCCACATACCGGACTGGTATGAGTGGGAGCGTTCATGTGTCAGGAGTGAAGTCGAAGCGGGAACTTACAACAGCGGAGAACTTTGTGTGACCGTGGACAGTCTGCCGAACGCGCTTGGATTTATCCGGCTCGGCGAAGGCATTCTCGTCCACAATATGGATGGTTTTGTCGTCCGCGGGATCGACCGTGACGGAGATGAATTTCTGATGGAAAAAGACGTGCCTTCCCTCTATTCCTACCACATCGAGTACGACTATCTGGGCAAGCACGGTGACTGCGTCGACCTCAATACGCTTGAAGACATCTGGTACATCTTCCCGCATGGGACAGATTTCTCCGTGACCAAGATGGCGCTTGCAACCGAAGAACTCTATCAGCACTACTGGCGGCAGAAGAAGGATCCGCTAAGCTGATCCCCCAATATGTCCGGAACATCTACAATAGATTATTAACTTCGGTTCCTCTTCTCATCGAAAACAGCAACGAGCTTTAAAGCTGCGTTTTATTCCATGATCCTTTCTGCGAATGCTCCGACTACTGCGTTGAATTCAACAGGCCTTTCGCGGGAAGCGTTGTGGCCGCATCCCGGAAGTACGCAGATCTCGCCATTTGGCGTCATCGAATTGTACAAGCTGGCAGCCTCCGGAGTTCCGCTGTCGTACTGTCCGCAGATATAGAGGATCGGGATTTTGATGCTGCTCAGAAGCACTGTTGAATCATGCCCCTTCAAGGTTCCTGTGCAAGAGAATTCCGATGGACCCCACATATAGTTGTAGACTGATAACCCCGTGATCGTATGCTGCGATTCCGGATCAGCCGGTGTACCGTCATTTGCTCCCGCTACCCGGCTATTGAAATTAGCGGAATATATCTCATTGACCATTGCATATCTTGGATCATCCTCGAAAATACCCGATTCCTCGCATTCACGAACGATCTGCCAATATTCCTCGCCTTTGTCCAGAGACTTGATCAGCCTCTCAGCATCACTGCACCACTGATCAACATTGAGGAACGGTCCATCCAGTACTATACCCTTGAGCCCTTTTGGCTGCCTGGCTGCAGCATACTCAACAGCAAGCATTGTTCCCCATGAACGGGCAACAATCATAAACTCAGCGAAATCAAAGAAGTCTATTACAGTCTGGACTTCATTGACGAAATGGTCTATTGTCAGATACTGTCTGGCTTCTTCTGAAGTAGTGATATTATCAGCGAAACCAGACCCTTTGCTACCAAGCTGGTTATAAATCACGACCGGATGTTTTTCGGCAAGTGCAGTCTGCTTGAAGAAGCATAGTCCCGTACTGCCTGGCCCGCCATGAAGGAAAACAATCGGAATTCCGGGTTTCCCTTTGCCATAGTAATGGTAGAAAACACTACCACCTTCAACGGGAATGAATCCCTCTTCCTGCCCTTCAGGCCACCCTTTGCTGTAAATAGTCTCATTATCCATAAATCATATCCTCAATTATTTATAGCAGATCCACTGTCTTTTCTACTACTCTGTTAAGCATTTCCGCAAACGCGTCAGGAGATGTAGAGTATCTACCCTTATTCTCTTCAATATCATCCGCGATCGCTCTTAAAACAGCATTATCCGGATCCTGTTTAAGCATATACTCTGTGAGTTTCTGCGCAGCTGTTATCATTCTGAGCGGCCCGTAATTTGCAGGTTCATCGGTAAGCCCCGCAGCGCTGGTCGCCATGTAAATCAACAATTCAGTAAGCCCGTCCATCACTTGCCCTCCGTATCACTGGTATTCCATCCATTCCACTGCAGGATCTGATCAAGATCCTTTCTTTTGCGCTCTCTGGGTTCCCCATCAGGGTATCCAACAGAAATCAGGATCTCGATACGAAGTGTATCCGGAATTCCAAGAAGTTTGCGAACCGCTCCATCATTGTAACTCTTAATCACACACGTTCCAAGGCCGAACTCGAGCGCCTGCAGAATAATATTCTCAGCTGCCATGGAAGCATCCATCATACAGCCATATTCAATGCTGTTCTTGCTGCCTTTACTGGCTACTTCTTCAAGATCACTGGCAATGACAATGATTGCGGTTGGTTTGCCGCTCATCCCGGGACAGTAAAGATCCAGCTTTCTTACCAGATTCTGGTTATCTGCAACGATAAATCTCCAGAACTGTGCGTTGCTTGCGGACGGGGCCAGCGCACCCGCACGGATAAGCGACAGAAGGATCGATCTGTCGACCGTCTGCGAAGTGAATTTGCGTATACTTCGTCTTTCTTCGATTGCTTTAGAAATCTTCATATTTATATATCCTTTCTATCGAAAAATGAAGAAAAAAAGCCATGCTTTTTCGCCTTCTATACAAATGTGATCAGAACGAACAACAGCGGAATGCTCAGAAGGCACCCGGTCGTCGTTAAGAACACGTTCGTCGCTGCATATTCAAGATCAAGATGATATTGCTCAGCCAGAACGCAGCTGATGGTAAAGGTCGGGGATCCGGCAATCAGCATGAGGATTATGCTTTCGGTCTCAGGCATAAACCTCGAAGTGACGAGATAGACGACGAACGGTACCACGATGAGTTTGCTTATAGTGAGAATAGATGAATTTTTTATAGTAGTAAGATTCCCCTTCTCCATATAGCAGATGACAGCGCCTACGTAGATCAGGCCCAGGCAAAGGCTTGCATTCCCCAGTTCATCGCTGACAGCCAGAAAAGGCTCAGGCAACCTGACAGAAAGCGAGTTCAGGATCAGCATGCCTACAATGGCAACCATGATCGGATTTATGAACTTCTTGCCAATAATTGCCAGTTTGGATCTTCCGCCATTGTCGACTCCCTGAGAGAAGAATGAAAGCGCCAGAGTCCATGCTGTAAGCGTATCTACAGCGGAGCAGACAGGGATATACTGCTGTCCATCCTCGGGCGTGAAAAGTGTCATGATAAGAGGAAGCACGATAAAAGCGTAATTGCCTCCTACCATGCTTCCACGATGAACATTGCCGGATCTATGATCGAGTCTTAGAAGCTTACTTACCAGAACTCCAGTCAATGCAAGCAGAAAATAGCCAAAAAGCTGCCATCCGACCATCCTGCGAAACTCAAGCAGATCCATCACAGACGTAGCTTGCTGGTTCATTATCGATATGATAAGAAGCGACATCGCAACATTGATCAGGAGTCCTGACAAAGTTGGCAGGCCTTCTTTTTTGATTACCCCGAGCTTCGAGACCACGAAACCGATCGCGATGAGGATAAGGAACCTCAGAAGCTTGGGGATAAGTATCATCAGATAATCCATTTTGATTTCCCTGGTCTCTTCAGTCCCCTGTATTTCTGTATTTCTTACGAATGAGTTCGTGATATGCAAAAGCACCCTCCGCGATGACCGGATCGACCACAGGCAGTCCTGTCTCACGTTCTATCAGACCGGCTATGCCTATCGTAGACATGCCTGTACATGCAAGAGCGATGACACCGCAGCCGGCTTCTTTGATCCTGCGCGCACACTCCAGCACACCCCTCTTGCCCTCATCGGAAAGAAGATCAAGAGTACTGTTTACTTGGTTTATCTTTTCATACAAAGCGATCTTGCCCTCGGCATTGCTAAGATATGCTCTGGGCGGTCTGTCCGTGATCCCGATCACGCCGATCCTGCTGCTGTACCGAAGTGCCATGGCTACAGTCGTCTCTCCCCCGCCAGCAACAGGCAATTCAGGCATTTCTTCCCTGATCATATCTACTGCCGGATCATCAGCACAGCTAACAAGGATCATGTCCTTATCTGCAAAGCCCTGCGCTGCTTCTACTATCTTAGGCAGTGCCTTAGCAAGCGTCTCATCGTCATGTATGCCTTCCCATTGATCAGGTATGCAGATGCTTTCAACATTGATTCCGGGATAGTTTTCCATGATAAGACGACCATGCGTATCCACAAAGTATTGATCGTTGCTTGTGAGCACGCGGATCAGCCCCACATCAAGGCTCGCATCAAGTCTCTTATTGTTCATATACAAAATCCCCATCCTTTATTACCAGAAGATCATCAAGATAAAGAGTCGGTTTCAGCACGATCCCGTCCATATGACAGTCGGCCTTATTGATTCCACCGAAAGAAGCATTCGTGCCAAATGCGACATGTACGGTGCCGTAAACTTTTTCGTCCTCCAGAATGATTCCGTTCAGAATGGCCGCATCGTTAGTTCCAATCCCAAGCTCAGCCACAGTTCGATTGTTGTCATTCGCCAGCAGGATGTCCAGTTTGTCTGCATCCTCACCTTCGATAGACTCTATCTTTCCATTCCTGATCACAAAATGAAGCGGAGATGATAGCTTTCCAACTCCTACCATAGAGCCATCAACAAGCAAATCGCCGTTCACACCATCCTCGAGAGGCGCTATATATCCCTCGCCCGATGGGAGATTCCCGCATTTTCCAGGCTCTCTATATACACCTGGACTTGCTACGCCGCGGCGGCCTTTAAGATCCAAAGTAAGCTTATATCCGTCCTTGAGAATGGTTGCTGTATCTGCATTTGTAAGCAATTCGGTGACTTTATCCGTCAGTGCTTCGACCCTGGAATAGTCCGCTGTCATGGCGCCGTTACCAAACATCTCTTCAGTAATTCCAGGCATCGTGGCAACTCTGACCCCCTTAGCCTGCGCGGCGATCTTTGCATTGGTATGTGTGATCGATTTTGCAGTAGGCGCAAGTACAACATCGGCTGCCAGCATTGCCTGTGCTACACATTCAAGCGGCTCCTCACCTGAGACCTTGCCCTCCGGCATCAGCATAAGCACCGACTCATTACCTAAAGATCTGGCACTTTCATATAATGCAGTGCCTATTGGAAGTTTTGCGTCATCAGTAACGATAAGAACCTTCTCTCCAGGTCTAAGACCCATACACCCTGTCAGAATATTCCTGCCGATCTCTTTTAATTCCATAATTGTTTCCTTTTATCCTCGACTAATTATCTTTATTTCCTTCTATTCTCTGCCCTTGGTCTGCAGATGCTTCATTGAGCCATACTTATGTACGATCTTCTCGTACTCTTCTTTGTCGTAGAACTGACATTCCCCGCGGCCGAATGATTTTGCGACCTCAAGCATGAATCTCGCTGCCTCCTCAACATCGCATATATGAGTAGCGCCTGTTGCACAGCCCGGGACCGGCATCTCGGTCGTGATAGCTACTCCTACGACCGGGGCAGGTGTTGCCGTGCAAGGCTGCAGCACGGAATTCAGATGGTAAAGGTCATTGCCATAAGGCGTAATATCCTGAGTGGTCAACGGGAAAACATAAGGCAGCCTTCCTGTCGTGATCTGCATGATATCCAGCAGATCTTCAGAAGTTTTGAGTATGTAGCCTTCCTTGACAGTTGGTGAAATCGCAAAACCACGTGTATTGATAACGCGGTTTCCCTTGGTCGTATCAACGGAAAGGATCGCGTCAAGATCATCAGACACTTCCTCTTTGTTGACCTGCGCGATCTCAACAGGTGATCCCATGAAAGCGACAGGCTTGTGAGGCTGAGTCGGGGCTACCGGGCAAATGTGCGTGGAAATCAGCACATCACCTTCAAGCGCATCGCCCTTCTTTCTCATATCCAGGATCTTTGCAGCGATCGCAAGAGCACACAGAGCGCCATCACCATCTGATACAAAGCCTATTCTTTCAGGTCTTGCGCCGATCCCCCCAAGACGCCCGAGAAGACCGATGGTTGGCGCTTCGCCCCCTACTGTCTTCCCTTTGGTTCCCGGGATACGGATCTTGATCATGTCAGTTTTTCCGTCACCATTTTCACCCTTTAATTCATATACGTCAATATCCGCATCCGGATCAATGACGCGCAGATACTCTTCCATCGCAGCACCGTTCGCATAGATGCTGTCAAGGATATCGTATATTTCCAGGATCTGTTTCATCAACATGATATTTTCTCCTTATGATTGCTTGAATAAAATAGGAAAACCCGGAGACCCAGAGTTTTTATGGGTTTTCTGTATCTCCGGGCCGATTGAAATCACACTTCCGGTCTTAACAGTGCATACAATGCCTGCGCATACAGTTTCGATGCCATAATGAATTCTTTGATGCCGATGAACTCATTTGCTTCATGGGCCAGTTCCTTTTCATAAGGAAAAACAGGTCCGAACGATACGAAGTTAGTGACATCACGACAGTAGGTGCCTCCGCCGATCGTGATAGCTTCAGCTTTTTCACCAGTCATCTCGTTATATACTCCCAGCAGAGTTTCGACCAAAGGTGCTTCCTTAGGTATATAAAGAGGTGGTCTCATCTGCCAGTACACAGGATGGAATCCATATTTCTGACAGTTTATATCTGTCGTTTTCCATATCTGTTCAAGGTCTATATGAACAGGACAACGAAGATCGACCTTCAGTTCAGATATTCCGTTCTCAAACCGGATGACTCCCAGGTTCATGGTAAGTTTCCCCGAAAGCTGGTCCTCACAGGCTATACCGATATTCTTTCCTTCCCATCCATCAGCATAAAGTGAATCGAGCGAAGTAAAGAATTTCTTTGCGTCATCGCTGAGGCCATTGACATCTTTCATGAATGCCAGCATAGGCAGTATCGCGTTCTTCCCGAGCCATGGCTGCATAGAATGCGCACTGACTCCGGTGAATGAAAGCACCAGAGCTCCGTCTTCCCATGCATGCTCTCCACCAAAGCTGTCCGCTACTTCCTGCAAAGCCTCTTTGCTCCCTTTCAGCCAGACTTTAGCCAGATTCGGAACTGCATTCACTACTGTCCCCCCAACAATCTTTTTGACGATTACAGCTGTTCCATCAGCCTGTTCTACAGGATGAGTTATAGTGTAACGGATTATGCCTTTTTCAGCATGGATCACCGGAAAACTACCATCCGGAGAGAATCCTATGTCCGGACACTTCTCTTTAGTCAGATAATACTTGATGCACTCATGACCGGTCTCTTCATTGCAGCCGATTATGTGGTTGATATGACCATCCAGCTCAAGCCCGCTCTCCTTAATAGCTTTCATGGCATACATTGCTGATATGAGCGGTCCTTTGTCATCAACCGTTCCCCTGCCATACATCCTGCCATCCTTGATAACAGGATCAAACGGATCAGTGAGCCAGTTATCGTCGACCGGTACTACATCAGCATGGCAAAGCATACCGACCTCACGGCCGCTGCTTCCATATCTGACGGAAGCGGCATAACCGTCATAATCCTTCGCCTCGAAACCGAGTTCCTCTGAAATTTTGATGACCTCGTCCAGTACATCCCGGGCTCCTTGCCCGAAGGGGGCGCCTGGGCCGGCTGTGTCAGGATCAAAGATGCTCGGGATCCTGACCAGCCTTTTGAGGTCCGCTATCATATCTTCCTGATAGCTTTCAATCAAATCGTTTAATTTTTTTTCCATTATAAATTGCCTTGGTACCTGATCAGTCTTCGTATCCAGGCAGGCCCATCTTTCTGCAGAACTCTCTTGCCTTAGGATCAAGATATACACCATCCTGCTCGAAGACTACTCCGTCAAAGATGAGTGTCGGCTTTACGATAGTTCCATCTGTGTGGCTCGGAGCATCCCACTTCTCGCCCATAATAGCCGCGCCCTGACTTCCGATTCCGAATTCAGCTCCGCCGAATACACGCTCGTCCTCTACTATCCTGCCTGTAGGAGCCTTGACTCCAGGATTGAATCCCAGCGAATAATGAGCAAGTCTGTAAGATTCCGGACAATTGAATGATGCCATCCACTCAGCAAGTCTCTGAGCTTCCTTGCCTCCCTCGATATTGGTAACTACACCATTTTCAAGAGTCAGCTTGATAGGTTCATTAAGTTTGCACAGATCTGCAGGTGGCCAGATAGCGCCGTCGAAGACAAGCGTTCCGTTGATAGTAGATTCAAGCGGGCACCATGAGATCTGTCCACCGAGCATATATGGATATCCGTCGACACAGTATTTCTGTCCTGAGTGACGGACTTTTCTGCCACTCTCATATGCAACGAGGTCTGTGCCGTTTGCAGATTTGATCTCGATCTTATCTACTTTCTCGATGGTCGCTTTGAGATATTCGCCGAATTCTACCATCGCGTCATATTTGACATTTGCAACACATCTTACAAGCATGTCTACATCGATACCTGTCAGGCACATGTAGCGTACTCTTCCATGCGCAATGACTTTCTGCCAGGACGGTGTATGCTGTACCGTCTGATAAGCGCACTCAAGCCATACATCGGCTTCCATAGCTGCTTCCTGGATCATTGTAGGCGGATCCATCAGTGAGAGTGGTGCCGTAGGGTATGTCGCTGTCACCGGTATGCAGTCAAGTGCATAAGCAGCTGCCGCAAAAGCATCCATTACACGCTTATCCGAAGATGTATCACCAGTGATGAGTACATTAAGTCCCGGTTTGACAAGCATTACATCGCGTAAGAGAACCATAGCGCCCTTGAATGTTTCCAGCTGCAAGTACTCGTCTCTTGCTTCAAAACCCAGATTGAGTTCCATTAATAGTGCCTCCTTTTTTTCTTCTATCGATTTATTTTGAATTATTTATATAAAATTTTTACTTCTTCAAGGATTTGCCAAGTGCCAATGTTGAAGAGAAGAAGCTGTACAGCGCTGAACCTGCGATAGAGCCTGCCGCGAGTATGTACATGATGCTCTGTCCCTTCTCGCCCTTCCACTTGATCACGATGACTCTTATGATAAGAGCTGCTATAGTAGTGATACCTGTTATCGTGCTTCCTACCAGAAGACCTGTTGCAAGGAGTACTCCGAGCTGTTTGTTAGGGCCTCCTATGAACTGGATGATCGCACCCGGTACAGCCCAGATCACGAGCCACTTAGCGATTTCCGGTGAAGAACCTGCTTCAATAGTTGTAAGGAACGTACGTGATACAGGAGCGAACAGATCAGCTGCGAAATATGTCTTATAAACAACTGCCACAACGATCATAGCTACTACGAATGAGATGACCTCTGAAATATATTGTTGCTTACGTCCTTCTTTCTCAAATTCAGGATCTTCTCCGCCTCCTCTGAGGATATATCCGCACTTGAGGTCATAAGCCATATCTGAGAATGCAGGTCCTGTCGCTGATGTATAACCTGCAAGAATCGCAAGGCCAAGTGGCGGGAATCCTGCAAGCATACCTACGATCAGGAAGATAAGAGCGGTTGCGAATCCAGGGAACCATCCGGAGTGCATGGCTGCCATACCGATGATCAGTTCTGATGCGATAGCTGCAAACGCTGCGTAAAGTACCCAGAATACGAACTGCAGGAATCCCATCTGCTGGAAGAAGCCGCAGAATATTGCAAGTACAAGAGCTACTGCAACGTATGCTCCGTAACCGCCAAAGATAGCCTTCTTCATATCCTTCATGCTGGATGTGAACTTGCCTGCTACAGAGTCGCTTCCGCTGTCCTTCTTGAACAGCATCATGAATACCTGAATAAGAGCTACAAGGCCGGCACCGATCATGATTCCGTGCGGTACGTAGTACTGACCCATTGGGAATCCAAAGTCATTAGAAAGACCAATCGCAAGAGCACCTACGCCGAATGCGCTGAGTGCCCAGATGTCGCCGATCCAGGCTACGCCGAGGATATCCATCGGGATCCCGAATAAAGCTTTGCCGGCAACGCCGCCGGCAATACCAACCAGCAGCAGGAAGGCATGCTTTGTTTGTCCAGCGCAAGCCTTGATCGTCTCAGCGGCTGCTACTCCAGGAGGCCACGGCTCTGCTGCAGGGAACATTTCAGTATCGAATGTCTTATATAAGATGGTTGCGTCTATGATGGATGCAATCGTGGCACCTACAAGCATCGGGACTACAAGTCCCGGTTCTCCGAGCAGGAACGGGATGCCAATTGCAAGGATCAAAGAGTTTGCTGTACAGAATGTAGCGCCCGAAATATTAGTCTGTACGAGATTCTGGACGTTGATATCTTTGAATTTCTTAAAGATACTTACCGGTATCCTTGAAATAATGATCGCAAACAGCGCGCCGATAATCGACGTATTCGTACTGATACCAATACGAACGATAACCTCAAGACCGATAATCGAGCCAAGAACAGCAAGTATTATATTGAGTATGAGAACACTCGGATCCAACGCTTTAGGATGTTGCCTTAGGTTCTTTTCATTTTCGTTCATTTTCTTTACTCCTTCCCACAAATCTACCTGTCACTGTAATCCGGCTATAACTTCACAAGCAGTTCTTGCAAGGACTGTCCTGCAAAGCAAGACCGGCAGACCTGTTGCTTTTGCAACGATCTCTTTGGCTTTGACGGAGAAACCGATGCAGTCCATGACCACAAGATCAGCCTCTACGTCTTTTGCTTTTGCCGCAGCCTCCTCGACCTCAGACATCGGTCCGTAAGGATTAGCAGCGAATGGATATATTTCATCCATTACCGGCCCCCAGTGTCTGTACGCCTGTGAGAGCTGCTGCTCATCAGGCGTGATAACTATGAGCCTTTTGCGTGGTGTCAGTGCAGCGGCAAGTCCATCAAGGACTTTGCCCGGATATATCACAGGCACTCGCGCTTTGAAAAGAGGGAACTCGCCGGCACACATGACCATAATCACTGCGGCTCCCTGCTCCTCTAATGCAGTCACGCATTGCTGCATACGCTCTGCTATATACGATTCGCTGAATTTTGCAAAAGATCCATCATTCAGTCTTGATACGAGGAAATAGTCCCCTTCTCTAGGCACCATGGCAGCGATATCCTCCTTGCTCAATCCGTCTAATGCCCCCATTTGCAGCAGTTCGACTTCGTCACCGATTATTGGCATAATATCCGGTGTCACATCGACTCTTGGAGATTGACCGATAGTTACAGCCCCGATTTTCATCTAATCCACCTCCTCTGTTTCTAAGATGTATTGTATGCCTAAATGAACAATATCACCATTCTTCCATAAATGAAAATTTTAAATATTTTGCGATCTATAAAATTATGTTATACTCATAGATGAAGAGTTGCCTTTTTTGACCGAATGGTCTGTTATCTGAGTTTGAAAACATATGAATTATATGAAAGCGAGGCGCAAAATGATCGATTACAGGACCGAAACATTCATGACTCTTTGCGGGACGAGAAGCTACACACAGACAGCAAACATTCTGAATATCACGCAGCCTGCGGTATCCCAGCATATACGTTTTCTTGAGAATCATTATGGTGTGAAATTAGTAGAATACAAGGGGAAGCAGCTATATCTCACCCCTGAAGGAGAGTTTCTGAGAAGAGAACTTAGCAAGATCATTTCACTTTCGAAAAGTGTCGAGAAGCGAATAGCTGAAATCGAAGGATCAGATAAATACAAGAAAGTAGTTTTTGCTTCGAATATGACTATGGGTGAATATCTGCTGCCTAAGATGGTATCTGACTATATGAAGCTCCATCCGGATTACCGTATCTGTTCATATATTGCATCAGGTAAAGAGATGCGCCAGCTGATAAGTGAGGGGGAAATTGATTACGCGATTGTAGATATATATGCTGTGCCGGACGGCATGGAAAAGGAATTATTTATTCAGGATTACCTCAGATGCGTCTGCAACCCTGCCCACCCTCTCGCGGGTAAAACGGCTTCACTCAAAGAGCTGATCAAGGAGAATGTTATTTCCCGCGAGCATAATGCTGCAGCTAATAACGTTATCAGCCAGGTATTTGCAAGGCATGGGTTTGACTGGAACAAATTCAAAGTAGAGATCGAGGCAGGCAGTATGCTGGCCATAGAAGAATATCTGCATGAAATCGAAGCGATATCATTCATATATGAGATTGCTGCAGCCAGAGCTACACAGCACGGCCAGGTCTCACGAATAGAAGTTCCGGAGCTGACAGATCCTATCGACTACTTCTTCGTGTACCCGGACAAAAGCTGCCTCTCCGAAGAAGCTGCCAATTTCATGAATTACTGCAAAGAATACGCAGATAAACAAATGCAAATGCTGTAGGCAACGGCCATCCTACTTTTTTTGACAGTTCTATCTTACAGATATACTTAGAGAGATCGTCGATGATGTATTGAATTCTCTTATCTGTATTATTCATACTGTTAGTTTTGTATTACGTTTCAGATACGAGAAAACTCTGGACTTGCTGAAGAGCAATCACGTTTGTAAAATCATATGTCAGCATTCTTTCTGTTTTATCTGCTTTTCTGTAATAGTTTCTGAATTAACATCAAACAATAGCAAAAGAAGACGGAAAACCTCTCTGTCATAAGATAATTATGAAAAAAAACCGGCCTCGTTAGGGCAGTGTTCATAAAACAGTAGAGACTGAACAATGAGCACTGTCACTAATGGATTGGCGAAAATGAAATAAAATACCGAGTACTATGGGATCACACCCCCACAGTACTCGGTATTTTTACTTATTGCCGTACCGGC
>JAFRKO010000014.1 GCA_017431685.1 Mogibacterium sp.
GGAAACAATAATAATAACAAGTCCGCATTCCATAATGTATGCGGATTACTTTCACATATCGCCCGGCAAAAGTGCGAGCGGAAGTTTTGCCGGCTTCAGGGCTCCGGGCGTAAGATTCAGTGAAGAATATGACACTGAACTCGTCAGAGAGATATGCCGTCTGGCCGACAAGGAGGATTTCCCTGCAGGCACACTTGGCGAGCGCGATAAGGAGCTCGATCACGGCACCATGGTGCCGCTCTGGTTTATCAGGAACCAGTACAAGAGCGGAAAGATAGTGCGAATCGGTCTTTCAGGGCTTCCGCTGATCGACCACTACCGGCTTGGGATGATGATACGTGAGGCTGCTGAGAATACAGACCGCAGGGTCGTGATGGTGGCGAGCGGAGATCTCTCGCACAAGCTGCAGGACTACGGGCCTTACGGATACACACCTGAAGGTCCTGAATACGACAAGCGCATTATGGACGTGATGGGGAGTGCCGCATTCGGTGAGCTCCTCGACTTTGACAGCACTTTCTGCGACAAGGCTGCCGAGTGCGGACACAGATCGTTTGTAATAATGGGCGGCGCGTTTGACGGCACGGCGGTCAGGGCTGAGAGACTGGTGCACCAGGACGTCACCGGCGTCGGCTATGGAATCTGCACGTTTTATCCCGGAGACGCAGATGAAAGCAGGCATTTCCTGGAGCGCAAAATGGAAAAGATCGAGGATGAGCTCAGAGCTAAGCGGGAGCAGTCTGACGAATATGTAAAGCTGGCGCGCGAAGCAGTTGAGGCGTACGTGCTCAGGCGTGAAGTGCTTGATGTACCTGCCGGCCTGCCTGATGAGATGCTCTCGACTCAGGCCGGAGCGTTCGTATCGATACACGAGCACGGAGATCTGCGGGGATGCATTGGAACGATCGCCCCAACGAGGAGCTGCGTAGCCGAAGAGATAATCGGCAATGCCATAAGCGCATCGACAAGAGACCCTAGATTCCCTGCCATTAAGCCGGATGAGCTCCCGTGGCTGGATATAAACGTTGACGTGCTCGGTGAGCCTGAAGACATAGATTCCGAAGACGAACTTGACGTGAAGAGATACGGAGTCATCGTCAGCTGCGGACGCAGGAGAGGACTGCTCCTCCCTGACCTCGACGGCATAGATACGCCAGAGCAGCAGGTGGAGATCGCCATGAAGAAGGGCGGCATCCACAAATTCGAAAAATACAGACTTCAGAGATTCGAAGTGATACGGCACTACTGATATGGCTGTTTGCAAAGTATGTTTCAGACATTGCAATATACCGGAAGGCGGACTGGGCTTCTGCGGAGCCCGCACCTGCACTGACGGAACGGTGACTGCTGCCAACTACGGCAGGGTCACTTCACTTGCTCTCGACCCTATAGAAAAGAAACCGCTCGCAAGGTTCCACCCGGGTTCGATGATACTCTCAACAGGCAGCTACGGCTGCAATCTCAGATGCCCGTTCTGCCAGAATTATCAGATATCCTGGTCAGAAGAAGCGTACAGGTTTGCGGACAGGGCTGAACATGTTTCCCCTGAGGAAATGGCGCGAATAGCGCTCTCGTGCAGAGACAGGGGAAACATAGGTGTCGCCTTCACATACAACGAGCCGCTTATCGGTTACGAGTATATCCGCGACACCGCGAAGCTCGTGCATGAGCTGGGGATGTACAACGTGATAGTTACCAACGGTACGGCACACCTGTCTGTGCTTGCTGAGCTGGCGCCGTATATCGACGCGATGAACATAGACCTGAAGGGTTTCACCGATCACTATTATAACGAGGTTCTCGGAGGCGACCGGGCCATGACCATGGCATTCATCGAAGAAGCGGTGAAGCACTGCCACGTGGAGCTTACCACGCTGATCGTTCCGGGTGAGAATGACGGTGAAGACGAGATGCGAGACATTACGGAATGGATCGCAGGCCTCACTGACGGAGAGGAGATACCGCTTCATATTTCGAGGTTCTTCCCGAGGTTCCATATGACGGACAGGGACGCAACTAAGGTGAGGCTCGTCTACAGGCTCGCAGAAGTGGCCCGGGAGAGGCTCAGATACGTATATACGGGTAATTGCTAAAGGGGACAGGGAACAACTGGAGAAGGACTTGAGAAAAATCACTAAGAAGGATATAGGAGCAGCACTGCACACATCATCGCCTATCATCGTGACCTTTCTGGTACTGGGCATAGGATACGGCATACTGATGGAGAAGCACGGCTACGGGCCTGTGTGGTCGCTGCTTTCAGGGATAATCATATTCAGCGGCACTGCTCAGTTCGTCAGCGTTACGATGCTGAGCAGCGGCTCTGTTCTGATGGCCGGCATCACCGCTCTCATGATATCCGCAAGGCATGTGTTCTTCAGCATATCGATGATAGGCAGGTACAGCAGCGAGGGCAGGCGCAAGGGCTATCTTTATTATGCCCTCTGCGACGAGACTTATGCCATGCTCAGCAAGGATGACGGACCTGAGGGTGTCAACATCAGCAACTACAGGCTGCTCGTTACACTGTTCGACCAAGGCGCGTGGGTTGCGGGATCATTCCTCGGCGGATGGATAGGCACACTGCTCACCTTCGACTCGACGGGCATCGACTTTGCTATGACGGCTCTGTTCACTACTGTTTTCATACAGCAGTGGATAGACAGCAAGTGTCACCTTCCGGCTGTGCTCGGAGTCACAGCTACGCTCGCATGCCGCATTATATTCGGACGCGACATTTTCCTGATCCCGGCAATGATCATAATTATAGGGGTGCTTACCGCTGCCCGCGGCAGAATAGAGCCTGTGGGAGGTGAGAGCAATGACTGATCACAGACACGCGATGATTGTAATAGCTGTAATGGGGCTCGCAGTGCTGGCTACAAGGATAGTGCCTGTACTCATCTTCGGAAGGGGAGAGAAGGTTCCGGAATTTATACTTTACCTTGGGCGCGTGGTGCCGTATACAGCGATGGGGCTGCTCATAGTATATTGTCTGAGGGACATGCCGCTGCTCGAGGCTCCTCACGGACTGCCCGAGATCATCTCGCTGGCGGTCGTCACAGGTACATATCTGTGGAAGAGAAACACGATACTGAGCGTAGTGGCAGGGACCGCACTGTACATGCTTTTGCTGCAGTCGATATTCTGAATCCGCAGTCACAGATCCGGTAAACTGAAAAGGACGAAAAACATATATTGAACGATCTTCTTACTGAAAACACAGATCATATAGAAAAGTACATACTGGTCGCAGTGGCCTCCGGCAATGAAGAGACTGCCTGGGACTCCCTTGACGAGCTTGCAGATCTGCTGGACACCGCCGGCGGCGAGACTGTTATGCAGGTCGTACAGAACCTGGTGCATCCGGACAAGTCGACATATATCGGCAAGGGCAAGGCTGCTGAGCTCCGCGAATCCATAGAGATACATGAAGCGGACGGCATAATCTGCGATGATGAGCTTACAGCCTCGCAGATGCGCAATCTTGCTGAGCTGACAGGCGCGAAGGTCATAGACAGAACGACGCTCATACTGGATATCTTTGCGGCACACGCCCGTACAAGAGAGGGCAAGCTGCAGGTGGAGATAGCCCAGCAGAAGTACCGATACGCAAGACTGCGCGGTATGGGAGAAGCTCTCTCAAGGCTCGGTGCCGGCATCGGTACAAGAGGTCCGGGTGAGACGAAGCTCGAGACGGACAGGCGCGTCATACAGAAGCGCATAAAAATACTGTCGGATGATATCGAAACAATGAAGAGGGCACGCGACACAGCGCGTAAAAAGCGCTCTTCTAATGCCGTCCCGACTGCGGCTATCGTAGGCTACACCAACGCGGGCAAGTCCACACTGCTCAACAGGCTCACGGGATCCGATGTGCTCTCCGAAGACAAACTCTTTGCGACACTCGATCCTACGACGAGGGCAGCGACACTTCCTGACGGACAGCAGGTACTGTTTACTGACACTGTAGGATTCATAAACAAGCTTCCGCACAACCTGGTAGACGCGTTCCGCAGCACTCTGGAAGAGGCCGGCTATGCTGACATCATAGTGCATGTGATAGACGCCTCAGACCCGCAGGCGGAGATGCACAGAAGAGTGGTCTATGATACTCTGATAGACCTTGGGATAAGCGACAAACCTGTCATCACTGTATGGAACAAAGCAGACCTTGTCGATGAGGATGCGCTCTTCAGGGATTTCGGCGCTGACGCATCTGTAAAGATATCCGCAAAGACCGGTGCCGGACTCGATGAGTTTTACAGCGAACTCGCAAGGATACTAAGGGAGAGCCGTGTCTTCATAGATACGGTGATCCCTTACAAAAAAACCGCAGTAGTGGCGGAAATAAGAAAGGCAGGCCAGCTTCTGTCTGAAGAATACGAGGAGGAAGGCATACACATAAAGGCCTATGTACCGCGCGCGCTGGCCTCAAAACGGGAACTTGGATGATCAGACTGATTAAAAAACTTGTGATTTTGATAATAATTGCAGCGGTACTGTTGCTTGGGCTAAGCGCTTACGTGACGCAGTCAGTAAAAGGCGATATAGCCGGGGTTGATACAGGCAGCGGCATAAGCAATGCTGAAGCCGAGGACTGCAGGAGCTTGGATCCGCAGTGCATAATGGTGCTTGGATGCGCGGTGTGGGCAGATAATGAACCGTCGCCCATGCTGAGGGACAGGCTCGACACAGCCATCTCCCTTTACAAGGCAGGCGTTGCGCCGAAACTTCTGCTCAGCGGCGACAACAGCATCGTGGAATACAGCGAGCCGGACTGCATGCTTAAGTACACGCTTGCGCAGGGAGTTCCTCCTGAAGATATATTTCTGGACTTCGCCGGATTCTCGACTTACGAGTCGGTCTACAGGTCACATGCGGTGTTCATGGCTGACCGCATGATAGTAGTCACGCAGAAATATCACCTTTTCAGGGCGCTCAAGGCCTGTGAGGCGCTCGGCATAGTGGCAAAGGGCGTGGCCTCCAACCAGCAGAAATACGCGGGCAGGTATTACAGAGAGGCACGTGAGGTGCTGGCACGCAACAAGGACTTTTTTAAAGGAATCGTAAAGGCGAAGCCGACATATCTGGGCGATGAGATCCCGGTCGACGGTGACGGAACGGTAACGCATCTGAATTAGCAAAGGCAAAAAATGAACGAAGCAGAAGTAAGGGGGCGCGCATACCTGGAAAGCAAGGGGATGAGCGACCGTATAATAGATTTCAAGAATACTGATATCACTGCAGAAAGCACTGCGCTGGCACTCGATGTTGACGTTGACCGCATATGTAAGGGCCTGGCTTTCAAGGGCAAGGGAGGCACAGCAATCGTGGTGATCGCTTCAGGCAAATCGCGAGTAAACAACGGGATGTTCAGGAATGCATTCGGATTCAGGCCGACTATGCTTCCTGCAGAACAGACGGAAGAGCTGGTTGGCCACATAGCAGGCACCATCAATCCGTTCTGCCTTAAAGATACGGCAAAGCTCTACCTCGATCTTTCGATTAGGAAGCATGTGGGCGAGACCGTCTTCCCGGGCATAGGCGGCGAGGATTCAGTCGTTGAGCTCACCGTGGACGAGCTCGAAAAGCTATCCGATCCGGTCTGCTGGGTCAAAGTTACAATATGAAGTACAATAAAAAGCTCCTGATGCCTTAATGAACTGAACCCAAAATGTTAGACACATTTTGGCAGGACATTAAGCTACTAACAAGGACTGAATTCTGTATTGAACAGGGCTCAGTCCTTTTAGCTTGCCCTTGATTCTCTGATGATTGTAATAATAGATATATTTCTCAAGTTCTTCTCTGAACTCTTCGAGACTCTCAAACTCCCGCAGATACAACAACTCAGATTTCAGTAAGCCAAAGAAGTTCTCCATAACAGCATTATCCAGACAATTGCCTTTTCTCGACATGCTTTGGCGTATACCTTTCTCCTTCAGTCGATGCTGGTACATCTTGTGTTGGTATTGCCAACCCTGATCAGAGTGGAAGATAAGATCGGTATTGTCAGGAATCGTCTTAAAAGCCTTGTCGAGCATGTCCATGACCTGTCCAAGATGAGGATGCTCACTTATGTTATAGCTGACGATTTCTCCGTTGTACATGTCAAGGATGGGGGATAGATATAGCTTTCTGCCGAACAGTGAAAACTCTGTTATATCTGTCGTCCATTTCTGGTTCGGCGCATCAGCATGGAAGTTTCTGTCGAGCAGGTTAGGAGCGACTTTGCCGATTTCCCCTTTATACGATCGATATCTTTTGATGCGGACCTGGCATTTCAACCCCAACTCCTTCATAAGCCTGCTTACAGTCTTGTGATTGATGACATATCCGCGGTTTCGCATCTCCAGCGTTATCCGACGATAGCCGTATCTACCTTGATTCTCGTGGTAGATGGCGGTTATTTCTTCTTTCTCGATGCGATACTTATCCGGTCGCTGCATACTTTTCAGGTAGTAGTAATAGGTGCTTCTTGGAACACTTGCAACCTTTAGCAGATCATTGAGCGGATACTTCTGCCTTAGCTCAGAAATGACCGTTACTTTTTCTTCTGTTCTGATTTTTCCCGCTCGAGAACTAAGGCGTTCAATTTTTTTAAGTATTCATTCTCCATACGAAGACGCTGGACTTCTGCCAGAAGGTCTTCATTCTCATTGACATTTTTCTTAGGCTTGGAGATGTTCTTCTTTCCCATGTTTTTTCGTCCTCGTCGATCTTCAAGGAGAGCATCAGGCCCTTCTTCGTAATATATGCGCTCCCATTTAGCTACTGTCGTATCACTCGGGATGCAAAAGTGATGTGATGTTTCTTTTAGCGACATATTCTTTGCATGCATATATTCTACGACATATATCTTGAACTCACCACTATAACTGCCTGGAGCCTTGAACAGCCCTTCAGTTCCATGAAGTTCATATTTATGGACCCACTTTTTAACTATTGAATGATGGATCCCATATCTATTCGCAATTGTTCCGAAGCCCCCCGATTGACCGGAAAGATACTCTAAAACTACTTTGAGCCTAAACTCATCTGAATACTTTCTTTTTCGTGACATAACAAAACCCCTTTCGTCAGATTTTGTCTAACAAAAGGGGTTCACTTCAA
>JAFRKO010000056.1 GCA_017431685.1 Mogibacterium sp.
AAAGATTTCTCAATGTCATCCATGAAATCCATCATTGGATTCTGTTCCATACTTTTGTTGACATTTTCGCTCATGTGGGAAATAACCTCCTTGATAATCCACTCGGGCGTCGAAGCGCCCGCTATGCAACCAATTTTAGTACATTTTGTCAACCTATTCAACAGTAAATTATTCGCATTTTCGATAAAAATGCTGTTTTTATTGTTTTTTTTCGCAATCTCATAAAGCTTTCTGGAGTTGGAACTGTGTTCGTCTCCTATAACTACCATTGCGTCGACCTGAGAAGCGAGTTCTGCGCAGCTCTCCTGCCTTTCCCTCGTCGCGTTGCATATCGTATTACGGATATCATATCGGATCCCTGCTTCGTCAAATACCGCAAGCACCTCTTTAAGGAGCTCCTCCTTTATCGTTGTCTGGCATACTATTATCGGCTCAGTACCTTTAAGCTTTTCCGCTTCAGATCTCGCTTCGTCAGTACTGCCTATAACGTAAGCACTGTATCCGCACCAGCCATTGGTGGCTTTTACTTCCTGATGCTCTCTGTCCCCTATTACAGCTACCGGTATTCCCTCATTATGAGCTTTTGATACAATGTCGTGAATCTTCTTGACGAAGACACAGGTAGTGTCTATTAGATGTATTCCTCTGGATGCAGCTTTATCGTAAAACTCCCGTGGTTCTCCGTGTGATCTGACTATTACCGTATCACCTTCATCCGCCTCATCGAGCGACTCGATCATGGTAACACCCATGGATTCAAGCCTCTTGACCACATCCTTATTGTGTATGAGGTAGCCGCACGTAAAAAGACGGCCATGACGGTCTTTCTTTTCGGCCTCGCTGAAGGCCATGTCTATTGCTCTGTTGACTCCAAAGCAGAATCCTGAATGTCTGGCTCTGATTATTTCCACGTAATTCTCTCTTTCAAAATATGGCCGGCGGTGTTGCCGCCGGCCTATTTTTGTTTATATTCTATAAAAAGATGTGAGCTTTCAGTACTGTTTCCTGCAGTTTAGAACTTGCCTGCAGTTGCTGCTTCCTCAACGGAAACTGCTACGGATACAGTCATTCCAACCATAGGGTTGTTGCCTGCTCCGATGAGACCCATCATCTCTACATGTGCAGGTACCGAGGAGGAACCTGCGAACTGAGCGTCAGAATGCATACGTCCCATTGTGTCTGTCATACCGTAGGATGCAGGGCCTGCAGCCATGTTATCAGGATGCAGTGTACGTCCTGTGCCGCCGCCGGAAGCTACTGAGAAGTACTTCTTTCCGGCTTCGAGTCTTTCTTTCTTGTATGTTCCTGCTACTGGATGCTGGAATCTTGTAGGGTTGGTCGAATTACCTGTGATGGAAACATCTACATTCTCTTTCCACAGGATAGCTACGCCTTCCTGAACGTCATTTGCACCATAGCAGTTTACCTTTGCTCTTGGGCTCTCAGGATCCTTGGAATAGCACTTTCTGAATACTTCCTTGAGCTCGCCTGTTGCATAGTCATATTCAGTCTCAACATATGTGAATCCGTTGATTCTGGAGATGACCTGAGCTGCGTCCTTGCCGAGACCATCGAGGATTACTCTGAGTGGTTTCTGGCGTACTTTGTTTGCCTTGGAAGCGATTCCGATAGCTCCCTCAGCAGCAGCGAATGACTCGTGTCCTGCGAGGAATGCGAAGCACTCTGTGTCCTCTTCGAGAAGCATCTTTCCGAGGTTGCCGTGTCCAAGACCAACCTTACGGCGGTCAGCTACAGAACCAGGGATGCAGAATGCCTGGAGACCTTCACCGATAGCAGCAGCTGCGTCAGCTGCCTTGCGGCAGCCCTTCTTGATAGCGATAGCTGCGCCTACTGTATATGCCCACTTTGCGTTTTCGAAGCAGATAGGCTGGATATTCTCGATCATGTGATAAACATCAAGACCGGCGTCCTTTGTGATCTGCTCTGCTTCTTCGATAGATCCGATACCGTACTCAGCCAGCTTGGAAAGGATCTGTTTTTCTCTTCTATCGTAAGATTCAAATGTAATCATGTCTCTTTCCTCCCTGTGTTATTCCTTGCGCGGATCGATAAATTTTACAGCATCAGCAACGCGTCCATACTGACCGGAAGCCTTCTCGATAGCCTTTGCCGGATCATCGCCTGCTTTAATGAAGTCCATCATCTTACCGAAGTTGAGATACTTGTAACCAATGATCTCATCATCTTCGTCAAGTGCGAGCTGCGTGATATAACCTTCAGTGAGGTCGAGATATCTAGGTCCCTTGTCGAGAGTACCGTATGTTGTACCTACCATGGATCTTGTTCCCTTGCCGAGGTCCTCAAGGCCAGCTCCGATCTGGAGGCCGCCTTCTGAGAAAGCACTCTGTGAACGTCCGTAAACGATCTGCAGGAAGATCTCTCTCATTGCTGTGTTGATAGCATCGCATACGAGGTCTGTGTTGAGAGCTTCGAGTACTGTAAGGCCCGGAAGGATCTCAGCAGCCATAGCTGCGGAATGTGTCATTCCGGAGCAGCCGATAGTCTCGACCAGAGCTTCCTGGATGATACCGTCTTTAACGTTGAGTGAAAGCTTGCAGGCTCCCTGCTGAGGTGCACACCAGCCAATACCGTGAGTGTATCCTGAAATATCGGATATCTGCTGTGGCTTTACCCACTTTCCTTCTTCAGGAATCGGTGCAGAGCCGTGATGTACTCCCTGGTGAACAGGGCACATGCCTTTCACTTCTGCTGAATAAATCATAATACTAACCTCCTGATTATCAGTAAAATTGAAATCTAGCCTATACATATTCATTGTATCTCATACATGGAAATACAACAAGCTTTGATTGTGATACGCAATGCCTATACTTCAAAATCGCAGGCCACTGAACCGCTGCGAACCTCGTGCATGCGCTTTTTGACCGGCATATGAACCGGATGTGTCTGATATGCGTCGAAAGCTTCTCTGTTCTCGAACAGAGTGACCAGTGCCAGATCATAAGATCTCTCGCTGTGCAGTATGTCTGCACCTGCCTCAAGCTCGAGCATTCCTTCTATTCTGCCCTTCATGCCGTAGAAGTTCTTCACAAGCTGAGGTATCTCATCCTTGTACTCATCCTTTATTCTGAACATTACGATATGTCTTATCATAAATATGTCCTCCGCCTTTTATTTCACAATAACGCCTGATTGATTATAAAGTGTAAAGGGTTTTGTTTGCAAGAATTACAGATCCTGTACGCCGGATATTCAAAAAAGCGATACATTTTCCGTATAGTCAGTTCATGCTGTTTTCAAGCCTTAAAACAGTCTTGTCCAGGAACAGCTTCAGGCGGTTGATATCCCCAGGTTCCGCTGCAGATCTTATACGCTCTGCCATCTCACGCTCTTCCCTTTTGCTTTTATTCAGTATCCTGTCCGCAAAGAGCACTATCTTGTACCTGAATTCGAGTTTCTTAACATCGGGGTAATAAAGCAGTCTGAGACTTTCTACATCTACATTTCCTCCCTTTGCATAGACCAGTTCCGGCTCAATGAGGTAACTCTCAGCTCCTATGAGATGATCTGATGTGTTTTCACTGAGGCTTATAAGGTTGCGGATAAGCAGAATCTTTTCATAAAGGCTCAATGAAGACGGATCAAGCCGGCTGAGTCCGGCCGGCTTATAACTGAACGAGTAATTACCCCTGTCTCTTATTATTGACATTCTCACAAAATTTTTGCAGTAATTCTCTGTAAGTATCTCCTCAACATATGCAGGCATTCTGAAGCCTGTCATATTCTGATTTATTCTTTGCATGTATCCCTCCTTATTTATCCTCCGCACTTGCTGCACGCGGTATATCCGCGTCTCAGTGCGGTACCTCTTTCAATCTCAATATAATTTCTTTGCAGCGACGGACAGCCGGGCAGATGATAATCCTCTCCGTCAGCCGGAAAGTAATATATCAGCGCTCCGTCTTCCGCACTGCTGCTGTGACAAAGCGGACATGCCTTATACTTTCGCCTGATCGATCCTGACAGTGCAGCCGAAGTCGATGCTGCTCTCAGAAAAGTGCATCCTTTTGAATGATATTTTTCGCCCCTTTTGGGAAAAATGTACACTGCCTCAGCATCCTCATCTGCAAATTCTTCCGCTGACATGTTGCTTTCGTCACGTTCACGTCCAACATATGCTCTTGTCGCCAGAGCAAGATCGTAATCAGCTTCTGCCTTTATGCCCAGCGGATTATTGGTTTTAAGACCAAGTCTGAAATCTACAAGAATAAGCTCGTCTATACCCCATCTCTCACATCTGAAGCCTGCATCCCTGAGTCTGGCGATATGCACCTGCGAATGATTTTTCTCTATCGCCTTTCTTATCCGGTATGGAACAGTTATAGATGTATCCACGATTACAGCTTCTGCCGCTCCGCGTCTCAGTTCGTTGGCTGCTATGAAAGTGCAGTCCTCTATACACGCATACATCAGTATCACCGAGCTCATTACTATCACAGCGATTATAAATACCGGAAGGGAAATTGCTGCTTCCACAAGGCAGCTTCCTTTTCTATTTATAAGCATCTTCAAATTCATGGCTATCACCGTTTGCCTCTATGGTGAACCTCACTCCAGTGTAGTATTCCATCATATTGAAATCAGCGTAGTACCTGTATTTCATGTTTATCTGTATAAGATCCATGATCCTGAGCAGCCTGACATTATCGCTCAGAGAAGCTGCCATCAGCATGAGGTATTCATCATAATTCAGCCCGTACCTGAACTGTGTGACAGTGCTGATACCGCCCGCAAGGCTAAAAACTTCGTCATGCTTTTCTTCCAGAAGTTCTCTGGACTCGTCATCAAGCTTTTCTTTCACTTTGTCTGAACCCAGAACAGCATCCAGGTCAGTCTTCCATTGTTCAGGCGTCTTCAGCACGGGTACCCGCCTGTCATGATAAAGATCTTCAAGATCCTCTTCGCTTTCCAGTGCTGCCCAGGCTTCTGCGATAATTGCCTGAGTGGCAATGCCAAGTGGACCCGGTGTTATAGTCTCTGCTATGGTAACTATCATTTCAACTTTGACCGGATCCTTATACAGCGCAGCCAGATTCAGCGCATTACGTGCAATAAAAAGCCGCCTTCTTACCGCTCTGTAGTTTTTCTCATCATCAAGGTTCCCTATTATCACATACTCCCACTCGTTTACCAATAAGTGTTTTTTGTCATCTGAACTCGTAACATGGTTATCGAAGCATTTTTCCAGCAGCAGTATCTCAGCACCTGTTCCGGAAAGGATTCCTGCCAGACCATTCTCATCTCCTGCAGACTTTGCTTTCTCAGTAAGTTCCTCACCTGATACGCTGCCGCCTGTTCCATGCGACGGCAGCGTGTCAGTGACTACCGGATTGCTGATAACACGTCCTTCTTCCTCAAATCCCTCGCCAGTATCAAGATTACGGTATATTCTTCCTGATCCGTTAATGATCTCAGATGCTGCATTTCCGGCAAAACCAAGCTTCAGTGCTTTCCTGAAGTTTGCCGGGTCCCCGAGTTCGTATCCAGTAAGATCTGCATTCGCACCTTTAATACGCGCTCCGAGTCTTCCACGTGTGGAGAATTTCAGATATGAGTTCAGCTTGTCAGTAACTTCGTCATCATTTCCGAAATATGCCATTATTGAATAATCGTCCAGCAGGTGCACATCATATTCGGACAGTATGGCTTTGTTCCACAGCCTTCCGAACATCTCACATTCACTGCTTACGACCAGTCTTCTGGAGACTCCTATGGCTCCTGCTATACACATCGCGAAGCCCGTAAATATTATTGCGAGCATCACAAGTGAAGAGCCCCTCTTATTCATGACAGATTCAATCAAGTGCTTCACCGCTTCTTACCAGAAAATCTTCGTTGACCAGATATGCTTTAACTTCTATTTCTTTAGTGACATTGTTTTTCAGAACTCCACCCCTTATCATTATTACCTCTTCGCCCGTTTCATAAGTACGCATCATGACGCCTTTGTAAGCATCCTGCGCCTCAAGTGCTTCCCTATGTGCCCTTATACCCGTAGTCAGGATATCCAGATAGAATACGAACAGCCTTACAAGAAGCATGGCTGTGATAATTATTAATGGAAGGGACATGGCTGCTTCAACCATCTGAGATCCTCTTCTGTCAGTCAGATACCGGATTATTTTCATGTTTAGAAATTTGCTGCGTTGAGGTTTCTGAAAATGCGGTTCACGAAGTCTACAATGGATGACTTGAATATGATACCTACCGCTACCGCTATGGCTACCAGTATTGCCACCTGGACCATCTCCATACCTTTTTTGTTGCCTAATAAAACAGCAAGTTTTGCACCTATCCTCTTCATCATTCCTCTCCTCTCTCCTATATATTCAACAACGCAGGCGCCATTGTTATTACTATCAGAACTATCAGCAGAAGTCCCAGAGGGTATGACATCTTAGTATCTATGGCCTTTCCGCATTCTCTTGCCACTGTCTTTCTCTCATCCCACAGATACCTGCTTTCCCTTTCCAGACTTTCCACCACATCACTGCCTCTTTTTTCGTTTTCAGTTAGTATTGCCGCTATTCTTATCATCTCCTTTACATCATGTTTTACCGCGTATTCGTTTATGACCTGTGCAGTGCTTACACGGTGCCCGTCTGTAGTTTCCTGAAGTTCTGCAAGGTCTTTTTCAAAAGAACTGCAGGATTCATTCATTCTGTATCCGGCACTTATTGTGTCGAAAGCATCGCTTAATATGAGTCCCGCATTCATCATCAGATACAGCTGGTTGCAGAACCTAGGGAGGCCTCTGATTATCGACCGCCTTTCTTCTGCTGCTGTCCTGTCGCCTCTCATGGAATTTGCTGCCATAAGGATCACAAGGCTCACATACATGAGCGGTATTATGACTATCACAGGGCCGGCGCTTTGCTCTCCTCCGGTCCATCTGACAGCCGTCCCGTCAGGGAGAGCTGAAGGCAGCTTTATCTTTTTTTCTTTTGAATACTCGATTCCGCTTATCATGTTATCTACAGCAGCTTCCAGCTCAGCTTCACGGTTCTCTTTTTCATTCCGCCGCATGCCGTCCCGTCTATCAGATCCGGCCTGCAGGGTCAGAGTCACATCACGTGTGACGGTCTCATTTTCGTCTTTTATCTCCAGACTCAGGTCGTACCTTTCGCTTCTGTCGAGGCTTCTTCTGTTTATTCCAATGATATTGCCGTTTCCGTCCGCAATCAGCCTTCCGCTTTCTTCGGGTCCTTTTACAACAAGGGCAAGTATCAGGAGTGCGGTCACCAGTGTTACAGCATATATACCCGACATCAGTTTTTTGTCCTGCAGAAGCTTTTTATATTTCGACATGTGTTATCCTCTGTATCATTGCGTAAATTCCTATGTTGGATGCCAGTACAGCTGTCATTATTATTCTCCCGGCTGCCGTCTCATATAGCGGAGCTATATAGTCAGGAGCTGTTATGTTTAGGAACAGGATTATAAGTGCCGGCATGGCGAAAATTACCAGGCCTTCCGTCTCCTTTCTCCTGACCAGTTCTTCTATTTCCCTGTCAATACTCATCTTTTCCATAATGACCCCGGCAGCTTTACCGAGAGCGGTAATCAGACTTGCCCCTGTCGTTTTGCATATCGAGTATACGGTAACGAAGTCTTTCACATCTTCAAGCCCCGACGCATCAGCCAGATCGCGGAGCACGCTTACATCGTTCTCTCCGCCTGTTTCCATTCTCCCGTACGCTATAGAAAGGTCACCTGCAAGTATCGATCTTCTGCCGTAGATATTCATAAGTGACGGTATAGATTCGGATATTGCATCCTTCATCGATCGTCCGGCGCCTATAGCTGTCGATGCCATAAAGAGGAAATCTTTGAATTCAACCATGTATCTCCTCCGTCTGCTTTTGATTATGCTTTCCGTCACAAAGCTCTTTATTTTACGCGCAAACGGCACCATCACGACCGCAAACAGAACGTTCCGGTACATCAGGTATGAGATTATCAGCCCTGTGACTGCCAGGCAGCTGTAGAAAACAGCATTTTCCTTTCTGCTGAATTCGTATTTCGATAGCTGAGTCATAGACACCTACCTAAGCACTCTTTATGCCTGTCATCATCGAGTCGTAGCCACACCTTATAAGCCTCTCTCTGTCGCAGAGACCATTCCCGGTTGAAGCCAGAACACCATCCTCGCCTGCCTTATAAAGATAATTGAGCTTATACTCTGATCCGTCATAATCTGTCATTTCTGCTACCTCCTCAACATATCGCCGTCCTTTTGCATCGCGCCTTAAATGGACAAAAATATCTATCGCGTTTGCTATCTGGTTCCTTACGGAATCTACAGATACCTGCGAATCAGTGAGATACATGGTTTCAAGCCTGTTCAACATGCCTCTGATCGAATTTCCATGACCGGTAGACATGCTTCCATCATGACCTGTATTCATGGCTTGTATCATATCTATAACTTCTTTACCTCTGACCTCGCCTACGATTATTATTGTGTGTACGCTATAAGTACATTCAGACAAATGAAAAATAGTTACCTATTTCTCATCGTCTTCAAACTCTGATATAACTTCCGACAGAGTTTTCTTAACGGCTGTTTTGTCTGCACTTGCTTCAATATAAGTGCTGATTGTTGAATCCATGCTCCTGATATACTCATCAATCACACTAACAGACTTGAACACGATATTCGGATTGCCGTCTATATCAATTACAATCCTATCAACTTCACGGAGAAGTGCTTTTCTGTCTGTCTTTGGATATTGCTTTGTCTCAACGATTTTCTTGGCTTTCTTGTACTCTTTCTGAGCCTCTTTTTTCAGAGAATTAAGCTGATTGATTCTCTTGTAAATCTCAGAATTGCCACTTGAAAGAATCTGCTTTTTCTCGGTCAGTTCTCCGATTTGATTTGTGTACTCATTATTGAGTCTATCAAGTTCTTCCTTTGAAAAAGTGCCCTCTGCATACAGCTTTATAATCTTTTCTCTTGCTGTTATCGCTTTTGTGATTTCGTCCTCAATGCGTTTAACTTCTCTGGCATTGTCGGAGTCAACAGAATTGTTAAGAATCTCAATGTAGTAGTCGCTCATAACAAGCAATTCTTCAATGCTTTCAAGTCTCTTTTCATAGAATGATTTGGAGTTAAGAGCATTATCAAGAGTGCTTTCACGGATTGCAGGATTATTACATTTCGGAATACCGCTTTGCTCATCAAATACATAAGCGTGTCGGCAAGTGTATCTTCTAAGAGTCTTTCCCTCAGTTGCATAATAGCGTCTGCCACTTGCTGTATAGAACGCTCCGCACTTTCCACAAACAACTTTACAAGCATAATCAGTTGATAGTTTTGTTCCGCTTGTGCCTTTGTCGTAGTAAATGCCACTATCACAGATATTCTCAATGTTGATTTTGACAAGCTGATAACGGCTATCACGTTCTAACTCTCTTTTGAAATATGTTGTCTGATTCTCAAGAGAGTTGGCTTGGTCGTTCTTATTCGTGCTGACTCTTGCATAAGCCACGACACGCTTTTTATCTGTTTTCTGAGTGTTCATAGTTGCTCCTTTTTTCAAGTGCTTTGAGATACAGAACGACTATAAGAAAAAATCTTCCATATACTCCTTTCTGCTCCGCTGATTTTCACGCTAGGAAATTCGGAGCGTATTCTATCAATGAAGCTGTCGGCAAGGACGCTTTCATCATTGTGGAATCTGTATTTCCACGTTAAGTGTCTGTAATTCTTAGCGTTAAACAGATGGACGATTATTAGAATGTAGTTGTCGGACACAACTTCGATTTTTTCAATCTCGTTATTCTGATACTGAGCTAATCCGCTAATAAAGCTGTACCAACTGATTTCCGCTTTATTCAGTTGCTTCATTTCGTGTAAAGTCAACTTTACATTCCTCCTTACTGTATGTTGTATAGATAACTAGTATTAATAATATGGGATTTTTTCACTTATCTAAGTGCTTCAACGGCTGTGATTTCAACTGATTGCAGTATTTTCACAGAGCCAAATTTTAACTAAATAATTCAGTTATCCGAAGCCTTTGTGATTCTCGACATAATCACGGAAATTGAAGTCTCCGCCCGTTCTGATTATGTTGGCTTGTCTCAAGCTGTATCTAACATAGTTATATCCATGCTCTGAATTGCCTTTTGACTCAATCCGAGACACTTTTTTCTTGTATCTTTTGTCGATACTGCATTTTATCTGGCAAGCTGTTTTGTAAGCACTTGTGTTTTGATTGCCGATAACAACTGTATGAATATGTCCGTCAATCTTTGTCCCTTGAACACGCTTTCTCGGTCTGCCGATTTTTCCGAGCCTATCAACAACTTGTTCGGCATCGTTGCTGTCCGTATCTGAGAACACCGCCAGCCAACTGATATTGTTTTTTCTGCAATAGTATTTCAGCTTCTCAACAATGATGAAAAAGTCTCGTTCAGTTATCGGAGTAGGGAATATCTCAATACAGTAAAAAACAGCATCTGTTTTGTAATAATCAAAATAATCTGTGAGTCTGAATTTCATTGGCAAAATACATTCGTTATATACATGAGCCTGACAGCGGTATTATTTCAGCGATACTTTCTGCCGATTAGGAATCCACGTGTTATCAAGTGATTGCTTATCAACTAAAATTTGCTGTCCGATTTTCAGAGTAGGAAAATCAGCGGTCTTACAAAGTTGATATGCTTTACTGATTCCGATTCCTAAATAACGTGCTGTCTCTTTTACTGACATATATCTATTTTCAAGCATCTTCATTACCTCCCAAAACAAAGAACACGCATAACGATAGGGAATTGTCGGTTAGCGTGTTCTGAGTTTTATAAGTGTTTTAAGAATCTGTGTGTTGATTTGTATTGGCTGTCGTTTTTCTTATTGTAACATGAGATACCCTTATTGTAAATAGCTAAAACACAATATCTTGTGGTTATATTCGGTTATTTAACATTATATAACACAATATGTTGTGTTGCTTGCATGATATACTGATAATGTATACACGATTATCCTGTCCGGCCGCATTCTCAGGCTGGTCCTTATAAGCTGCGTCATGCTTACTTCACCCTTTCCGATCGAATTAGCTGCACGGCATTCCATCTGGACCTTGTTCTCTATATGGCTTATTACAAGCTCTGCAGAGTCCTCTATGGTTATTACCCTCTCATTAGGCCCGATATACGCCGTCAGAGCGTTTAAAAAGGTTGTCTTGCCCGAAGATGTGCCACCGCTTATAAATACGTTGTAACCGCTTCTGACGAGCGCTGCTAGGTCCTCCGCACACTCTCTGGACAGGCTGGCGCATCCGACTAGTTCATCCATTTCTATTTCTTTTTCTCTGAACTTGCGGATAGTCAGAATAGGTCCGTTCAGCGCGATATTTTTAAGTACACCATTTACTCTGAATCCACTCGGGAGCCGTGCGTCAACTATGGGATTCGCTTCGTTGATCTCTCTGTGAACATCCGACGCAAACATCCTTATCATCTCTTCGAGCTCCTCGCATGAAGTAAAAGCATCATCTACTCTCATCAGCGTTTTTTCTCTTTCAACGTATATCCTGTCCGGTCCGTTCACCATGATTTCGTTTATATTTGAATCATCAAGCAAACCTGTCAGTATTCCGTATCTTCCTTCCAGTCTTTTTCGAAGGCTGTCTATTATCATTACAGTCTCATGTGAACTGGTATTCAGTGAAATCTCTGATCCGAAGAACTCGTCCTCACACCTTGAGAGTATCTCCTCGTTTGATGGCGGATTGTCATTTTCCGTTATCCATTTCCTTACCGTTCTGACGATTCTGTCTATTTCAGTCCCGTATTTCCTTACTGTTTCTGCCTTTGATGCTTTCATTGCTGTCCGTCCCGAATATCTTTTTAAGACAGTCATCCATCGCTATCACGTCTTCAGTACCGTCTGTAATCTTTACCCGAATAAGCTTTTCCAATGAGTCCCCTCCCAGTATTTCTTCAATTCCAGTTATTCTCCTGCCTCTTTCAAAGAAAACTATGTTTTCTGAACTCTTCATAAGTGTTATGTTCTCCTGTCTGAAGCAGCTGGCCGCATCGGCGATTATTGTTTCGTATTTTCTGGAAAGCCCGAAAATCAGAGTGCTCAATTCATCTTCATCGAGATTTGCGACCGGATTTCTACCTTTGCTCAGAAGCAGCGATGATACTCCGTAGCTGTCTGTATATGTGACTCCTTCAAGGTCGTATTTTCTGCCGCATTTTATTGAGTACAGCAGTCTGGAGAGGCTGTTGCTTCGTAACTTTTCATTCACTCCATAGTCGTTTATGTATGAAAGCGGAAGAATAAGCACACTTCCTCCATGAGAATAGATGATCTGTCCTGCAAGAGCTCTGCATCGTTCATACGAATATGAGTCCGACTCACAGCAGACAGTTATGAGTCTGGCAGTGTGGTCAATACCCGGGCCGCGACCATGCCAGCGGTTGTACACCAGTGACAGTTCAGATATCATTTCCGGAATGCTGCTGAACTTGAAAACAGAATTACAGTCAGCCATTTTTATGTTTTCTGAAGCTGTAATAAAAACAGTTCTAGGTTTCAGAACTGTAAGAACACTGCTTTCAAGCTCTGAAGGCTGAACATCTGTAAGGATCACGCTTCCTGATGCATCTTTTATATTGTCTGTAATTACGTTAACAAATATATCATTATCGTATGATGATAGTTTTTGCACCAATGCGTCCCTGTATTCAGTATCCCTGATCATGATACCGAGCCTCATACTGACCTCCCGTGACCATAACTATACGGGAATCACATTCAAAAAACTGTACAGATATCACCGTTGAAAAAATGACGGAAATCGTGTAAAAACAGTCATTTTTAACGGCATAAAAAAACAGTCCTCTCTGCTTAGCTGCAAAGAAGACTATTATGGTGCGGACGAAAGGACTCGAACCTTCACGCCTGAGCACAAGAACCTAAATCTTGCGTGTCTGCCAGTTCCACCACGTCCGCATATACAACAAAAGGGAATCCTGAGATTCCCTTCCTAATGGTGACCCCACCGGGACTCGAACCCGGGTTACCGCCGTGAAAGGGCGATGTCTTAACCGCTTGACCATGGGGCCTAAAGAAAAAGCGGCGACGTCCTAATTTCCCAGAGGGTCACCCCCCAAGTATCATCGGCGCTAAGGAGCTTAACTACTGTGTTCGGGATGGGAACAGGTGGATCCTCCTCGCTATTGTCACCGCAAGTGGCTGAGAGTGCAGCCTT
>JAFRKO010000003.1 GCA_017431685.1 Mogibacterium sp.
CGGGATTTTACCAGAAAAAGAAAGCTGACCTTTTGTACGTTGATCCATTTCATTCTAAATATGCATGGCGGATCACTTACGAACGAGGTAATAGATTACTTCTGCTGTGATGGTTCTCCTGTATCTTCATCTGCGGTTGTATGTCAACCAGTATAAGAGCAGTCTCCTGCTAGATGAAGGAATAGTATACAAATACAGCAGAACACATGCTGAGGGAAGAATGCTATCCTTCGAACTCTGTGACAACTGTGACGGCGGTGACAGTATTGACGAGCGCGCCGACTAAAGCTGTCACAGCTGTCACGACCGACACGCTAAGACTTGCATTGAGACCTGCTGATGCAGAAGTTCTGGAATTCATCACAAAGTCCCCGGACGATTGTTTACAGTATCGTAACGCCGATGGTAGTATTGACTTGGACGGCGTCAGAGAAATGATGGTAGACATAGAAAGGAAGAAAATATTAGATAATCATCCATTTTCCATCAGCCAGGGTAACGACGGCAGGTGGAGAACAAGGGTGAAAGACGAAACTGCAAAAACAGGGCGAAGACAAATAGTAAAGTCTACGAAGGAAAAGCTGGAGGATGCTATTGTAGAGTATTACCTCAGGACTGATGAGAGACTTACAAGAATCAGAATGACTCTCCGCGAACTCTATCCGAGATGGTTGAAGTACAAGGCACTCCATAACGCCGAGACATATATCCCGAGGATAGAGTCAGAGTGGAATAGGTTCTATGAGAATTCTTCCATAGTGGACAAACCTATCCGTGATCTGAAAAAGATCGAACTGGATGAATGGGCGCATTCTCTTATCAGAGAACATGACATGACCAAGACACAGTATTACAACATGTCCTTGATCATGAGACAGTGTTTGGATTATGCGGTAGATCTTGAGATCATTGATGACAATCAATTCCGGAAGGTCAATGTCGATGGCCGGAGGATGTTCCGTAAGCTCCGCAAGAAGAAGGACTGCACGCAGGTGTATTCCAAGGATGAGGTAATTATTCTTTTCCAGAAGGCATGGAACGATTTCGAGTTCAGCACCAGGCTGGTGTACAGGCTAGCACCTCTGGCATTGATGTTCCAGTTCTTTACCGGAGTAAGAATAGGGGAGCTGTGTGCTCTGAAGTTCACTGATATTGAGAATGGGATCCTGAGTGTTAGCAGAATGCTGCAGAAGGATACTGATAAGGTCGTGGAACACACAAAGAGCCATGAGGATAGGGAGGTCATTCTTACGGATGGCGCTCTGGAGCTTGTGGAGATAGCGCGGAGATATCAGGAAGAGCACGACTGCCAAAGTGAGTATATTTTCTCTATCACGGAAAAACCTTTGGAATATCGTGAGGTAAATGCCCTCCTGAAGAAATACTGCAAAAGCGTGGGAATCCTGTACAGACCATCGCACAGCTCAAGGAAGACTTATATTTCGTCATTGATCGATGCAGGGATTAATATCAATACAGTTCGATCATATGCAGGTCATGCAGATGAAAGGACTACCTATTTCAACTACTGTTACGACCGGACACCGGATGCAGAGAAGAAGCAGCTTCTCGAAAAAGCACTGGCATAAAAGCAAAAATCCCGGCGGTCATAGCGCCGCCGGGACTGTAACACTTTTTGCTGAAGTGTAACACTTCTAAGGACACCCTATCTATAGAGCGAATCAGTTGGTACCACTCTCGAAATGCTGATATTTCAACATTCCGAAAAAGAAAAACCTCCGATTTCTCGGAGGCCTGTGGTGGATGATCAGGGGCTCGAACCCTGGACACCCTGCCCGCCAGTTGCCTTTTTATAAGGTGATACAGGGTGCCGTCAGATGTTATCTCGTATAGCTGTAACGCAGCAATTGCAATTGTTCCAAGCTCTGATAACATGAAATAACAGCACTCAGAAAAATATGCAAAAATATAAAAGGCAGAAACTTTTGTGGGAAGAAAAGCGCTCTCGGTTGAGGGCGCTTCGCGTTTACTTCTTGTTCAAAAAGAAGTTATATAGAAGTTGAATATGAAGATTCTGTTCTATTAAGCAGACTGAGTGATTGATCCAGAATAAGGCGTTTTCTCTCCATAAGCATTGTGGATGAGTATCAAGATTTAAACAAAGCAGAGCAGAAAGTGATTGATCAGCTGTCTGAAAATGGATACTTAACTGCTATTGGAGATGATGATCAATCAATTTATTCTTTCAAATATGCGAATCCAGAGGGTATAAGAGAGTTCCCAAACACACATAATAATTGTAATGTAATAGACTTCGATTTCTGCAGAAGATGCCCAAAACAGGTAGTGTATATGGCATCAAGGCTTATTTCACATAATCGGAACAGAACTCTTGGAGACTTGCATGCATTTGAAGATAATCAAAATGGTATTGTAAAAATAGTGCAATGTTGATGTAATAATAAATAGAGAAAAAAGGTTTGGAATTCTTTGGATACAGTTCTGGATACACTGGATGAGGGACGTCACTCCTTCCTTGAAATTTCATTGTTTCCAGACTTGCTGAAATCTTCAAATCCCTCTCTCTCCGCCATATATGCGGCATACGAGCCGTTTCGAGAGTCGTTCTATGAACGGCTCTCTTTTTTTGTGTCCAGGATTATCATTGGCAGACTGCCGGACGGATATTAGATGAAACAACACTGTGTAATCGTTTCCAAAAACAGCAATGACTTACATTCTCAAAATACCGATCGTCCCTGGATTAGGACAATAAATCCAGAAAAAATCGCAAAAAACGCTTGCATTTCCCGACTGTTTTTATTAAATTTAAACACAGAAGGGATAACCTTAATTTGGAAACGATTCAATTATCCCGCAGATTAATTACTGGTTGGATTTATTCTAGGAGGAATAGTCATGAAGAAAAAGTTATTTGTTTTGGCTCTTATTGCTGCAATGACATGCATGATGTTCGCATCCTGCGGAGGCGGCAGCGGTGAGGAAGCTTCAGATGAGACCGGCAAGGTTTATTACCTGAACTTCAAGCCTGAGCAGGATGAGCAGTGGCAGACTCTTGCTGCAGAGTATACAGAAGAGACTGGCGTTCCTGTAACAGTAGTGACAGCAGCATCCGGTGAGTATGAGACAACACTCATGTCTGAAATGGGCAAGGACGATGCTCCTACACTGTTCCAGGTAAACGGACCTGTTGGTCTTGCAAATTGGAAAGACAGCTGCTACGACCTCTCAGGTACGGATGTATACGGACAGCTGACAAGCGATGCATATGCGCTCAAGGACGGTGACAAGGTTGACGGAATTGCATATGTAATCGAGTCATACGGAATTATCACAAACAAGGCTCTTCTTGAGAAGGCAGGCTACACTGTAGATGATATCAAGTCTTTCGACGACCTCAAGAAAGTTGCAGAGGACATCACAGCAAGAAGCGATGAACTCGGATTCTCCGCATTCACATCAGCAGGCATGGATGGATCTTCAGACTGGAGATTCAAGACCCACCTTGCTAACCTCCCGATCTATTTCGAGTATCAGGATGACGGAATTGAGTCCACTGATGCTATCAAGGGAACTTATCTTGATAATTACAAGGCAATCTGGGATCTCTACATTAACAACAGCACATGCGATCCTAAGGAACTTGCTAATAAGACCGGCGATGACGCCAGAAATGAATTCACTTCCGGAGAAGCTGTATTCTATCAGAATGGTTCCTGGGAGTGGGGCGGAGTTGTAGGCGACGGACTCCTTGCTGAGGATGACGTTACAATGATCCCTATCTACATCGGAGCAGGAGATGAGGCAAATCAGGGTCTCTGCACAGGTACAGAGAACTTCTGGTGTGTAAACTCAAATGCAAGCGAAGCAGACATTCAGGCTACTCTTGATTTCATGAACTGGTGCGTAACTTCCGAGAGAGGAACAGAAGCAATGGCTAACGAGATGGGATTCACAATTCCTTTCAAGGCTGCTGTTGAGTCCAGCAATGGATTTGTTAAGCAGGATGTTGCCAACACAGAGGCCGGTTTGACACCAGTATCCTGGAACTTCACAACAATGCCTTCAGAAGAGTGGAAGAATGGACTTGGCGAAGCTCTGACAGCATATGCTGCAGACCAGACAGATGCTAACTGGGATGCTGTTAAGGCTGCATTCGTAGATGGATGGGCTTCAGAGTATGCACTCGCTAACGAGGGCTAATAGTATCCTTTAAATAGCATCAACAAATAATTATCCTAAATAAACCTAAGCAACTGAAGAGGCAGACAGTTAATCTGTCTGCCTCTTCTCCTTACAGGATGAGGTGAACAATGGACAAAGCACTTAGAAAGTACGCTCCGATATTCGTCATCCCGACAACCGCAGCATTTGTCATAGGCTTTGTGATCCCATTCATTGAAGGACTGTATCTGTCTTTCTGCAGGTTCACAACAGTCAGCAATGCCAAATGGACCGGCCTTGACAACTTCAAATATGCGCTTACAGATGAAGCCTTCAGGCACTCATTCGTATTTACTGTAAGCTTTGCGGTTGTCTCAATCATTCTTATCAATGTCGGCGGCCTTGGGCTTGCCCTGCTGCTGACACGAAAACTGAGGGGGACGAATGTTTTCCGTACGATATTCTTCATGCCGAATCTGATCGGCGGTATCGTACTCGGCTACATCTGGCAGATACTCATCAACTGTATACTGTCAAATGTAGGAAAGCCTCTGCTGGCTCTCAACTCGACAGCAGGCTACTGGGGACTGATCATCCTCATGTGCTGGCAGCAGATAGGATACATGATGATCATATATATTGCGGGACTTCAGAACGTTCCAGACGATATACTGGAAGCTGCAGCGATTGATGGCGCATCCCCGGCTAAAACCTTCTTCAGGGTCAAACTGCCGATGATCATGCCTTCAATCACTATCTGTGTATTCCTTACACTGACTAATTCTTTCAAGCTGTTCGACCAGAACTTAGCATTGACAGCAGGTGCTCCTAAGCATTCAACAGAAATGCTGGCTCTCAATATCTACAATACCTTCTACGCCCGTGCAGGCATGCAGTGGAAGGGATATGGACAGAGTAAGGCAGTTCTGTTCTGCATTCTGGTAATAGTAATTTCTATGATACAGCTTAGAGCTACACGTTCGAGGGAGGTACAGGCATGATGGAAAAGAAAACCAGATTATCAGACCATATATGGGTCATCCTGCTCTCTATCCTGGCTGTAGCATATCTGTATCCGATATTCATGATACTGATCAACTCTCTCAAGGAAGAGCGCGCTATCGGAACATCGGATATATTCAATCTTCCGACATCAGAGACTTTTGCAGGATTCACTAACTACATCAATGCACTCGGTGCGCAGGGCTTTGCGAGAAGCCTCGGATACAGCGTACTGATCACGATAACATCAGTAATTGCTATCCTGGTCTGCTGCTCGATGTGTGCATGGTATATCACAAGAGTTAAGAACAAGTTCACAAGTGCACTTTACTATCTGTTCGTATTCTCGATGGTAGTACCGTTCCAGATGGTAATGTTCACACTTTCCCAGACAGCTGACAGCCTTGACCTGAATAAACCATGGAACATCTGGATTATTTATCTCGGCTTCGGTGCGGGACTTGCGGTATTCATGTTCGCGGGCTTCATGAAATCTATCCCGCTGGAGATAGAAGAAGCCTCGATGATAGACGGCTGCAATCCTATACAGACGTTCTTCCTCGTTGTATTCCCGATCCTCAAGCCGACACTGGTATCGGTAGGCATTCTCGAAGCAATGTGGGTATGGAATGACTACCTCCTGCCTGTACTCGTTCTTGACATCAAGAAATATAAGACGATTCCTATGCTGATACAATATTTCAGAGGCAGCTATGGTAAAGTTGAGATGGGACCAATGATGGCGAGCATCATGATGACAATAATTCCTATTATCATAGTATATTTGCTCGGGCAGAAGCAGATCATCAAGGGAGTTGCGGCCGGAGCTGTCAAGGGATAGAACTGCAGGCAGGTAGAGAAAATGATTACTATCAAGGATATAGCGAGAGAATCCGGATATTCGGTGGGTACAGTATCGAGAGTCCTGAACGGACACAAGAATGTATCTGACAAAGCAAGAACGCAGATCATGGCCGTGGTTGATAAATACAATTTCCAGCTGAACGGCAATGCGAAGCTGCTCAAGCAGCGTGGGACAAGAGGTATAGCGGTTCTACTCAAAGGAACTCAGAATATGCTGTTCAACGCTTTGACAGAACTCTTCCAGAGAAAACTGGATGAGTTCGAATACGAATGCGATGTATTCTATCTCAATGAGGACGATAATGAGGTAGACTTTGCACAGCGTATCTGCATGGAAAGGAAGCCTGAGGGAATTCTCTTCCTTGGTGCGAATCTGAAGTTCTTCAGGAGCGGCTTTGCGGGAATTAATGTTCCATGCGTACTTGTCACAATCGATGGATCGGAGCTGGGCTTTGAAAATCTGTCTAGTGTCACGACTGATGACCGGCGCGCCGCAGAACACATCATCGACATGCTTGTTGAGCATGGACATACCAAAATCGGCGTTATCGGCGGCAATCCGGAGACATCAACAGCATCCAAGGAACGGCTTTTCGGCTGCAGGAGAGCATTCGCCAGAAATGGCATTGAATTCGATGAGTTCAGGCAGTATGAGAAGAGCCACTTCGGTCTTGAAGGAGGATACAGCGCTGCAGGTAAGCTGTTTCGCAAGATGCCGGATGTCACTGCAATATATTCTATGAGTGATGTAACAGCCATAGGAGCCATAAGAGCTGCTGCTGACAGAGGAATCCGTATTCCTGAAGACCTGTCGATAGTAGGATTTGACGGGATAGATCTTGCAGATTATGTAACTCCGAGGCTGACAACGATCAGACAGAACAGGGAGGCAATTGCTGCCAGAAGTATCGAAATACTGATCGATATGATAAGAGGCGGAAGCGCTGTGCACGAGGTGATCCCGTTCATACTGATCCCGGGGAACAGCATCAGGCAGATCTGAGATATCCATGATGGTAATAGAACAGCTAGTCATGAAATAGACGGAAGGAGATAATCGATATGGCCGGAATAAGCTTCAGGCATGTCGTTAAGACATATGATAACGGGGTTACGGTTGTTCCGGATCTCAACCTTGAGATCAAAGACAAGGAATTCGTAGTACTTGTCGGACCGTCAGGCTGCGGTAAATCAACGACGCTTCGTATGATCGCAGGCCTTGAATCAGTATCGGATGGTGAGCTGTACATCGGTGACAAGCTGATGAACAAAGTCCCGCCTAAATCAAGAAATATTGCAATGGTATTCCAGAGTTATGCGCTCTATCCGCATATGAGTGTATACAAGAATATGGCTTTTGCTCTGGAACTTGCCAAGACACCTAAGGATGAGATCGACCGCAAGGTCAGAGAGGCTGCATCAATTCTCGGTCTGGAGCCTTATCTTGAAAGAAAGCCTAAGGCTCTCTCCGGAGGACAGCGCCAGAGAGTAGCGCTCGGAAGAGCTATGGTAAGAAATCCTGAGGTATTCCTCCTCGATGAGCCGCTCTCAAATCTCGATGCCAAGCTCAGAACAGAGATGAGGAGCCAGATCAGCAAACTGCACAAGCAGCTGGGAACTACATTTGTATATGTAACTCATGACCAGACTGAAGCCATGACAATGGGAGACAGGATATGTGTCATGAAGGACGGTATTATACAGCAGTATGACACACCGCAGAATCTGTATGATTATCCTGACAATCTCTTCGTGGCAGGATTTATCGGATCGCCTCAGATGAACTTCATCGATGCAACAGTCGAGAAGGCAGGAGATGGCTTCTCGCTCTGCTTCGGCGAAGCAAGGATCCACTCAGACAAGAAGGAACTTGAGCCATATGTCGGCAAAACAGTCGTAGTTGGTATCAGACCTGAAGACTTCCATGCTGAGAAACAGTTCTTCTCTGAGGGCAATGTTATTGATGCATATATTGACCTTGATGAGATGATGGGATCAGAATCATATCTGTACATCAACTATGCCGGTCAGAAGATGATCACGAGAGTTCCTGCAAGATATGCCAAGAAGGCGGATGAGACCATCAGCCTTGCGGTCGATCCGGACAAAGTACATGTCTTCGACAAAGAGACAGAGCTGGCTGTCTGCCACTAATATAATCGAAAGAAGGTAGATGATTTGAGAAAAAGCGGAGTTCTTTTACACATATCATCACTGGCATCCCCGCATGGGATAGGGACTCTGGGAAGAGCAGCAAGAGAGTTCATTGACTTTCTTGCTGCTGCAGGTCAGAGCTACTGGCAGATACTTCCTGTATGTCCTACTGGGTACGGAGACTCACCGTATCAGTCCTTCTCATCATTTGCCGGTAATCCTTACTTTATCGACCTTGACGAGCTGGCGGCAGAAGGACTGCTTGAACCCGGGGAATATGAAGCTCTCGACTGGGGAAGCGACCCTGCCAGGGTAGACTACGGCAAACTGAACGAGAACAGATATGGTGTTCTGCGGCTTGCGGCAGAGAGGCTGCTGGCCGATGAGCCTGAGTCTTTTCGCAGATTCTGTTCAGAGAATGCCTTCTGGCTTGATGAGTACGCTCTGTTCATGTCAGTCAAACAGAGTTTTGGAGGCGTCTCGTGGACCGACTGGGATGATCCTTACAGAAACCATGACGAAGAGCTGCTTGCCCGGTTTTCATTTGAATACGGTTCTGCAATCAGCGAATGGAAGGCCATACAGTACATGTTCTTCAGACAGTGGAAGACTCTGAGAACTTATGCTGAGCAGAAGGGTATAAGAATTATAGGTGACATGCCTATTTATGTATCCATGGACAGCGCTGATGTCTGGGCGCACCCTGAGATGTTCCAACTGGACGGAGAGCGGAGGCCTGTCGAGGTCTCAGGCTGCCCGCCGGATGGTTTCTCGGATAAAGGCCAGATGTGGGGCAATCCTCTCTTTGACTGGGAAGGCATGAAAAAAGACGGCTATTCCTGGTGGAACCGGAGAATAGAATATCTGACCGGGATCTATCATGTACTGAGGATAGATCACTTCAGAGGGTTTGAATCCTATTATGCGATCCCATATGGTGCAGATGATGCGAGCAAGGGGTGCTGGCGCAAAGGGCCCGGGATAGATTTCTTCAGGACGGTAGAGTCTGCGATCGGTAAAAAAGATATCATTGCCGAGGACCTTGGATTTGTAACTCCTGATGTAGCTGAGCTGCTGAAGGAAACAGGATATCCCGGCATGAAGGTACTCGAGATGGCCTTCGACAAGAGAGACCCTCAGGGCAGTCTGTATTTGCCGGAAAACTATTATGAGAACTGTGTTGCATATCTCGGAACCCATGATAATGAACCTGCAATCGGCTGGATAATGACTGCAGATCGTGAGGATACCGCTGAAGCCATCAGATACCTTGGGCTTAATGATCCTGATAACTACAACTGGGATATGATGAGGTCCATATGGAAGTCTGATGCCGGGCTTACAGTCGTGCAGGCGCAGGATATTCTGGGACTTGGAACAGAGTCAAGAATGAATACGCCATCGGTGCCTGCAGGTAACTGGCAATGGAGATCACTGCCGGGAAGCTTCAATGAAGAGCTGGCGTCTAAGCTGGCAGACGAGATGAAAGCCTGCAGAAGGTGCAAATAGTAAAGAATAAGAGGCTGCCGCATTTAACCAAAATGTGACAACCTCTTTTCAGGTGAATTTGCAAGCCCTGATATTAAAAACCAGGCCTGGATTTGCTTGTTATTCGTCTGCAGGCCTGTATAAATGCATTTATAGGCTGAATTGATGATCGACAGCTGCCTGTGGACTTGTTTTATTTGGTATCTATTTGCCACCGCCGGGTATCATTTGGATACACTTCTGGATACACTGGAAGAGGGACGTCACTCCTTCCTTGATTTTTCAACGTTTCCAGACTTGCTGAAATCTTCAAATCCCTCTCTCTCCGCCATCCGAGAGCCGTTCAATGAACGGCTCTTTTGCTGTATGACGGGCATGCCGTCAGTCTGTGGTGAAAGTCCACAAGGGGCGTAGTTGCCGACGAACCCCATAGCGACTTGCAAGGTTTGTACCGTGAGGTGCAGGCGAGAAGAAGCAATAGCGAAATCGTGGCCCTA
>JAFRKO010000015.1 GCA_017431685.1 Mogibacterium sp.
ACTACTTGTCGGTCCCATTAAATCAATCGTCTCACTCCACCGCGGCTTCAAAATCGATATTCGCGCAATGAAAAACTGGGATCCACATATTCTGCAGTTCCCAGTTGATTCTTTTTGCCATTAACTTAATGACATTGGGCAGCAGCCCGGTTTTTTATTTGACCCACTCCAAAGTTGACAATTTGCACAAAATGCCGTAATTCAGCCATTTACAGCATATTCTGATAGAGGCTCAGCCGCGTTTGTTTTATAATCATAGAAAGCCTATTTCATAACAAGTTATATAAGAGGGTATCGACTATGTATAGCATATACAGAAAGTATTCATCCTTCGAAGAGCTTGTAAACGACTTCCTGACACGTGACAGCATTGCGATACGCTGCGGCGACATGGCCGGTGATACCTACGAGGTATTTTACAGGGATTTCGCAGAAATGATCATCTCTGAATCCTTCCATGTGAAAGCTGAATGCAGCACTGTCGAAGTCGTCAGATACGAGCAGACCGTAGATTCACTCGTAGACATCTTCGCCCACGTGTTAGCAGGGTGCGATGTTATCATCGCCGATCCGCGTGTTCCGGAAGGCTTTAACGAGTTCGCCGCAACAGCTGCTGAAGCCGCGAGGCAGGCTCGCGAAAAGCAGCGCGACGAGTTTGGACGCTTAAGAGGCAGAGGCGGAGAAGGAGAGCTTCTTTTCTTTACATCGGGCACCACAAGCAGCTCAAAGATAGTAAGACTCACGTCCGGATCGCTGTGCACCAGCGCATGGAGCGGCCAGAGCATGCTCGCTTGCGGTAAGGACGATGTGATTCTGTCCAACCTGTCTCTGTCACACGCATATGGATTCGTATGCTCCATGTTGTGGGGTCTCGCATATGGCGCAACGGTAGCTCTCGGCAGGGATGTTCACCGTTTTACCGGAGACGCTCTGTTTTTCAGGCCTACAATTATCCCGGCTGTTCCTTCGCAGATCGCCGATATGCTCAATAAAGATGCTTTGAATCCTGAGCTCCGTGTCGTTCTGATCGGCGGTGCTCCGTGCCCGAAGTTCCTGACCGAACGTCTGAGAGAAAAGGGAATCGATGTATATTTCGGTTATGGACTTACGGAAACATCGAGCGGCATCGCGATCAGCCAGGATCTCGACGAGCCTGAAGCCATGTATCCGTGCCCGGGCGCAGACATTCGCATAGAAGAAGACGGTGAGATCTCCGTTGCAACACCTTGTATGATGCAGGGCTATCTGGGCAGAGAGCCTATGTTTGAGGACGGACGCTTCTATACCGGTGACCTCGGATGGTTTGATGAAAAGGGCAGACTTCATCTGAAAGGCCGCAAAAATGACGTGCTGGTTCTTTCTGACGGAGATAAGATCTTCTGTCCGGAATATGAAGAAGCCCTTGAGCAGATTTGCAGCCTTCCTGACCTGGGGGTGATCCTGAGGGATGGAGAAGCTGTTCTGGTAGCCGGTTCATGCCCTAAGGATCCTGTTATTGCAGCCGATATAAAGAAAAAGCTTGTAAAGGAAGTCGACAGATTCAACAGGAGCATCCCGCATTCACGTCAGATAAGCGATATCATAATGACGTCGGAACATCTCCCGCGTACCGTTACCGGAAAGCTGAAAAGATACGAACTTCAGGAACTGTATAAATAAGATCACATATACGGCAGGCGCTCTCATGAGAGCGCCTGTTTTCATTTCATTGAATATTATTGAATAGTTTTCTGTATTACAGTCACTTTGCCGGCAGCATGCGGTTGCGTGTGCGGATGTATCCGATGACTATGAAGGTCGCATTGACAGCCCAGCTCACAGGGAAGACTATCATTACAGACAGCCAGGTATGGTAGATCTGAAAGCCTGTAAATACCCATATGATACGCACACCGCAGACACAGATAAGAGTCGTTAGGGCAGGGACCAGCGATTTTCCAAGGCCCCTCATGGCGCCTGACAGATTGTCCATCAGTACGTTCAGTGTTTCGGCGTAAAGAAGAAGTCTGATCCTCAGCAGACCGGCTTCAATTACCTGCGGCTCGTTTGTGAACAGGCCAAGCAGTGGTCTTGCGAATACAAGAAGCAGCGCGGAGAGCACCATAGTGAAGGTCCAGCTGACGATAAGAGTCTTGCGGACGACTTCCCTGCAGCGCGCGTACTTGCCGGCACCGTAGTTCTGACCTACAAAAGTCACCAGCGTCTGGGTGAATGCATTTACCACAAAGAAGGCGAATATCTCTATATTAAACGCTGCTGATGAAGCGGCCATGTAGTCGGCGCCGAGGCTGTTAATAGCGGACTGGATGCAGATATTTGAAATGGAGAAGACTGCGCTCTGAAGGCCGGCCGGCATGCCGATCTTCAGTATCGTTATGAGGTCGTCCCTGTCGAGCCGGATCTTTGCCACGTTGACATGTATGACACTGTCTTCAGCTCTCAGAAAATGCAGCAGTATCATTGAACTTATAACGTTCGCGAGCACAGTCGCTATTGCGACTCCGTCGACATCCATTCCCAGCACCAGAACGAAAAACAGGTTGGCCGCCACGTTAAAGACTCCGCCGATCGTAAGGCAGATGAGCGGAGTCCGCGTATTGCCGTTGCTCCTGAAAATGGCGGCCTCAAAGTTGTATAGCATAATAAACGGCACGCCGCTGAAGTAGATGCGCAGATAGGTGACTGAATAGTCCCTGACCTCAGTCGGCACACCCAGAAGGTCTATGATTGGAACGGCTATTATATTGCCGAGCACTGCAACGAATACGCCCGCCAGCAGTGCGAACGCCATGGAGGTCCGCACCGCGCTCTTTGCCTTCTCGGTCTCCCTTGCTCCGATGTTATGTGAGATCAGCACGTTCGAGCCAACTGAGATCCCCACGAAGAAGTTGACCAGCAGCGAAACTATCGGTGTGTTGCTGCCTACAGCGGCCATCGCCTCCATGCTTGCAAACTTGCCGACCACAGCTACGTCTGTAGCATTGAAAAGCTGCTGCAGCATGCTCGTCAGCATGAGCGGAATGGCAAAAAGAAGGACCTTGTCGACTATGGAGCCAACAGTCAGGTCCGGTTCCGACGGTATTCGCTTTTTCAGAAGTCTGCTTTCCATTATGTCTATATTTTAAACCTGTACGGGATGCAATTCCATAGAAAAAGGCGCCCCGAAGGGGCGCCGCTATCAGTTTTCTGACTTCGTATGGCGGAAATACCGAGTCCATATTTTCAGGATCGCGAAGTATTTTCCGTTCACAGCGAGGATGCAAGCGTCTGCTACCACATGTTTTCGTCAGGAATATGTTCAATAGTCGGGTCAAGCGGTTCTTCGCGCAGCACTGTACGCATGTACTGGCTGAACTCGTCTCGGATCGCCTGCCTTGTGTAGACTCTCGGATCGCAGAGGTCGTGGCATACCCAGACGACGTGGATGCCTCTCTCGCGGCCCTGCTCCTCGAACATTCCGTGGAGACCGTCGAGAGCCTTGCAGCTCATGTGCTCCCACATCATTACCATGTCGGCGTTCATGATCTCGCAGAACTCCCAGAGCTCGTCGACGAGCACTTTGTATCCGCCGTGAGTACGGTTACGCATGATCATGTTCTCGTTGAGCCACGCCATGTCGAACCATGCCTTCTCTCTGTTCTCAGGAGTATCTTCTTCAGCGATCATGTCGGTATTGACCATCGAAAGCATGTCTGTCAGAGGCACAACGCCCCAGCAATGCATCATCCAGTAAAGCATGTGGATGTTGTACTGCGGCTGTACACCCCAGACGATACATCTGTGCCTGTACTCAGGGCAGATCATGGTCTTTTTCTTGTAGCCCTGCTCAACGAGCTTGCTGATCTTCTTGTCTTTTGGCGGGAAGAGCGGGGATCTGCCGCAGTTGCCCATGTAGTTGGTGTCATTGTAGAGCGAGAATACCGATCCGACGAACTGCGGATAGTCAGTGCTGTTGTTGTCGAGCCAGAACGCGCGGTGTTTTGTCGCGTCGTTTACTCTGGCAGCGCTCTCGAAGTAACGCTTCCAGTCCCACTTCTCGTGAGCGTGCTCCTCGATGAACTTAACCGCCTCCTTCATGTCGTTGGCAGCGTATTCCTGAACGTCATCCTCCTTGTGGCGGAGCGGCGCGGTCAGCTGGAACGTCGGGATGCCGTACTCGCGCTCGAGCCTGTGAGCGATAACGCCGTTGCCCATGAGTGAACCGTCGCAGGTCGTGTTGACCTGAACGGCGCAGCAGCCGAGTACCGCGAAGTCGTCGTCGATCGAGATGCCGGCCTCGGCTTCAGGCATCGGGCAGACATCGCCCGGAAGACCGAACTCCTGCGCAACGTCGAGATAGTGTGTAGTCGAATTCTGAGTCAGCAGGTTGGCGACAAACATGGTCGGGACCTCTCTGAGGATAGCTGTCGTATCCTTGAATCCCATCATGAACGCTGTCATCGCGTTCTCGTCTGTCAGCACACATGTGTCAGAGAACTTCTTATTATTTCCTGTGCGTCTGTCGCCCTTGAAGATGTTGTCCATCGTCTTGGCTACGTCGTAGATGACGAAGTTCATGGCAGTGTGCGTAATGCGCAGCGGCTCGTCTCTGAGTCCGAGCGTGAACTTGTCCATCATATAAGGAACAGCCAGATAGTTGGCCATCCATCTGTAGCGGAACATCGCCTTGATGTTGCGAGGCTTCGAGATGAATCTCGCGAGTATGGACATGATGTAGAGCCATCTCGAATAATCGTAGAGCGTGTCCTTTACGCCTCTCCACTCACGGCGGACGAAGACCTTGGTCTTGCCGTTGGTAGGGTAGAGCTTGCCCAGCGTCTGGTCGCCTTTTTTCTTTTTAGGGTTAGTGATCTTCTTGACCGTTTTGAATGCCATTACTTCTCACCTCCCTGCAGTTTCTTTATCTCAATGCTTTCAATGAATGCCTGTACACGAGTACGCATCTGGCCTGCGCCGGCGTTGATGTTGTACGGTCTGTCTACGGAGAGCACCGGGAATCCGTAATCCTCTCTAAGCATGTGCGATCCCAGCATGCGCTCGTAAGCCCACGGGTCGCAGAACTTGACCTGCTCGTAAATAATGCCGTCCGCCTTGTACTCCTTCGCGAGGTCGTTGACGTATTTTTTACGGCCGTAGACCTTCTCCATGTTCATCGTACGCGGGCACTGGCTCGCCATTGTATAGTGGCGGCAGATCTGCGTAAGAACGTCGTCTTCCGAATCAGGATCGATCTCGATCGGTTCTCTGCCAGGGAACGATCCGAAGCAGAATCTATCTGCGCATACGTAAGTGCCGCACTCTTCTATCAGCTTGATCATGCCGATATCGTCGATCTCGGAACCGACCACCAGCACACGCGCCCGCCACTTCCTGCCATCAGGCTCCCTGGTCCTGATTTCTTCGAGAGTCTCTCTCAGCTTGTCGATGAGCAGATACTTCGGCGCGAGATATGTTGCCAGCGTGATCACGTGGAACTCGTAGCCTGTGATGCGTGGATCGTCCTCTTTGCGGAATTCACCGATCTCGCGGATGAGTCTGCAGACCTCATTGTGCTCCTCGACCGCTTTGAGCATGGCCTCTTCGGATATGTCGATGCCATATGCGTCGTGCAGTGGCTTCAGAATGTGGTTCTGGCTCTGAAGCTTCAGGAGCGCGACGCCGTTTTCGGTCGCCTTCATAGGTATCTCCATGAACTGGTAGAAGAACTTATCCTTGCCCTCGTCCATGGTATGCAGCAGCTCCATATTCTCGGCGGCGCGGTTCATCATTGTGCAGCCGTCCGCCGCGATCAGGCAGTCCGCAAAATTGAAGCCCCCTTCGATAGCTCTCTCCAGCAGGGCCCTGCTCGTCTCGCACAGAAAGCTCGTCATGTAATACGTAGCGATGTCGAGCGAGCCGGTATTAGGCGCAAAAAGACGAACCGAGAACGCGTTGCCAAGGTTCATAAGAGGTTCCGGTATGTTCTCGCATGTAAACGCTGCGCAGATTTTGCCGTCCTTTTTGGCCTGTTCGATCAGTTCGTTGTTTGCATTCTGCAGGAGGTTTTCAAAATACAAAAGATGCTTGAGGTCTTTCATATACAACTCCTCTTGTTTTTAAATATAAAAAAATATCCCTCTCAGGACCGCTCCGGTAAAGTGCTCTCAAAGCAGGTTTTCCACGGGGCACCATAATGCCGGATTCAGTTTCCCTCTCGATAAAATATTAACCCTAGCACGGGGTTATTGGCAAGATTTTATAAAGTGCATATTGTATTTTTGAATTTTATAAAAACAGTCCGGATGAGAACGTTCTCATCCGGACTGTTTATTCTTTACTTTAATAAGGCTGCGAACTTTGCCATGGTGCCCGGTATGTCGATCTGCTGCGGACAGACTGCCGCGCAGGCTCCGCATCCGATACATGCCGACGGGAGCTTGCTCTCGTCGAGCGCGGCGAGCGCCATAGGAGCAATGAATCCGCCTTCGCTGTATGCGTGCTCATTGTAGAGCGCGAGCAGCCTCGGGATGTTGAGCTCTTTAGGGCACTTCGTTGTGCAGTATCTGCAGGCAGTGCACGGTACTGTGCCCGCATTCTTGCCTGTAGTGTCGAAATGTGCGGCTGTCAGCAGGGTCGCGATTTCGTCGTCGCTGAGCTCCTTCTTTTCACTGAAGAAATCGATGTTCTGCTTCAGCTGCTCAAAATTCGACATTCCGGAAAGTATCATGGTGACTCCCGGTACAGACTGGACAAATCCGAACGCCCAGTTTGCCGGTGTGTAATCAGGACTGCTCTTCGCGAGAAGCTTTTCTCCGCCGAGGCACGACTGTGCGAGCTTGCCTCCGCGCAGCGGTTCCATTACCCAGATAGGAATGCCGATGTTGTTGAGCTCTTCGACCTTGTCCTTTGCGTTCTGGAACTCAAAATCCAGATAATTCAGCTGAATCTGGCAGAACTCTATATGCCTGTGGTTCTTCATTATGAAGCGGTGCATCGTCTCCTGGCTGCCGTGGCAGGAGAAACCGAGGTGGCGGATCTTGCCTTCCTCTTTCATCTTCAGGAGAAACTCTGTAAGGCCAGTGCTGTCGTCCAGATACTTGTCGATATTCAGCTCGCACACATTGTGGTATAGATAGAAGTCAAAATAGTCAGTCCTGCACTTCTCGAGCTGCTTCTCGAATATCTCCTCGTGCTTGCCGAAATTGGAAAGATCGTAGCCCGGGAACTTGCTTGCAAGATAGTAGCTGCGCCTGTCGTATTTCGACAGAGCTTCCCCGACGACGGTCTCGCTGTTTCCCGCATGATAGCCCCAAGCTGTGTCGTAGTAGTTGATGCCGTTCGCCATAGCGTAGTCGACCATCTCCTGAACAGCCTGCGGATCAGGTCTGGAGTCATCACCGTCGATGCACGGCAGACGCATGCAGCCGAGTCCCAGACCCGAAAGTTTAATATCCTGAAAATCGTTATAATACATGTTTTTTCCTTCCTTAGTGAGCCTTGATCATATGTTGACGCGAGCGTTGCGCAGAGGCATATGATCAAAGATCCTTTACGATAACGTAGTTGTCCATCAGATCAACCTTTTCGAGAGTTCCATCGAAAGTCGTACGGATACCCATGAGATCGGTGAAAATGATCTTTCCGCCGTCCACCCTGATGTCCGCTACATTTCTTGCCAGCAGATTTGCATCGCTGACCTCATTCCTGTACACCATTGAAAGACACATTTGCTGTCCCTCCTTTATATCTCTTATCGCTTATCAATACTGCTTTTGTCCTGCAGAAGCATTACTTGCCGTCCGGGAAGCTCGTGAATGAATCGTGCTCCATCTTCGGCAGTCCGTTTTTTTCTTTCGCGTCGGCGATGGCTTTGATCATGAACGACATGTTGCGCGCGAGATTCCTCATTACCTGGAGTCCTTCGGCGTCTTTTTTCACGTCTTCAGCCGTGAATCCATGCACCTGGTTCCAGTAAGTGGATGTCGCGATCGGCATACCGCTTATGCTGAAGTACTTGTTGAGCACATCGAACGAAGCTGTGTTGCCTCCGCGTCTCGCGCTTACTACAGCAGCGCCGGCCTTCATGTGCATGTCGTACTGAGCGCTGTAGAACAGCCTGTCAAGGAAGGAGATGAGTGTTCCGTTCGGTGAGCCGTAATATACAGGGCTTCCGACAACGAGGCCATCCGCCTTCTCGAGCTTGGCGTTCACCTCGTTCACTATGTCATTGAATACGCAGCCATTGTGTGTCGAGCAGTATCCGCATGCCGCGCAGCCTCTGATGCTCTTGTTTCCGATGTGTATAAGTTCGGTCTCGACGCCCTCTTCATGGAATGTCTTTATCATCTCATCAAGTGCGGTCGCCGTGCACTGATCAGCCCTCGGGCTTCCGTTTATAACTATTACCTTAGCCATTGAGTTCCTCCCAATCTATCTTTTCATCTCTGAAAAACGTCTCTCTGTCTTTTTCACCGATCGGTCTCATGACTCTGCATGGATTGCCGACAGCAACAACATTTTCAGGTATATCTTTCGTTACTATACTTCCGGCGCCTATGACGCTGTTCCTGCCAATGGTCACGCCCGGCAGCACCACCACACCGGCTCCGATCCAGACGCCCTCTTCGATGTGCACGTCTTTGTTGAACTGAAGCGCAGGATCTTTTCTGAGCTCCGGAAGCACCGGGTGCCCCGCAGTCACGATAGTGACATTCGGACCGAATTTGACCCAGTCGCCGATGTAGATGTGTCCGTCATCTTTTTACTCATGCAACCAGCCACTTATATTTTGCAACGCTGTATAAAGGGATGAACGGTACCATGATAGGTGTCTTGTTTTTATATGCCCAATATTCCGGATCGTCCTTATATTCCCGGTCCTGTCTGATCTCAAGCCTGCGGGCTCCTCCGAACATCACGTAAATGATACCGAGGTAACCGGTAAGGGCTGCGACCCACTGCCACACGCCTGAGTTCGAACCTATGCCCGTAAGCAAAACTCCTGTCCAGAATACCATCTCGCCCAGATAGTTAGGGCATCTGACGATCCTGTACAGTCCGGTATCTACGAATCGTCCCGGCCTTTCTCTCTTAGCCAGGCTTTTCTGCACGTCGCCGCTCGTTTCAGTAATGAGTCCGGCCGCCATGATGATGATCCCGGCTATGATCCATCCGTCAGTACCGTTTCCGTTTTCAAGCCTGAACAGAACAGGGGAAGTCTCACATGCGTACAGCAAGGCGGCCGAGACCCAGATACCGCATTTGGCGGCCACAGACATGCCTTTGCCGTCCTTGATCTCAGTCTTCATCTTCTTGTTATATGAGGCTTTTTTAGTTTCCCTGTATGTCAGATATCCGCCGAGCCTGCATCCATAAAGTATAAACAGAACACAGGTGATGATGAGTCCTGTATCAGCTTTGTTGCCAAACAGGCAAATCAGCACGGCGCCAATCGCCGCTACGGAGAATCCGTAGCCGATGGATATAAACCAAACGTACTTTTTGAAACCTATCGAGCTTACAGCGAGCGCGACTGCAAACAACACTAAAAAACCGTTCATTTATAGATTTCCTCCCGGTCTGAAAATCAGTTGTCTTAGAAGTACTCTCTGTCCCTTTTCCTTTTTATTTGCGTGTCGCTATTATTGCGCGGTCTAGCTGAGCAAGATCGCGTATCACCCTGATGCCCTCGTATGTATTCGCCTTGATGAGCAGCTTCTTTACATCTGCTGCCTGCTCAGCGCCTATTTCGAGAGCCAGCACTCCGCCTGTCTTGAGATACAGGCTTGCCTTGTCCGCGATTATCCTGTAAAAGTCGAGTCCGTCCCTGCCTCCGTCGAGTGCCATGCGCGGCTCATGGTCCTTTACTTCTACATCGAGCGTTTCGATGACATCGCTCGGGATATACGGCGGGTTGCTGACGATGACGTCATAATGCTTATCATCCGGGACCGCTCCAAACATATCGCCGAGCAGGAATATGCAGCGGCGGTTCACTCCGTTCAGACCCGCATTGCCCATGGCAGTCTGGAGAGCCTCTTCGGAAGCATCGGTCATTGTCACGATCGCGTCCGGCACCTTTGCGGCGATGCTGATTCCGAGAGCTCCGCTTCCTGTGCAGAGATCGAGCACCTCAGGATTGCGAAGGTTCTTTCTTTCTATTTCTTCGATCACTTTCTCCGCAAGCACTTCAGTGTCGAGACGCGGTATGAGAACCGAAGGGTTGACCCTGAACAGCAGCCCCATAAACTCCTGGGTGCCGACAATATACTGAAGAGGCACGCCCTCTATCCTCATGTAGATGCGCTTCTGGAACTCTTCGAAATCGTCGTCGTTCATCAGCTCCTTGGCTCTCGTGATCAGATCAGCAGTACCGAGGCCGGTCGCGTACGACATTATCATTCTTGCCTCATTCTTGCCGTTCGGGAGCATGCTGAGCGCGGCCTTTCCCCAGTTGAGGGCATTCTCATATGTTTTTATGTCTTTTGTGTATCTGCGCGCGAGCGTTCTGGCCTTTGCCTCCATTGCTTCTCTGTCTGCTATGGCTCTGACGAGCGTGCGTCCGTCTGTCTCATCAGTCGCAACGAGTGTGTAGCCATCGCTGTCGAGCGCGTCGAGGAAGTTTATAGCGCTCATGATCTCATCATCGCTCGCGCCGTTTGCCGGGTCTTCGAACACCGTACGCTCTTCGATTCTTGTGAAATCATCGATCGCCTCAGCTACGGCCTTCTTGTTGGCTTCGGTATGAGCCTCGACATCAGCCGCCCAGGCTTCCATCTCCTGCTCGATCTCCTTCTCCTCGGCCTTTGATCTTACCGGATTGCCGTCCTTGTCAACGAAGCTGTTGATCTCAGGAACACCCGGATCCACGAGCACGGCCTTGAGCGAGAGCAGGGCAACCTCAAGCTGATCCCTGTTCGGTTCCGCCGTCGTCAGTCTCTGGAGCTGAAGTCCCGGCCAGCTCAGTATGCGTACAACTTTGCCGTTCGACCTGCCGGCCCATCTCAGAAGTTCGAAGCTGATGGATGCGATCACAGGGATCAGAAGTATCCTCGAAAGGATCCTGAGCCACAGGTTCGGCCAGCCTAAAAAACTGAAGAGCAGCAGGCTGATGATGAGCACGAACACCAGAAAACTTGTGCCGCACCTCGGATGCAGCGTATAGAACTCTTCCGCGTTCTCAGGGCACAGCACCCTGTCATTTTCGAAGCAGTGTATCGATTTATGCTCCGCGCCGTGATATTGGAACAGCGTTTTGATGTCGTCCATTCGCCGTATCGCGGCGACGTAAGCGACGAACATAGCTATCCTGAGTATGCCTTCTATGAGATTGAGCACGATCGCGCTCTGTATCCATCTGCCCAGGAAATTCACGACCCATGTCGGCAGAATGATGAAGAACACGACCGACACCACGACTGCAAAGAGCAGGGCAGTGGTCATCAGGAAGTTCCACGCTGCCTTCTCGCCGAACTTTTTATTGATCCATGCCTCGAGTTTTCCTTCCTCTTCGGCATATTCCTCAGGAGCGTAAGTCTCGAGGATGTCGGCGGATTCCATAAGTGTGCCCATGCCCCCGACGAGTGCGTTCACAAAAGAAACAATACCCCTGATAAAAGGGATCTTCGCCGCGCGGGACTGTTTCTTCTTGAGCTTCGTTTTGAGGTAGAGCTCTCCTGAAGGCAGGCGCATTGCAAGAGCGACCCTGTCAGGGCCCTGCATCATGACGCCTTCCATTACAGCCTGCCCGCCAATAGAAGTAGGGCAGGCGCCTTTTATGAAAATTTTATTGTAATCTATCTTTGCCATATTCTTAATAGTGCAGCTTTTTCAGCATGAATTTGACGAAATCCGCGTTGCACTTCGTACTTGATAAGTTGTCTATGATCTCCTCGGTCACATCCATTACGCTGCCCGAGCTCATTGCCCTGCGCAGCATGTACATGACCTGATATTCTTCCTGTGTAAGCAGCAGGTCTTCGCGCCTCGTGCCCGATTTGTAGAGGTCGATGGCAGGGAAGATGCGGCGCTCGCTGAGCTGTCTGTCGAGATGGAGCTCCATATTGCCGGTGCCCTTGAACTCCTCGTAGATGACATCGTCCATACGCGATCCGGTCTCGACCAGCGCGGTGGCCAGTATGGTCACGCTGCCGCCTTCTTCGAGGTTCCGCGCTGTGCCGAAGAACTTCTTCGGCGGGTGCAGCGCACCCGGGTCGAGACCGCCCGAGAGCGTCCTTCCGGACGACGGCACCTCCATATTGTAGGCTCTGGCGAGCCTTGTGATCGAATCCAGCAGTATCATGACATCTTTGCCTGACTCCGCGAGGCGCTTCGCGCGCTCGATCACCATCTGCGCCACCTTTACGTGGTGCTTCGTCTCCTCATCGAAAGTGGAGTAGATGACCTCAGAGTGCTTCAGGCTCCTCTTCATGTCGGTGACCTCTTCAGGTCTTTCGTCCACGAGCAGCACGATCAGCTCGATGTCCGGGTATTTTTCTTCAACCGAAGCCGCTATCTTCTTGAGCAGCACCGTTTTACCGGCTTTAGGCTGGGCAACTATGAGTCCTCTCTGGCCTCTGCCTATAGGTGCCACAAGATCCATTACCCTCGTCGAAAGGTCGATGCTCGAATTCTCGAGTACGATCTTTTCGTTAGCGAAAATAGGGGTGAGGTTGTCGAAATACGGCCTTCTCTTTGCAGTCATCGGATCAAACCCGTTGACTGTCTTCACATACAGAAGGGCACCGAACTTCTCGGTTCCTCTAGGCTTTCTCGCGATTCCGAGGATCTTGTCGCCTGTCCTGAGACCGAATCTTCTGATCTGCGTCGGCGACACATATATGTCCTTGCTTGAAGTCAGGAAGTTGTCGAATCTCAGGAATCCAAAGCCGTCATCCGCCAGCTCCAGAATGCCTTCGACATCATATTTTCCGTCGTTTTCCTGAGCCGGAGCCTCTGCGCCCGCGGCTTCAGTTCCCTCAGCTGCCGCTCCAGCTTCTGCATCTGTAGCTTCAGCAGCTGTAACCTCTGCATCAGCAACGGCTTCAGCCTCTGTAGCTTTAGCAGCTGTCACCTTAGTATCAGCAACGGCTTCTGCCTCTGCAGGCTCCACAGCTTTTTCAGCAGCCTCCACAGCCTCTACAGCCTCGCCAGTCTTTTCAGCAGCCTCTACAGCTTCAGCAGCTTCTACCAGTTCCGTAATATCCTTTTTCTCTATTGTCTCTTTCATAGTTTTCCTTCTTTAATTAGGAGTTTTTTTAATTTTGATAAATATTTTGCTTTTTTATTTTATATGTTTATCAAATTCTTCGATTTATATAATTATCTGCTGAAAAATGAGCAAATTTGCTTGACGATAATGTATTTTACAAGGATTATTGTCAAGTTCAATGCTCAAAATTGTACAAAACCCTGTTGTTTTTTTCAAATTTGATAAATATATGAAAAGAAATGCTCATATTTTATCAAAAATTTTTAAAGACCTTTTTTAGGCGCCTCTGCATCGTTTGCGGCGAAGCCGCTTGATTAAGCAGGCTCATGCGCCGGGGCGAGCGTTGCGCAGGAGCCGCCAGGGATGCCGGGGATAGACTGCAGGTGAGCGGATGGAACGAGCCTCGCAAGCAAAGCGTCAGAGCCGTTCCCCGCGAAGCAAGGTTGAACGAAATGGCAGCCCCGGCGCTGAAGCAGGCGGGCAGAGGTCATGAATCTGCTACAGCTCTTCATTTGCGCCGACTGTTGTCAGTATTGTCTCTTTAGACTTATCCACCTGGCTGACTTCAAGCTTGTCGACATCATTCGGGTCGATGGTCTCATTCAGAGCCAGCAGCGTAGGTGACAGATATACCGTCGACAGCTGCTTGCCGTCTATGCTGATGATCGATCTCTCTGTAAAGTTGTCTCCTCTTATGTAGTACCTGTCTCCGATCTTTATGAGGTCTTTGATCTTGATGGTCTTATGGCCCATCTTCATGTCGACCGGATCGTAAGGCTCCTTGCCGCCGTATGCGTACTGCTTGCCGTAGAGCATGTCGTAGGCAAGTGCTTCCTGGTCGGTCAGGTACGTCTTGTCGTCTTTCGGATCGTTCGACTGCTGATAATCGAAGATGATTCCCTCGTGGCTGAGTCCTGCGTCCGCAAGCAGAATCGCGCCGCTCTCATACGAGTGGATGTCGCGGTCCTGCTTAGGAAGTCCGATGTTGTCCCAGATCACATAGCGGGTCGTGTACAGATCCTTCTGCTTGTAGTTTTCTTCTTTTACGTCGAGAGCAGGGATGTGGTCGCCGTAGATTATCATGACGGTCGGCTCTCCGCTTTTCTCGATCGCTTCTGTCAGATTGCCGATGAAGGTATCCATCTCGTGGCATTCGTTGAGATAGTACTCATATCTCCACTTAGTGTAATCGTCATCGGCCGTGACTTCGGTGTAAGGTTTTTTGAAGACCTGCTCCGTCGGATACGAGCCGTGGCCCTCTACCGAAATGACGTGCAGGAAGTCCCTCTCGTCAGTCGACTTCATGATCTCCATGATCTCTCCCGTGAGCACCTTGTCTTTGCACCAGTTGGTCGGCGTAAACGACACGTTGTTCATGTACTCAACGGACGTGAAAGTGTTGAACCCGAGATTTGCGTACACTTCGTTCCTGTTGTAGAAGAGCGCCCTGTGATTGTGAAGGGCAGCGGTATTATATCCGTGTGAGCGCATCACATATGCCATGCTCTCGAGCACGTTCTTGCGCAGCTTGCCTTTGTAAGGATATTCGCCCGGTCCGAAGAACTTGGCACTGATGCCTGTGAGTACCTCGAACTCGGTGTTGGCCGTTCCGGCACCGCAGGCCGGAACCTCGAAGCTTCCCGAAGTGTAGTTCTTATAAAGCCTGTTGAATACAGGCGTCGGATCCTTTGAAACTTTAATGTTCCTGTAGTCCTGAGCCACTGTGAAGGATTCCATCTGCAGCACGATTATATTCGGATGATCTGTGCTGTCTTCCTTCTCTTTGAGCAGGGTCTTAGTTCCCATTTTTGTATTATCTTTGAGGATGCCGGCTATCAGCTCATCAGAATATCCTCTCGGCCTTGAAATGCCTGCGTTCACGGAGGTGGAAATAAAGCAGTACGGCATTCCGTAATCCCTGTACGAGTAGTTGAGGTTTCCGAAGAATGAGCTTATAAGACCGGCTTTGCTGAGCCCGACTGTCGCGCCCGCGGCAATCGCCGCCACGACCAGGATCACCGCTAAACTCTTTTTATAGCTGATGTTTTTCCACTTCTCGCTCCTGATGAATATCAGCACGATAGCCGCGACGCCAAGCGTCAGGGCAACGAGGAACAGTATTATCTGAAGCTTTGAAAAGTAGGTGGTCGCGATGGTGAGTCCATCTGTTAAGTTGGTAAAGTCATAAAGAGTGAACGGTGTCATCCTGTTCATAAGGATCACGCCGTTGGCTGTGCCCAGTCCGAGCCAGACGACCGAGACCATGAGCCACACGAACCTGCGCCTCCTGAACAGCAGGGCGATGGTCATGGTCGCAAAGATGATAAAAGCGTTGTAGAGGAAGACCACCGGATGAGTGAACGCCCAGTGGACGCCCTCAGTCAGACCCGTGGTCAGCCTCGCGAACTCCTCTATATAGATATAAATCGCGAGCGCGCTGAATGCCATGAGTCCGATGTACTTAGCCTCGTGGCGGTCCGCGTCAAAATACTTTGACGCCCTCCTTGGAAAAATCTTAAGGAATGCTTTTCCTATGCCCTGACCGATCTTTCTGAAGAAAGCGGCGATCACGGCAAGGAACCTGCGAATCTTATCCTGCAAAGTTATGCCTCCTGCAAACTGTCGGCAAGCCTCGCAAACTCTTCGAGCGTAAGGCTTTCAGCTCTGCGGCCCGGGTCTATGCCCGCGCGTTCGAGCGCGTCTGACAGTGTTTTTTTATCATATCCTCCCATAGATGTGAGCGCGTTCAGCAGGGTCTTGCGCCTCATGGCAAAGCCAGCTTTCACGCAGCGCATCAGCATCTCCTCACTTTTTACTTCGACCCCCGGTCTGTCTCTGAGATCGAGTCTCAGCACAACGGAATCAACACCCGGAACAGGGTAGAAGCACTCCCTCGGCACATCGATGATCTCTGTGACCTCGGAGTAGTAATGTACCGGATATGTAATTGCGCCCGAAGCTCTGGTGCCCGGCTCAGCAGCGATCCTGTCGCCGACTTCCTTCTGCATCATTACTGTGATGCTCTTTGCGCCGGTATCAGTCTCGAGCAGCTTCATGATTATCGGTGTAGTTATGTAGTAGGGGAGATTGCCGATTATGCGAAGCTCGGAAAGTCCGTGCTCAGCCATGCTCTTTTCGGCTATCCCCCTGATATCCTGCTGCAGGATGTCCCCGTGGATCAGCTCCACATTGTCCATCCCGAAGGTCTTGACCTTAAGGCCTTCTATCATGTCAGGGTCGAGGTCTACGGCAATGACTCTGCCCGCACGCTCAGCGAGAGGGAGTGTCAGCGCGCCGGTGCCCGGTCCGATCTCGATCACAAGGGTATCCTCTGTGACGCCGCTTTCTTCGACGATGGTGCTGATCACCTCTTCATCGATGAGAAAGTTCTGACCGAGACTCTTGTGCGGTCTTACTCCTGCGAGATTCTGCGGTCTTTTCGACCTGACTCTCTGAGTGTGTTTCTTACTCATCGGAATCACCTTTTTTGTCCTTATCGGACTTTTCGGACTTATCAGACTTATCGGCATCTTCAGCCTCTTTGTCCGGTTCTTCCGCTTCGAAAGTAAAGAGTATCTCGCCCGGATTCAGGAGCTTGAGCTGCTTTTTGGCCTGCTCCCTTATGTACTCCTGATTATTGGCATTTTTCAGCTCTTCCTTCAGCTCATCCCTCTGTTTTTCGAGAGCAATCTGCTGCTTCTTAAGAGCGCGGTTTTCCGCCTTGAGTCTCACAATGTCCTTTCCGCACATGGAAGCGAGCATGGCAAAGGCGGCGATAATGATCACCAGTGTCAGCAGTTTTTTCCTGCGTCTCTTGCCGGTGCTTCTTCTGCGCCTCTCCTCGATGCGTTTCTGCATCTCCTCATCGCCCCAATTGACCTGCTTTGTATCAAATTGTGTATCGAATTTTTCTGCCAATTCCTGACCTCCGCCTGTCCGTGCGGACTATGGATTTATGTAATTTCTAGGATTCTGTGAAACGTCGTTCACCCTTACCTCAAAGTGACAATGGCTTCCGAAACTGTGTCCTGTGTTGCCTACGTTAGCTATATGCTGTCCCTGGTAAACCAGGTCTCCGATGCTTACAAACACAGCGCTGCAGTGGGAGTATCTCGTAACAATACCGTTTCCGTGATCTACTTCTACACACAGACCGTGACCCGACCAGAAGTTTGCCTTGATGATCCTTCCGCCATCGGATGCATGTATCGGTGTACCCGTCGGTGCGGCAAGGTCCATCCCTTCGTGCAGACGGCCCCATCTGCCGCCCCATTCGGAAGTTATCACATAACTGTCGAGCGGTACTATGAATGTTCCGGTCGCTGCAGTCTTTGGCCTCTCAGCTGTTCCGACAATAATGATCTTGTTTTTCTTTTTCTGAAGAATTACCGGGTCGGCTGTCTCTTTTCTCTTAGTGACCTCGCCGCTGACCTTGGTGATCTCTCCCTCGAATATCTGTATGCCGTTCTGGCCGTCCTGCTTCAGAACAGAGTCCCCTTTGTAATACTCATCGGACTCCTTCTTGATGGTCTTGTACTCGATGACTTCCTTGAGCTTGCCTTTTTCGACCATCTTTACACTTACAGGATCCACATGGTTTCTGACGCATACTCTGTCTCCCTGTTCGACCTCTGTGACCGGCTCCTTGTTCTCCTCATCGTATATATCGAAGTCTTCAACACCGAATTCCGCCGCGAGGGATCCGATAGTTTCGCCTTCCTCGATAATGTGATATGTATACATTTCTCCGCCGCTGGTCATCTGCTTCTGAGCGGCTACATTGCTCTGCACGCTTCCGAGAAGCACGTTGACCGGCTTCACTGAGAGTTCGTTGGTGAATTCCGCAGATACAAGCTCCATTCCTCTGTCCGGAGTGGAAAGATCGGCCTTTGTCTGGAGCAGAAGCGAATCAGCGTCGTTCTGATCCTTCACTATGGCAACCATCTTGTCTCCGTCATACACTGCGTAAGCCTCGGTCTCTATATCTGTCATGTAAATCAGCTTGTTGACGACCGTATCCGAATCGTCTGTGCTCTTTCCTCTGCCGTCTACAGGGTTGAAAGTTACATTCTGGTTTGCGACAAACTTTACATCCGCCTCAGTGCTGCTGTTGTATGTGAGCTGCCTGCCCGCGATATCCAGCACATCTGTGACCTCTTCCTGGCTGTTTACGTATCCGAGAACTTTGCCGTTATATGAGTATTCGTAGACAGTGTTAAGGTCGAACACCACCAGTATTCCGGCAGCAAGCAGGCCGGTTACGAGTATGGCTATACCGATGCCCCGTCTGGAATTCTTGTATGTCGAAGCGATCCTGTGAACACCTCTGACGATGTCTTTTCCGACTTTGCTGAAAGCTCCGTCGATACCATCCTGGACCTTATCGTGGAGATTCATCACGGAAGCAAAAGGGATCCTGCCTCCTCTGAGGTACTTTTCCTTCTGTCTGGCCTTGGTTTCCTCTCTCTTTTTTATCTTTGCGAGAGCAGCGGCCTTCGCAGCTTCGCTCTTCCTGTCTTTTTTATCCTCTTTTTCAGGCGCACCCTCTTCCGCTGTCTCAGAATCCGCATCTTCAGCTGTCTCTTCTGCCGCAGCTTCTTTGTCAGCTTCTTCGCTGAGCTTTTCTTCCTCTTCGTCAGCTTCCTCAGATTTTGCGAAAGCGTCTTCGCCCGGCACGAGATCGTTGTCTTTAAGAAATCTCGCGTATGCCAAAGCAGCCGCTCTTATCTGCGTGTCATCGAGAATGGGCTGGTTTTCTTCTTCTATTACTGTATTTAATGTTTTTTCTTCTGTTTCGTTAACTGTCATTTACGCCTTTTCTTTATCAGTGTGCCATCTGAATGCTTCCGCAGCGCGTTCCCTGCAGCAGCTGCACACCATACCCTCGTCAGTATAGCCGGTGTCCCTGCAGACGTTACACCTGAACTTTCTTGTCAGATAGTCGCCTGGGAAACCGTTACCGGCAAGCAGCTGTTTTCTTTTTTCTTCTATTGCTATTCTTTCCGCCCTCAGTCTCTGTCTGGCATCGAGATTGTCGGCTCCAGGCCTGAGCGACAGCATCTTTGAATTGACGCTGCTCTCAGCCTCGAATACCTCCTTCATCCCCGGCACCTTCCGGAGGACTTCCGTTATGCGCGCTTCGCGCGCCTTTTCATCTTCGTTTCTGATGAATTCGTAGTAGTCTGCCAGTACTTTGCGGCTCACCGGACTGCCCTCATCGGTATTTAACGCTTCCGTGGAAGCGTTCTGTTCACCGGCTTTCGGCAGTCTGGTGTTGACACCGCCTTTCTCGAGACGGCGGTTTTCTATTACCTTGTTTACGTATTTCAGATTAGGCTCTCTGATTCCCGCAGCCGCGGAGCATGCGTCGAGCACTTCCGCAAGCGAGCAGTTCAGCTGATCGAACCATCTGTCCATGATCTCGCGGTCTATCGGCGCAGGAAGTCTGTTGAACCCGAGCGCTTTGAACACCTGTCTGTAGCAGTCGTTCCTGCGGCTGTGTTTATCGAGCAGTCTCTTGGCCTCTTCGACAGTGCGGCAGCCTTCCTCTGTCCATCTGAGCGCCACTTTGAAGATGTAATCTACGCTGTACTTCTCCAGATCAGCGCAGTAGTCGATAGAGAAGTCAAAGATCTCAGGCTCTATGCCGTAAACCTTGACAGCATCCTCGATTTTGGATATTTCCTGCCTCGAAATAGTTCTGCCTGTTGTGACCTGATACTTTTCGTAGAGCTCGCGGAGCCTCCTGTCGATCAGCTTGTCATTTATGACCTCATCGAAATCCATGTCGTCGATCGAGACATAGAGAGGCATGTCTTCCTCTTGGGCAGCTGGCAGCTGAGCCGGCTGCGCCTCTGTATGCTTTCCGTAAAGCTCCTCTATCTTCGACACGAAGACTATGTGGCTGACTTCCTCGTTGCTGCTGTCCTTTTCGCGCAGGATCTTTACCAGACCCCTGGATTCCCAGTAGATCCAGGCTTCAGCGATCTCGTCCTCGCTGAGTCCGAGCAGTTTCGAGAGTTCGCGTCTGTCCGGCTTCAGGTCGTACTGCGCATGCATCAGGCCGAACAGGAACACTTTAACATAGTCTCCCGGAGCATCCGGAAGATATTCACTTATGAACAGGTTCTCGATCTTCGTCCTGTGAAGAAAGATGTCCCTTCCTTTGTCTACCGACAGTCTGACCTTTGCCATGGTTCCTACTCTCTCGCCATGTTGCCGAATTTTACGTATCTTGGGATCCATGTCAGATTTGCAATTCCAACCGGACCGTTTCTGTGCTTGGCTATATTGACCGCGCAGGTAAGGCCCGTGCTGTCGTCAATGTTCGCTCTTTCGTCCTCGGAGCTGTAATAGTCGTCCCTCTTGAGGAAGATGACAACATCGGCGTCCTGCTCGATCGCTCCCGAGTCTCTCAGATCTGACAGCTTAGGCATATGGTCGCCTCCGCGCTGCTCCGGTCCTCTGGAGAGCTGTGAAAGCAGTATTACCGCGCAGTCAAGCTCCTTGGCCATTATCTTTATCGATCTTGTGATTGCAGCGATCTCTTTTTCACGCTGCTCTATCCTGTAGCCGCCCATGCTCATCAGCTGCAGATAGTCGATGACGACCAGATCGAGGTCGCCTTTCTCCTGCTTAAAGCGGCGGCATTTATTTTTCATCTCTACCGGAGTGATAACCGACGATTCGTCGATTACCATGTCGTATCCGTAGAAGCTGTCCTGAGCGGCGGAGAGGTCTTCCCACTCCTCCATCGAGATGGTTCCTTTATGGATATTCTCAAGCGGAACGCTTGATGTCATTGAAAGAAGTCTTTCACCGAGCTGTGTGTTGGCCATCTCAAGGCTGAATATCATGACCTTTTTGCCGACCGAAGCAGCATGCTCCGCAACGTTGAGAGCCCATGCAGTTTTGCCGACACCCGGTCTTGCGGCCAGGATTATGAGGTCGGTCTTCTGGAAACCGCCGAGTATCTTGTCTACATCTCTGAAACCCGTCGGAATCCCCTTGTCATTGCCGTGTTTCTCCAGCTCCTGGAGCTGCTTGATATTTTCAAAGAGCACGTCATTGACATCGACGTATCTGCTGCGCTGTGTCTTGTGAGCGATCTCAAGTATACGCTGTTCTGCGCTGTCGAGAATGTCCTCCGGCGGAAGCTCTGACGAATACGCCGAGTCCCTTATTGCCTCTGCTTCGGTTATCAGCTGCCTCATCTTGGACTTGTCCGAGACTGTCTCAGCGTAATAACGGGCATTCGAAGGAACGATGGCCTCGTCCATCAGTCTGCTCAGATATGTGATGCCGCCCACCATGTCGGCAGTCTTTCTCTGCTTCAGCGCTGAATACACCGTTGTGATATCGATGCCGGTGCCTTTCTGGTCCATATCGATCATGGTCCTGTAGATCTCCTGATGCTCCCTGAGATAGAAGTCATCAGGCCTCAGCATCGCGCTGACATCGGCTCTGGCATCCTGGTTTTTCAGCATGGATCCCAGTACCGCTTTCTCAGCGTCGATATCTACCGGCGGAAGCAATACGTCTTTTCTCTCTTCGTCCATCTCTTACTTTCCGCCTTCGATCTTTATGACCACTTTGGCTTTAATATCCTGGAACAGCTTGATTTCAAGCGTTTCGACGCCTGTCTCCTTGATAGGCTTGTCGAGAACGATCTTTCTCCTGTCGACTTCGATGCCTGTCTGCTCAGTGATCGCAGAGGCTATCTCCTTAGAAGTGATCGCGCCGAAAAGTCTTCCGTTTTCGCCTACCTTAGTCTTTACTACGACGATCTTGTCAGCAAGCTGGTTCGCAAGATCAAGAGCTGCGGCCTTATCAGCCTCATACTTCTCCTTAGCCTTTGCCTTTTCTCTCTCGTAGGCTTTCTTGTTGGCAGGAGTTGCTTCTACTGCGAGTCCTGCAGGTATCAGTTTGTTGCGTGCGTATCCGTCGCTTACCTTTACGATCTGACCTGCTTTTCCTGTTCCCTTGACATCCTGTTTCAAAATAACTTCCATTTATATACCCTCCGTATTTCCGGATCACCTGATCAGTTCTATTTCCTGAGTCTTGCTCATTGCGCGTCTGCGCTCTTCTTCTTCTTTTTCGAAAGACTCCTTTACACACTTCTTTATTCTGGCCAGCACCTCTGCCAGAGGATCATCGGTCTGGACCGCGGCCGATGTGAAGTGGCCGCCTCCGCCGAGTTTCTCCATAAGTGACTGTACGTTTATTTCGCCCAGAGACCTTGCGTTTACTACGGTCTGGCCTCTTGAGTTCCTTCCGAGAACGAACGAGGCTTTTGTTCCCTTGACCGTCATCAGCTCATCAGCTACCTGTGCGTTGATCACCTGTATATTGTTTGTGGTGCCCTCTGTTATAGCGTATACGACTCCGTCCGGTGAGAATTCCGCCCCTACAAGGGCATTTGCCTTTGCGAGGAAGTCCTCCTGCCTTACCTGGAAAAACTTTTTAACCTCAGTGCTGTCCGCTCCTCCGCGTTTGAGCCATGAAGCAGCCTCGAAGGTTCTGACGCCCGTCCTTCCCGAGAAGTTGTTGGAATCCACCATTATACCCGCGAGCATAGCTTCAGCCTCGAGTTTGCTGATGAAACGCTTCTGCGAGAAGTGCTGCATCAGTTCCGCAATGAGTTCGCTTGCCGATGAAGCGTAACTTTCCACGTAGGCGACCGCCGAGTTATGATACGAATCCGTCGCCAGCCTGTGATGGTCTATTACGACCCTTGTTTTGCACGCATCTGCCAGTTCAGGACACTCCACCAGCATAGGTCTGTTTGTATCCACGATGATGAGCAGCGACATGTCTGTCACCATCCTGAGCGCCTTCTCAGACTTGATTATGTTATATATCCCGGTATCCTCGACCTTGTCATAAAGGGTGTCAAGCGCCTCATTGTGCTTGTCCATTACGATATATGAGTCCTTGCCGAGGAAGCTGCATATCGAGCTGGCGCCGACTGCCGATCCGAGCGCATCCATGTCTGGCCATCTGTGACCCATAATGAACACTTTATCTGCATCATCTATAAGCGCTTTCATTGCATGTGCGATGACTCTCGGTTTGCTGCGGTTGTTTTTCTCAAGCGACTGAAGAGTTCCGCCGTAATATCGCGTGCCGTCGTCCGTCTTTACAACCGCCTGGTCGCCTCCGCGCCCGAGAGCAAGCTCCAGAGCCGCTTCCGCAAGCTCTGTCGACTCGATAAGCGACACACGGGAGATACCGATTCCCAGGCTGATAGACGCCGGGAAGTCGATCTTCGACTCAAGGTTCCTCACTTCATCGAGAACTTTGAAATTCCCTTCTATCATGCGGTTCAGCTGCCCGCTTGTTGTGTACATAACGTATCTGTCATCTCCGGTGCTGATTACCGGTGACTGGAACGAGTCTCCCCACTTACGCAGCAGACTGTCGATCTGAGCCGGGATCAGTCTTCTGAGATCTTCCGGTGAGCTTGCTATCAGCTCATCGTAGTTATCGATATTGATGTACACGATAGCCGCTCTTTCGCTCTCAAGCTTGCTTTTGAACGATTCTCTCGCGGTAGCTTCATCGAAGAACACGACTATGTCTTCGTCATCCTTCGCTTCCTCATTGACCCAGAGCTTGAAAAGCTTACCGCTGCGCTCAAGGACCATCTCCTCCTTGTTTGCCTGCATGAGCTGTTCACGCCTGAACCCTGTCATGGTGAAAAAGTTTGTTCCTACGATGTCATCGTAGACGAAAACGTTCTTCATCAGCGGATTTGCTCCGGATATTATGCCATCGGGGTCAACAGCACAGGCCGGGATAGGAAGCGTCCTGATGTATTGAATGTCCATGACTTCTCCTCTCTACTTGAAGGCATCCCTCAGAGCGTCGATAAGCCTGTTGAGCTCATCGAGGCTGTAATACTCGAGCTCGATCTTCCCCTTGCTTTCATCGCCGGTGATGTTCACCTTTGTTCCAAGCAGTGTCATGAGCTCTCTTTCGACAGCCGTGATCTCGGCAGCTTTCGTCTTGTCTCCCTCAGAAGCCTTTTTACGCTTCTTGCGCTCAGGTCTGAGTTCGTCCTTGACCTTTTCGGCAAGCCTTTCTGTAGCTCTTACGGAAAGGTCGTTGCGTATGATCTTCTCCGCGATCTCCTTCTGTCGTGCCTTGTCAGGGATATTTATAATAGTTCTTCCGTGAGCGGCGGACATTTGTCCGCTGGACACATACTGTTGTATCTCTTCCGGGAGTTTGAGCAGCCTGATGCTGTTCGTTATATAGGTGCGGCTCCTTCCGAGCGAGGCGGATACCTGCTCCTGTGTGAAACCGTATTTCTCAGTCATGGATTTCAGTCCGAGAGCTTCCTCTATAGGATCGAGGTCCTCTCTCTGCATGTTTTCGATGATGGCGACAATGGCATTCTGCTTGTCATCGAAATTCCTTACAATGCACGGAACTGTTCTCAGGCCCGATATCCTTGCTGCGCGCCATCTTCTTTCGCCGGCAACCAGCTCATATCCATTGGTGCTCTCTCTTACGATGAGCGGTTGTATAACACCGTTAGTCCTGATGGAGCTTGCCAGCTCGCCAAGCTTGACCTCGTCGAAGTTCTTACGAGGCTGGGCGCTGTTCGGCCTGATATTGTTTATGTCTATGTATAGAACCCTGTCTTCATTTTCGGCATTGTCTGCATTCGAAGAGTTTTCTTCATAGATACCGGCGGGTCTTCTTTTTTCCTCTACTGGGGCCACGTCAGCAAAGAGCGCGTCCAGTCCCCTCCCGAGTCCTGCTTTCTTGGCCATTGTTACTTCGCTCTCTTTCTTGCCTTTTCTCTGGCCAGAAATTCCTTGGTGAATTCCTGGTATGCTTTAGCGCCCTGCGCTTTCGGATCGTAATCGATGATCGGTTTTCCAAAGCTCGGGGCTTCTGCAAGTCTTACGTTGCGCGGGATTATGGTGTGGTACATGGCCGGTCCGAAGAAGTTTCTGACATCTGCAACAACAGCCTGCGAAAGATTCGTTCTTCCGTCGAACATGCTCAGTATGACTCCGTCTATGTAAAGACCCGGATTAAGTCTTTCTTTTACCTTTTCGATGGTACTGATGAGCTGGCTTACTCCCTCAAGAGCGTAGAATTCGCACTGGATAGGGATCAGAACACTGTTGACTGCGGTGAGGGAATTGATTGTCAGAATGCCCAGTGAAGGAGGGCAGTCGACCAGGATATAGTCGTAATCGTTTCTTACCGCATCAATGACTCTCTTCAGTCTGCGCTCACGGCCCTCGAGCAGAGCAAGCTCTACTTCTGCTCCTGCAAGATCTACGCTGGCAGGAATTATGAAGAGGTTCTCCGTATTCGTTGGCAGTACGGCTTTTTTTACATCAAAGTCTGTGTCTATCAGCGCGTCGTAGAGGGTGGATTTCAGAGTCCTCTTGCGAATACCAATACCGCTGGTCGTATTTCCCTGCGGATCGATGTCTACCATGAGAACCTTCTTTCCTCTGCGTGCCAGACACGCTGCCAGATTTATGTTGGTGGTCGTTTTACCGACACCGCCCTTTTGATTAAAAATAGCAATAGCCTTGCCCATTAATTACCTCCTGCGGGACATAGTTCCCGATTAAACACTTCCGTGTATTATACGCTAAATCGGTGAAGGTTTTCTACTTTAATAAGTGCTGAATTTGTGAGGATTTCGTGTTTTTGTGGCCTTTAATAAGTGCAAAATGCAAATTGTGTCATATGAGAAGACTAACCACTATATATAGGAATTCAAAAATGTTCCACGTGGAACATTTTTGCGACCATCTGATTATGAGCTGGCCTCTATAATGAAACGTATGTATTTTGTATTGTGTTTTTAAACAATCGTTCCAATATTATCTCAACAATGCCTTTATAGAAAAGCGAAATAGATCTTGCGAATGTTCCACGTGGAACATTTCAGTTTCCCATCAGCCGCCTGCGTGCACTTCAGGCTTGCAGCAGCCTGTTAAGCAAATCGTATTTTATCTGCTGCTCCGTGTTTACTCTGGAGAGGGGCGCTGCATTAGGGACAGCTGATTATGCCCCGCCGAAGAAAGGTATACTATCTTCGGACCGTACCAGGTACTGAATTCCCTTGTTGTACAAATTAATAGCTGCAACTCTGTCATCATTTGATTTGTATCTGCAAGAAACGCACCTAAAGATGTGTTTTGATCTTATCCTGTTTGCTTTAGCTCTTCTCCCACACAAAGGACATGTTTGAGAAGTATAAGCTGGGTCAACCTTAATAACCATTTGTCCTCTCAAAGATGCTTTATAAATAAGTTTCTGCTCAAGATCAAAATACGCCCAAGTGCAGCAATTGTTATTTTTATCTCTAATATGAAGCTTCGACCTTTTAATACCTGCTAAATCTTCAATTACGAAAAGGGTGCCTTTTGGTTGTGATTCAGAGAGTGCCTTACTGATGCAATGGTTGACATCTTGTAACCAACGGTGTTCTCTCTGTCCGATGGCCTTAAGTCTTTTCCTTGAAGAAGCTGTACGTTTCCTATATAGTTCCTCCCTGATATTATCAAAATGAGCTCTTCTGGCATTTACTCTAGCTCCAGAATAGAAAGTTGTTTTTCCCTTTGTATCATATGTTGTTGCTATAAAACGGATTCCTCTATCAACTCCAACAACATTTATAATATCTTTTTCTTTAACATCAGGGATCTCAAAGGTTACTGGTATATAAAAATAAAACTTTTTATGACGATATATAAGACTTGCTGTGCCATATTTACCCTTTAGTGCATAGTTTGTATATATAAAAGACAATTTCTTTCGTCCCTGAAGCGTATTAATAGATACCACATCATCCAGAAAAGAATAATCTCTGTTCCAGACAAGATCGAGTTGTGGTTTATTAAAGAAAATTTGTTTCCACGGATGATGATTAGTATCAAGAGAAACATATTTTGCCCTAACTGTTCGTAATACGGATATCGCCATCTGAGAACGAATAGCAAATCTTTCTCTAAGCTCATAATACAAAGCATTCTGCAGATCCCTTAGCCTCGTATTCTGTGTTATAAAAATATATCTTGATACATAATTACAAGCTTCTTTATACACACGCATCGTGTCTAACAAAAGTTCCCTGGTTTGTTCATCAGGAAGTATTTGTAATTTAGAATTTAGTGTTATTAGCATATAAAGTGACTCCTATTCATCAGAACGCTTGTTCTCTCATTATAGTCCAGAATCATGCATTTTCAAGGTTTCAAAGGAGGAACGAACATGAAAAAACAAGCACAAAACCGCCAAAATTCCATGCTTGCATAAAACTGTTCTAAACTAATTCAAATAGGGAATGTATGCTATTTCTTTATAACAACAAGAACATGCCCGGCAATTGCAGAAGGGACATCTTCATATCCGGCGACTCTGTCTAATTTCGCTCTGTTGCGGGAAAGTACTTTCTTTGCAGCTGTTATTTCTTCCTCGTAGTTCTCGCCCTTATATGCTATGAAGCTTCCGCCTTTTCTTACAAAAGGAAGACACCATCCCGAAAGCTTTTCAAGATTTGCAACGGCTCTGGAAACGCAGAGATCGAAAGCTTCGCTGTATCCGGGCTTTTTCGAAATCTCTTCAGCCCGCGCATGTACTGTTCTGAGATTGCTTATATTCAGAGTTTCAGCGAACTCGTCAATAACTCTGAGCCTTTTGAGAGTGGAGTCGAGAAGGGTAAATTCTTTCTCGGGACTTACTATTGCCAGCAGCGCGCCGGGGAAACCTGCGCCCGTGCCGACATCTATGATCTTTTCGGCTTCCTTATACTCAGGCAGGGCTGTCAGTGCAAGCGAATCGAGTACGTGCTTTACAAGCGCTTCATCCCGGTCCCTTACAGCAGTCAGGTTTATGTGTTCGTTTCTTTCCAGCACAAGATCAAGGTAGGCGAGTAGGGCGGATGCCTTCTGCTCACCGTATTCTGCCTTGAGTTTATTTATTATGGACTGTGAGTTTGAGTTCATTTTTTTCCTGTTTCTATTCCGATTTATTGACCTTATAGATCACCGGCTTCTCATCTCTTTTTCGAGATAAACAAGCAGCACGTTTATATCAGCAGGGGAGACGCCTGAGATCCTGCTGGCCTGTCCGACTGTGATAGGTCGGATATCCGAAAGCTTCTGCCTGGCCTCGAGTCTGAGTCCGCCAATAGAATGATAGTCCAGATTTTCGCTCAGCTTCTTATCTTCAAGGCTTCTGAGCTTTTCTACTTCATTGATCTGCTTCTGGATATATCCGTCGTACTTAAGAATGACCTCGACCTCGGTTTTTTCGTTCTCAGTAAGGGAAGGGCGGGTCTCGTCATCTATATCTTCCAGATCCTTATAGTAGATAGCCGGTCTCTTCAGAATATCCGCAAAGCACTGATTTGCAGTCTCTTCAAGCTCCTTTTTCTTTCTTTCGAGCTGCTCTAGCTTTTCCGGATCTCCCTCGCAGGCCTCTTCCGCACGGCGTATCTCATGCTCGTAGAGGAAAGCCCTGAACGTACCGATATCAACCCGTTTAGTTCTCAGCCTCGCGACCTCAGCATCGACTTTTGCCTTCTTTTCAAGATATCTCTTATATCTCTCTTCTGTGACCGTACCGTACTTATAGCCGATCTCCGTGAGCCTTCTGTCAGCGTTGTCCTGTCTGAGAAGGAGCCTGTATTCCGCCCTTGAAGTCATTATGCGGTAAGGCTCGTTGGTGCCCTTGGTGACAAGATCGTCAATAAGAACTCCGATGTACGCCTGATCGCGTCTCAGCACAAGCGGCTCTTTTCCCCTGAGCTTGCTTACTGCATTGATGCCCGCCAGAAGCCCCTGAGCCGCGGCCTCTTCATAACCCGAGCTTCCGTTGAACTGACCCGCGCAGAACATGCCGTCGACAAGCTTGCTTTCAAGGCTTGGCTTTAACGAGAGGGGATCTACGCAGTCGTACTCAATTGCGTATGCAGGATTCAGAATTTCAGCGTGCTCAAGCCCCGGAATGGTCGCGTAGAATGCGTGCTGCACGTCTTCAGGAAGACTCGAGCTCATGCCCTGTATGTACATCAGGTCGGTATCTAGTCCTTCGGGTTCAACAAACAGCTGATGTCTTTTTCTGTCTTTGAAACGCGATACTTTGTCCTCGATAGACGGACAGTATCTCGGGCCGACTCCGACGATGTTGCCAGAGTACATTGCCGACTTTTCTATATTGTCGAGGATGATTTTATGCGTCGTCTCGTTGGTATACGACAGCCAGCAGCTGATCTGCTCTATATCGTAGGTCTTGTCTTCGTTCATGAAGCTGAACGGCACAATCTTCTCATCGCCCTTCTGTTCGGTCATCGCTTCATAATCAAGCGTATCCCTGTGCATCCTCGCCGGAGTACCGGTTTTGAATCTCCTGACAGGGAAGCCGAGCTCCCTCAGATTATCACCCAGCTTTGTCGCAGGCCTGAGTCCTGAAGGTCCTGAAATGCGGATGTCATCGCCGATGAAGATCTTGCCGGCAAGGAATGTTCCGGTGCAGATTATCACCGCGTCACATGCGTATTCCGCGCCCGATGATGTCCTTACTCCTTTGATGAACTTATCCACAGCTTCTCCGGAAGCCTTGCTGTCACTGCGTTCTGCAATCATCAGTTCTGTAATTTCATCCTCGATCAGCTCAAGATTCTCCTGTTCGCGGATTGTCTTCAGCATCTCCAGATGATACTCTTTTTTATCAGCCTGTGCTCTGAGAGAATGCACTGCAGGGCCTTTTGAAGTGTTGAGCATCTTGGACTGAATGAAAGTCTTGTCGATATTGAGACCCATCTCGCCGCCAAGCGCATCGACTTCGCGCACCAGATGACCTTTGCCTGTTCCGCCTATTGACGGATTGCACGGCATCATGGCGACGGATTCTATATCCGTGCAGAACATCGCAGTCTTCATTCCAAGACGCGCGCAGACAAGACCGGCCTCGCATCCCGCGTGACCGGCTCCTATTACAATTATTTCGTATTTTTTAGCTGTCGATACTTCTTTCAAATTATTATCCTTTTATGAAAATGCCGCATGCGGAATCTGTTTACTTGCCCAGGCAGAATTTACTGAAAACAGTGTCGAGTATCTCATCACCGACTTCTTCGCCGATGATATTACCGAGCGATTCGTAGGCATAATGTGCCGAGAGTTCAGCAACCTCAACGGGTTCACCGTTCTGCAGCATGCTTATGGATTCTCCGAGATCGTCCGATGCCTTTCTGAGGAGGTGGACGTGCCTCTCATTAGTAACTATATTTGTCTCTCTTACGTGTATGCTTCCGAGATCGAACATCTCGCCTACAGCATCGGAGACCTTTTTTGCGGCCTCGAGAGCTCCCCTGCCGACAAGCGAGGTGCTGATTATCCGGACTCCCGGAAGTCTGCCGCGTACGCTGTCCTCAGAAACAGATCTGCCGAGGTCTTCTTTGTTTATAACCACCAGCACGTGATCAGCATCGGTCTTCTCTATGAGCGACAGGGCTTTTTCGTCCTCTTCATCAAGTTCGCGGCTTCCGTCAAGCACGAGTATTACCAGATCAGCTCCTGCGATGGCCTGAGCTGTCCTTTCAATGCCGATCTGCTCCACCTTGTCGTCAGAGTCGCGAAGGCCGGCCGTATCAACGAGTACGATAGGCACGCCTCCCAGAGACGCGCTCTCTTCGACCGTATCGCGCGTCGTACCCGGTATATCCGTTACAATTACGCGGCCTTCGCCCAGGATCGCGTTCATCAGTGAGCTCTTGCCTGCGTTCGGCTTGCCCGCGATGACAGCTCTGACTCCTTCACGGGCTATTCTGCCGATTTTTACAGTGGCAAGAAGTTCCTCCACTTCAGAGTGCACACTGCTGAGCTGCTCAATAAGCTCGTCATATGCATCAGTCTCATAATCCTCGTCAGGATAGTCGATATCCACCGCCATCTGAGCCAGCACATCTACCAGCACGCCGCGGATGCTCTTTATGCTGTCACTGAGTCTGCCCGCGCGCTGTCTTTCAGCTATCTCAAGCGAAAGATCGGTCTTCGCTTTGATTATATCGATGACCGCCTCAGCCTGTGAGAGGTCCATCTTTCCGTTGAGAAAAGCGAGCTTTGTGAATTCGCCCGGATCTGCCATCCTTACGTGCGGAAGGCCCGAGCTGAGCACTGCCGACAGAATGGCCCGGAGCGATACATTGCTCCCGTGTCCTTGTATCTCGAGCATATCCTCGCCCGTATACGAAGCCGGTGCCTGCATGTACAGGAAGATCGCCTCATCGATGACAGCCGCGTCAGGATCGGCGCTGTCTCTTACCACTCTGCCAAAGTACGCGTAGCGCGGCTTTATATCTTCGGGACACGAAAACATGAGCCTCTTCATGAGGCTCTTGCTTTCCGGGCCGCTGACCCTTACTATTCCTATTCCGCCCTCACCGGGCGCTGTGGATATCGCAGCAATAGTGTCTGCCATATTGTTTCGTGATACCTTCCTCTTTTATTCTGTGATCTCAGCCAGGAACGAAGTTCCGTCGCCACGGTACTCGATGCCGAAGTATTCAGCAATAGTAGCCGCCATGTCTGCGAACGTGTCGCGTGTGCCAAGATCGACGCCCTTCTTCAGCGATGGTCCCCAGATGAGGCACGGGATGTCTTCTCTGGTGTGGTCGGTGCCCTTGTATCCAGGGTCGCAGCCGTGGTCAGCTGTTATCATCAGGATATCATCATGTCTCATCTTCTCCATCAGCTCACCGAACTGTTTGTCAGCAACGTTGAGCGCCTTCGTATAGCCAGGAATATCTCTTCTGTGGCCATAGATCATGTCTGTATCTACCAGGTTCACGTAGCAGAGGCCCTCAAAGTCCGCATCTGCAAGGTCGATGGTCCTTACCATGTTAGCCGGGTTGCCCTTGTTGGAGTAGCTGAACATTACACTCTTGCCTGCGAATATGTCGTAGATCTTACCTACACCGATAGTCTGGAAGCCTTCTTTTTTCAATGCATCCAGTACTGTTTCCTTTGGCGGCTGCAGGCTGAAGTCATGGCGCCTTACAGTTCTCTGGTAAGGCCACTCTCCCTCGAACGGCCTGGCGATGATACGTCCTACGCCGTGCTCGCCCTGCATTATATCTCTTGCCTTCTGGCAGATCTCATAAAGCTCCTGAATCGGCACAACTGCCTCGTGAGCCGCGATCTGCATTACGCTGTCAGCGCTCGTGTATACGATGAGATCCCCTGTCTTGACATGGTGATCACCGTAATCCCTTATAACTTCAGTTCCGGAATATGTCTTGTTGCAGACTATTCCTCTGCCTGTAGCCTCAGACAGCTTGTCAAGTATCTCCTGAGGGAATCCTTCATAGTATGTAGGGAGAGGTTTAGGCGATACCATTCCAGCCATCTCCCAGTGGCCTACTGTTGTATCCTTGCCGCGGGATTTCTCGTGCATGCGGCAGAAGCAGCCGTTTATTTCCTCTTTAGGATTGTAGAACGATGTGCCCTCGATATTGAAAAGGCCCATTTTTGTCATATAAGGCACATCCAGTGCGCCGCTCTTATAGCAGGTTCCGAAGGTATCTGCTCCGAAGTCGCCGAATTCAGCCGCGTCAGGAGCTCCGCCTATGCCTGCGCTGTCGAGCACTATCCAGAATACTCTCTTGCCCATTTACTTACCTTCCTTTGCCTTATCTTCTGCGATCATCAGGCGGATAGCTTCGATCGCTACACGGATAGCCAGATCGGTGTCGTGCTCCTGCGGATTCGGAAGTCCTGCCTTCTCTCTCTCCTGATTTGCAACTACCAGGAATACAGAGCCTACTCTGACTCTGCGGTACGCGCCAACGATGAAAAGGGCTGCGGATTCCATCTCAGATGCCATGCATCCCATGCGAAGCCATGCGTCCCACTTCTCGAGCAGCTCGTGGCTGTTCGGAAGAGCTTCAGGCATGTGCTGTCCGTAGAACGCGTCCTTGCACTGCACTACGCCCGCGTGATAATCCGCGCCGAGTTTCTTTGCAGCCTGTACCAGCGAAGCAGATACCGTTACATCAGAAACAGCCGGATATTCTATCGGGCAGTATTCCTTCGATGTACCTTCCATACGTACCGCGCCTGTCGCTACCACGACATCTCCGCCCTTTACGTTGATGTCCATGCCGCCGCAGGTACCGACTCTGATGAATGTTTTGCCGCCTACATTGGCAACCTCTTCGAGAGCTATGGAAGCCGACGGACCGCCTACTCCGGTACTCGTGCAGCTGACTTTTACTCCATCAAGATAACCTGTATAAGTTACATATTCACGACTGTCAGCGACCTTCTCCGCGTTATCAAAATAAGCCGCGATTTTAGGGACTCTGTGAGGGTCGCCCGGGAGTATTACGTACTCACCGACATCGCCCGGTCTGAGTCCTACATGATACTGATAGCCTCCGCCTTCTGTGTAATCTACCATAATGACACCTCTTTGATTCCTATAATAATCTCGTCAAGTCCCTGTAATAATATTGAGAAAAATGTAGATATATTATGAAAATGCCTTAATATTGCGAATTATCAGTCTCTTTTATCTGCTTCTCCGCATTCTTTGCAGCTTTTACGACTCTGGAAGTACCGAGTCTCTTAGCTCCGATCTCGAGGAACTTCTGCGCATCTTCGAGTCCGCTGATGCCGCCCGAAGCCTTCACCTTGACGCCTTCGCCGACGTTCCTGACCATAAGATCCACATCGTCGAATGTAGCTCCGCCTCCGCCGAATCCTGTCGAAGTCTTAATAAAGTCAGCTCCCGCGAATGTGACGATCTCGCAGAGCTTCACCTTCTCCTCGTCAGTCAGCATGCATGTCTCGATGATGACCTTGAGGATGTGATCGCCGCAGATCTCCTTGAGCGTACGGATCTCGTTCTCGATGTCGTCCCATCTGCCGTCTTTGGCCCATCCGATATTGATGACCATATCTATCTCGTCAGCACCGTTATCCAGAGCATCGCTTGTCTCGAACGCCTTGACTGCAGTGGTGTTGTAGCCGTTAGGGAATCCGATGACTGTGCAGATCGGAAGTCTTGCCCCTATATACTCCCTTGCCTGGGCAACATACCCCGGCGGAATGCATACGCTGGCAGTCTCATATTTGATACCGTCATCGATAAGCGCTTTGATGTCTTCCCACTTCGCTGTCTGAGCGAGCAGTGTATGGTCGACGTACTTAAGAATGTCTTTTGTTTCCATCTCTAAGCTCCTTCCTACTTGGTTCTGACTTTTTTTCTTTTGCTCCACTTGCTGTAATATGTTTTATTTCCTACCTTCGCATATGTCCGTATGCGTACATAATAATTTCTTCTCCGTTTGAGTTTCTTTATGGTCTTTGTCGTTCTGTTATAGCCTTTGACCTTTATGGTCTTTGTCTTTGACTTTCTGAAACTCTTGCTTGTGCCGTACTGTATCTGATATCCGTCGATATACAGCGCTCCGAGAGGCGTGCTCATCTTTTTCCATTTGAGCCTGATTGATCTCTTCTTTCCGGACCGCCTGGTGATCGCGGTTTTTTTCAGTTTTACCGGTCTGTCTCCGTTCAGAAGGAACTCATAACTTGACTTCGGTGAAAGGATTCTCTCTGCCGGAGCGAAGACCGCCTTCGTCCATGCGTCGTATACACGGTGGTTGTTTTCAATCGTAAATGAATTGGCTGTGCTGTACGGATCGCCTCTCATGAACCACGCAGGATCTGCTGTGTTGTTCGTGTCATCATCGATCCATGTCGGGTCAACTACATAGTTGAGACCGTCGTTCATTCTGACGATATTCCACATATGGCTGCTGTCGTTGCCTCCTGCAGAACCCGAAGCCAGCTGGCAGTCGATCCATTTGCTCTCAAAGTCAGAAAGCTCGCACAGATATTTAAAGGCCCTTGCGTAACCCGCACATACAGCATTGGTATTCGGATCATCATCGAACACATATATCATGCTCCACGGTCCGCACCAGTAGCGTTCGCTTTCAGAAAGACTCGCAGCGTAGGTGTCGTACGTGTTGATATCCGCAATGACTCTGCAGTAATACCACATTCTGGCATAGTCGATCTCTTCGGCGCTGGATTCTGCGAAAGTCGTAGGTATGGCGTTATCGAATGTCCGTACTACCGCGCGCGCGTTCTTCTTCGCCGCTGCCGCGCCTTTAATTTTCCTGGAATCGACCTTGTAAACATAGTTATATGCAGAATTTTTAGCTTTCGCAAACTCCGGCATTACCGGCAGGCAGAACTCGATCCAGTCGCTTCTGTCGAAGGTGATGGTATTGGTTGTGTAATGGAAAGGACATTTATAATTGATAAAATCCTTATCACTGTACCAGTCTACCCAGTAACTCTGTGAGGACAGGTCGCACAGAAGCCCCTGTATAACTTTCTTCCAGCTTCCGGCACTTACGAGGGCATTGATTTTCTTCTGCGCCGCACTTGTAATGTACCATTTGCCGTTTCTTTTGTATCCGATCCTCTTTACACCCAGCTGCCTTGCTGTGAATTTACGCTTGCCGAGTATCCTGGATACCTTGACCCTCTTTACAGCTGATGTTGTCTTTCCTGCCGATACTCTTTTTATTATAGTTTTGTAGTTATTATAGAATTTAAGGTCGTTGCCCTTGAGTCTGTCTCCCTTTACGGAAAGAGGCGCTGTCGGATTGACCCTTGTTCCTGATAATGACGAATCATCATCTGAAAAGAAGTCCTCCATCAGCTGATCGAAGTCCGCGCCTTCTATGTCTTCAATGTCTTCTGCAGCTATACCGTCGCTGAATGTGAATTCTTCGTATCCTGTGTCGCCTGAGTTATCGACCGTGCCTTCTCCGTCATCTGCGAAAGACGTAAACGGCATCATAGTCACTATCATGATCAGCGAAAGTATTAAATATGCTGTTTTTCTGACTGATCTCATTCCTTACTCCTGATACCCTGAATATAACGTACTTGATTATACCATAAAGGACGTTACTAATCTTTATCAGCCAGGAGCAGTTTCTGTAAATATAATGGCGGGAGCATACGCTCCCGCCGTGTGTCGTTCTTAAGGGATAGTTTAACGCATTCCCTTGTCGTATGGTATTCCTTCTGCCTTCGGTGCTCTGGAGTTCTTGGATGTGAACGCAAGAACGATGAGCGAGATGATGTAAGGCAGCATGTTGTATACCGTGCTCGGTATGTTCATCGCGGCCAGGAACGGAATTCCTGTGTACACGTTGGACAGAGCTCTGAAGAGTCCGAAGAGCAGTGCAGCGAGCGCGATGTTTGTCGGTTTCCACTGACCGAAGATCATTACAGCCAGAGCCAGGAAGCCGAAGCCCGCAACGCCCATTTCGAATTTCCACTCGGATACGCCGGCCGTGATGTACACGATTCCGCCAAGTCCGCCGAGGAAGCCCGAGATGAGTACGCCTGCCCAGCGCATCTTGTAAACATTGATACCTACCGAGTCAGCAGCCTGAGGGTTCTCGCCGCAGGCCATGAGTCTCAGACCGAATCTGGTCTTGTAGAGCAGAATGTACGATGCGATCAGCAGTACGACTGCCATTACCATGAACCAGTTGAACTCAAACTTTCCGAAGTATTTCAGGAAAGCTTTCTTCTCCTGAATGTACTGGATCGATGTTGAAACGTTATCCGGGTTGATCGATGTATTCATCGCTCTTACGAATACCGTAGCAGCAGCTGTAGCCAGCAGGTTCATAGCAGTACCGATAAGTGTCTGGTCAGCCTTGAAGTTGATGCACGCAACTGCCAGGAGGCAGGAGAAGAGCATACCGACAAGTATCGCAGCGAGCGTTGTCGCGAGTACGATTACGATCTTGGCTGAGCCGGAAGGAAGCAGGAACATCGTTACAGCTCCGCCGAGAGCTCCCATTACCATGATTCCTTCAAGTCCCAGGTTGATAACGCCCGAGTGCTCCGAGAAGCATCCGCCGAGTGCCACGAGGCAGAGAACAGAGGCGAATATGATGGTGTATTGCAGTAACAGTACCATTACTTCTCACCTCCTTTCGCTTTTGCAGCGTCATCTGTGACAGGCACGTCATTCACGTTAGGGCCGCCCTTGTCCTTCTTGCTGATCCAGTTGTTCATGGCGAACTTGAAGAACAGTACGAATCCGCAGAGGTAAATGATGATCGATGAGATCAGGTCAGAGATCTGCGAAGGATATACCGACTTGTTGATAAGCGCGCCGCCGTCCGTAATGGACTGGATGAAGAACGATGCGAAGATCGTCCCGATCGGATGCAGACCTCCGAGGAATGTAGCAGCGATTCCGTTGAATCCCATGCCCGGTACGGATGTCTGTGTTGTGGACCATTCCTGATATCCTGTGAGGAAGAGGAATGCCGCGCCGATTCCCGCGAGTGCACCGCCGATAGCCAGCGTTACGATAATATTCTGTTTTTCTTTCATCCCGGCATACTTGGCAGCTTCCTTGTTGAAACCGGTAGCACGCAGTTCGTAGCCGAATTTGGTTTTCGACAGGATCATCCAGATGAGTACCGCGAAGAGGATCGCGAGCGGGATCGCTATCGTAACCGTTGTGTTGTTGGCAAAGAGTTTGTTTAGTCCTGCTGTAGGGATCAGAGCGCCCTTGTTGCCCGAAGCCAGCTTGATGGTGTACGGGCTGGCAGGGTCTTTGACCTTCTTGCCGGAGAGTACCATGTTGGTCAGGTAAAGCATGATCCAGTTGAGCATGATACCCGAAATAACTTCGTTAACGTTTCTGTAAGCCTTCAGTGCTCCTGAGATAGATCCGACTACAGCACCTGCAAGAGCAGCGAGCAGCAGGCAGATCACCCAGTTGCAGTGCCATGCGAGAGCTGCATAGAGTCCGATGCAGGCACCTGCCTCATACTGACCCGGAGCTCCGATGTTGAACAGGCCAACCTTGTAGCAGAAGCAGATAGAAAGCGCGCACATCAGGAGCGGCGCCGTCTTGGCAAGTGTGTTGCCGAGAGCCTTCATCTGAGCTGCTGCGGAAGCACGTGTCAGGAAGTTGAGCAGGATCGTCTTGATGGCTTCGCCCGCGCCTGCAGGGTTGATCATCAGGAGTACGATGAATCCGATGAACAGTCCGAGGACGATACAAATGAGCGATGTCAGTATTGACTGGAAGGACGGATTTTTAAGTAAGCTTTTCTTCTCTTTCATCACGCTTCCTCCTTCCTTTCGACTTCTGATGGCTCGATCTCAGCTGAGTTGGCATCGATGTTGACGTTTCTTCTGGCGCCGGCCATGTAGAGACCGAGCTCTTCGACTGTCGTCTTCTTAGGATCGAGTTCGCCGACGATCTCTCCTTCGTACATAACGAGGATCCTGTCAGGTACGTTCATAACCTCTTCGAGTTCGAGCGAGATGAGCAGGACCGCTCTGCCTTCGTCTCTCTCAGCGATCAGCTGTTTGTGAACGCCCTCGATAGCTCCTACGTCGAGACCTCTTGTAGGCTGTACCGCAACGAGCAGCTTGTGATCCTTGTCGACCTCACGGGCGATGATGGCCTTCTGCTGGTTACCGCCCGACATAGCTCTTGCGATGGTGATAGGACCCTGGCCGGATCTTACGTCGAATGCCTTCTCGAGTCTCTCTGAGTAAGCGCGGATCTCACCTCTCTTGAGGAAGCCGGCTTTCGATGTGAACTCTGGCTGATAATATCTCTGGAGCACCATGTTGTACTCGAGAGGATAGTCGAGAACAAGTCCGTGTTTGTGTCTGTCTTCAGGGATGTGGCTCAGAAGTTTGCTCCTCTGACGGATCGAGCTCTTTGTGATGTCTTCACCGCAGAGAGTGATCTTGCCGTCTACGAGAGGCTCCATTCCGGTGAGTCCGTATACGAACTCGGTCTGGCCGTTTCCGTCGATACCGGCGATACATACGATCTCGCCTTCATGGACTTCGAAGCTGACGTTCTTAACAGCGTTATTGGCATGCATTTTGGAAGCGACTGTCATATTCTCGACCTTGAGTATGACGTCTTTCGGTTTTGCAGGTGTCTTGTCGACTACCATGTTTACATCGCGGCCTACCATCATGCGGCTCATCTCTTCTTTCGAAGTTGTCGCGACATCTACAGTACCGATGTACTTGCCGCGGCGCAGAACCGTAACTCTGTCGGCTACCGCCTTGATCTCATTCAGCTTATGTGTGATAAACAGAATGGATTTTCCCTCAGCTCTGAGGTTATTCATGATCTCCATCAGCTCTTCGATCTCCTGCGGCGTAAGCACGGCAGTAGGCTCGTCGAAGATGAGGATCTCATTATCACGGAATAACATCTTGAGAATCTCAGTTCTCTGCTGCATTCCTACTGTGATGTCTTCGATCTTGGCGTCAGGATCGACCTGCAGTCCGTATTTTTCTGAGAGTGCCTTTACCTTTGCTCTGGCTTCATCCATCTGCAGAATTCCGTTCTTTGTGGACTCTACACCGAGGATGATGTTTTCGAGTACGGTGAAGCACTGTACGAGTTTGAAGTGCTGGTGTACCATTCCGATGCCCAGGTCGTTGGCATCGTTAGGATTGTTGATTTTTACCTCTTTGCCGTCCTTTTTGATAACGCCTTCTTCAGCCTGATACAGACCGAATAGGACAGACATGAGGGTCGATTTACCGGCACCGTTTTCACCAAGCAAGGCGTGAATTTCACCCCTTCTCAGCTGCAGCGTAATGTTATCATTCGCTATGATGCCGGGGAACCGTTTGGTGATGTTCACCATTTCTATGGCATAAGGTGCATCCATAATCCCGTATTCCTCCGTCTTTCTACCTAAGTGACAATATACGTAATTATTATACTATCTTTCATAATAAAATTATATAAGAAAAACGGCGGCTCCCTGCGGAACCGCCGTATATTGTTAACTTGTTTTAAAACTTAGGTTAACCCTTGATAGCTCCCTGATCATCAACCTTGATGTTCGAAACTGCAGGAATCTTCTCTGTGTCAGCAGAAACTGTTCTGTCTCCGTTGAAGAGTTCCTTAACGAGCTGCTCATAGTCAGCCTTCTGGAATCCGTCACCCCACTGTGTGGATTCCGGCAGCTGTACGTAGTTGTCAGCAGGTGTCTCAGATACGAGACCGAGGTTCTTGATCTGGCCGGCATACTCAGCCCAGTTGTCATCTCTGATAGCTCCGAGCAGAGTGTTAACTGTTGCTCCGAGACCCTTCATAGCAGATGTAACTGTCATGCCTTCGCCATAAGCGCCGTCAATGATTCCGGCCTGGTCTACGTCAACGCCGATGACCTTGCCGCCAACCTTTGCAGCAGCCTCAGCTGCGGATGTGTAGATTCCGCCGCCGCAAGCGAATACGCACTCTGTGCCCTTGCTGTACCATGTGTCCATAGCAGCTGTGATATCAGCATCGCCGAAGAACTGTCCGCCGTAAACGTACTTGATCTCTACGCCGTCAACGCCAGCCTCTCCTGCTGCAGCATCAGCGCCCTGAACGAATCCATGGCCGTATCTCTGAACTGCAGGAACTGCCATTCCGCCGAGGAATCCGAGCTTTGTGTATCCCAGCTTAACTGCTGCGTAACCAGCCATGTAGCCTGCGAGCTCTTCCTGGTAAACAGCGCTGAATACGTTAGGTCCATCGAATTCTCTCTCGCCGTATGCAGTGAGGTCGCCTTCACTTACGTCGAGTGCTACGAACTTTACGTCCGGATAGAGCGGAGCTACCTCATAGATAGCGTCTGCGAATGCGTAACCAGGCATTACGATTACGCCATAGCCTTCCTCAATAGCTTCTTCGATCGAAGAAACACGGTCAGCTGTTGAATCGGATGCAGGTTTCTTATATGTGAAGTCTACGCCATTCTCTTCACAGAAAGCCTTGCAAGCCTCATAAGTGGTCTGGTTGAAGGACTGGTCAGTGATGTCACCATAGTCAGTAACCATTGCTACCTTCATGCTTCCATCACCAGCAGCTTCATCTCCGCCACCGCCGCCCCCGCAAGCTGCAAATGAGAATACCATCAGAGCTGCGAGGAGTAAAACAAGAAATTTCTTCATCATAATCCTCCTAAAGTACTTTAGATTGATATAAGGAATTGGGATCCGTCGATCCCTACGGAGTAATTATAGTATAACGACCGAAAAAACTAAATATTTTTATAAAATTACTGATACATACTTATACATTTGGGTTAACAATCTGATATGTGAAACGACTTATTTAGCTAAATAAAATTTCAAACGACTTAATTAACTAGATAACATGTCAAACGATTAAATTAGCTAAATTACATGTCAATCGACTGAATTAGCTAAATAACTAAAATAAAATGTATATTTATGGACGAGCACCAGTGCTCTTCTTATGTATGTTACTCTGTGTGCTGCTTTATGTACTACTCTATGTGCCGCACTGTGTACTACTCTCTATGTGCTGCTCTCTATGTGTTGCTCTGTGTGCTGCTAAATCATGTTTCTCCAATTGAATTGCTCCCTCAAATAGGAGTTTTTTTATTTTTGATAAAAAATACGCTTTTTTATTTTATATATTTAGCAATTTGCAACTATCTTATGATAATCTTTCTCTTATTCTTAAAATCATGTTAACGATAATCCCTTTTTTACCGATTATCGTCTACTTATTATACTGATTTGAATTAATCTTGAGCCGTACCCCGTTTTGTAGAGTGAGGTAGCAGTATATGCTACAATGCACTCAAGAAACGGAGGTGTGCTATGTATGATGCTCCATTTAAGCTCCATATCTGCAAGATGAAGGATGAGCATCCTGAAAAGACATTCAA
>JAFRKO010000016.1 GCA_017431685.1 Mogibacterium sp.
GTACCGAATGCCATCAAAGGATTCATAGCTGTAACGCGACCATGATAGGTGGAGAGCCGTATACACAGAGATGTGTACGTACGGTTCGGGAGGGAGTGGATGCGAGACCTCACTGAGGACACGCTGAAGCTTACCTCATGATATCTATGCGTCCGAGGTGAAGAGCGGGAAGTTCTCTGTTCCGGTCTGCATAGATGACGGCAGGAACCGCTGGGAAGGTGCTGAGCAGAAGCCCGCAGCGGATGAAAAGGAATAAAATGGAATACAGAAAACTCGGAAATACAGGACTTGAGGTAAGCGTCATAGCGCTCGGATGTGAGGCGTTCGTAGAAGACAACAGCAATGCGAAGTCGTTCCTCGATATGGCAGAGAAGGCGGGGGTCAATTACTTTGACCTGTTTTCACCTGACCCGGCAGCAAGGTCTGCGCTCGGTGAAGCCCTGAAGGGCAGGAGGGAAAAATTCATCATACAGTCGCACATTTCTTCCGTGTGGAAGAACGGCCAGTATGAGAGGAGCCGCAATCTTGACGACGTAAAGGCTGCTTTTGAGGACTCCCTGGAGAGGCTCGGCACGGACTATATAGACGTTGGAATGATCCACTACTGCGATGCGGAAAGCGACTGGCAGGCAATCAAGGACAACGGCATAGTCGAGTACGCAAAGCAGCTTAAGGCAGAGGGGAAGATACATCATATTGGTCTTTCGTCGCACAATCCGAAAGTCGCCATCAAGGCGATAGAAGAGGGTGACATAGAGGTGCTGATGTTCAGCATCAACCCGGTCTACGACATGCTTCCGGGCACGGAGGTCGTTGACGATCTCTGGGCAGATGAGGTCTATGAAGGCGGATTCGTCAATATGGATCCGGAGCGCCAGAGGCTGTATGAGCTTTGCGAGAGCAAGGGTGTCGGCATCACTGTCATGAAGGCATTCGCGGGCGGAGACCTGCTGACTGCGGAAATGTCTCCGGCAGGAGCGGCTCTGACACCGGTGCAGTGCATAAGCTACTGCCTGTCGAGGCCGGCGGTTGCTACTGTTTGCTCCGGCGCCAGGAATGATGAACAGCTGGCTGAAAGCATCGCTTACTGTGAAGCGACTGAAGAAGAGCGTGACTACGCTGAGGCATTCGCGAAATTCCCTAAGGTGAGCTGGAGCGGTCACTGCATGTACTGCACGCACTGCCATCCATGCCCGGCTGAGATAGACATCGCTTTCGTTACAAAGCTGCTCAATCTGGTGATTGCTCACAATGAATCGAACGGCATAAAGGAAGGGTCTGAAGGTTTCCGCGTGCCGGACACCGAGAGGATGCATTATGAGGTGCTCAAGAAGCATGCAAGCGACTGCCTGCAGTGCGGCATGTGCGAGACAAGATGCCCGTTCGATGTTAAAATACGTGAAAACATGAAACACGCTGAAAGGGTATTCGGACTATGAAACAGTATATAGTCGACGCCTTCACGGATAAGCCGTTTGCCGGGAATCCGGCCGCGGTATGCGTGATGGACAAGTGGCCGTCAGAGGCTTCGATGATGAAACTGGCAATGGAGAACAATCTGTCGGAGACGGCATTCATAGTGAAGGAGGAGCAAGGTTATCACCTGCGCTGGTTCACGCCGGGAAGCGAGGTGGAGCTGTGCGGACATGCAACGCTTGCATCATCTTACGTTATACTGAACTTCGTTGAACCGGAGAGCCCGTCGGTAAGCTTCAACACCATGAGCGGCGTCCTTACGGTGACACGCAAGGGTGATCAATATGAGATGGACTTTCCGACATATCCGCTGAAAGAGATCCCTGTCACTGACGACATGGAGAAGGCTTTCGGCGTACGTCCGGTCAAGGCAGTGCTGGGGCTCGATCTCATCTGCGTATTTGAAACGGAAGAGCAGGTGAGGAACATGCAGCCTGATCAGAACCTTCTGGTTTCTATAGAAGGGCGCATACAGAATGCTACAGCGGCAGGAAGCGAAGCGGACTGCGTCTCGAGAAGTTTCTGCCCAAAGGTGGCCATCGCGGAAGATCCGGTATGCGGATCGGCACACTGCCAGATAGCAGATTACTGGTCACAGGTGCTCGGAAAGAGGGAGATACTGGCTTACCAGGCGTCAAAGCGCGGAGGATATCTCTACTGCGAAATGAAAGATAATGGCAGAATCGCCATAAGCGGCAAAGCTGCGCTCGTAGCGATTTCTGAAATAATGGCTGAACTGTAGATCCCGGAGGATATATGAGAGATCTTGAAAAGAAGACATGCCGCATAGGTCTGGTGCAGGCTGAGCCTGTGCTGTTCAACAAGAAGGCGAGTCTTGAAAAGGCGCTGGGATATATCGATGAGGCTGCGGATAACGGGGCAGAGCTCATCGTCTTTCCGGAGCTTTTCATACCCGGATATCCGGTCGGCATGAACTTCGGATTCAGTGTCGGCAAAAGAACCGAACCGGGAAGAGAAGACTGGAAGCGCTATTACGATGCTTCTGTAGTTGCAGGCGGCGAGGAGTTCAGTAAGATCGCCGAAGCTGCCGAAAGGACCGGCGCATATATAAGCATCGGATTTTCTGAGAGAGACGCGGTTGGCGGAACTCTGTACAACAGCAACGCGATCTTTGAGCCTGACGGTTCGTACAAGGTGCATCGCAAGCTCAAGCCTACGGGTTCGGAGAGACTGGTCTGGGGCGATGCCGACAAACATTACTTCCCGGTCACAGATACACCGTGGGGACCGGTCGGAAGCCTCATATGCTGGGAGAGCTACATGCCTCTGGCGAGGGTGGCGCTGTATCAGAAGGGAATAACTATTTACATTTCGCCTAATACGAACGATAATCCTGAGTGGCAGGCAACGATACAGCACATAGCTATCGAAGGCAAATGCTACTTCATAAACGCGGACATGATAATCCGCAGGGATTCATACCCGGCTGACCTGAGAGCAGAAGAGATAAAGGATCTGCCATACTGGGTCTGCCGCGGAGGAAGCTGCATAATCGATCCGTTCGGACATTACGTGACTGATCCGGTTTGGGACGAGGAGACTGTCATATATGCAGATCTGGATATGGAGCTGCCGGCATCGTGCAAGATGGAGCATGACGCTGTCGGGCATTATGCAAGGCCTGACGTGCTGAAGCTGGTAGTTGAAGATAAATAAAACAGTGAGGAATAACGAAATGATCACAGGAAAACAGAGAAGTGAATTGAAGAAGCTGGCTCAGGATCTTAAGCCGACAGTTATGATAGGCAAGGAGGATATAACTCCGACTGTCATTTCGGCGATAGACGATTATCTGAATGCGCATGAGCTTGTCAAAGTGCAGATACAGGAAGGTTCACTGATGGAGCCTAAGGATGCTGCAAACGCGCTGGCTGAAGAGCTCGGTGCTGAATTTGTTCAGGCGATCGGCAGAAGGTTCGTTCTGTACAGACAGGCAGCGGATCCAGACAAGAGGAAAATCTTTATATAAAAAAGGGGGGGTTGCGGCTATGAGATTCAAAATGATTCATGAGAATTTTAATGTGAGCGACCTTGACGTGTCGCTCGCTTTCTATGAGAAGGCTCTCGGCCTTAAGGAGATCAGGAGAAAAGTTGCTGAAGACGGCTCGTTCATAATCGTTTATATCGGCAACGAGGAGACGGATTTTGAGCTCGAGCTCACATGGCTTGTTGAGCATCCTCAGAAGTATGATCTTGGCGAAGAGGAGTTTCACCTTGCGTTCAGAGCGGACGATTTCGACGCGGCGCATGAGCTCCACGAGAGCATGGGATGCATCGCTTTTGAAAACCACGACATGGGTATTTATTTCATAACAGATCCTGACGGTTATTGGCTGGAGATACTGCCGCCAAGGGATTAATATAAGGGAGTTTCCTTATGAAATGGACTGGTAAAGGAGTAGGCTGGCTGATTGCCGGCGCATTGATATGCGTGTCTGCGTTTCCGGGCGATGAAATCGCAGACATTCTGAGCACTGTCATGATAGGGCTCGTGTTTATTGCGATCTTTCTGATGAAGCAGAGATTTCAGCCGCGCGGGCTCGGCTGGTTCATTGCAGGAGGCATTCTTATCGCTTTCTGTATCGATATACTTTTTAGTATTGCCGGAGGACTGTTTTCGGGTACCGGTATGGACAAGAGTGATCTCTCTGACATGCTGATAGGTTTCATCTGCGCCTGCGGATGTATGTATATGTTTGTCCGCAAAAATAAGCCGATACTGGATGGCACAGACGATGAGGGAAGCGAGTTTCCATATCAGGAAGAGGTCTTCAGAGAGGAAACGACTACTGTTGTAACGGAGCAGGTCGTTAGACCGGCAGAAAACAAACCGGTTGTTGAGGTCGAAGTTTCAGACGGTAAATAATGAAGAAGCTTAACTGGATAGAGATAACCAGTCTGTATATAGGGGTAATAATGGGCGCGGGATTCGCGTCGGGCAGGGAGTGCTGGCAGTTCTTCGGAGTGTTCGGGCAAAAGGGATACTTCGGGGCTGCGGCGAGCACGGTCTGCTTTGTGCTTCTGGCGTGCATGCTTACGTATATTGCACGCAGCAAGGGCACAGCAGACCTGGGCCGGCTCATCTGCCCGGTGGAGAGCCGGCCGGCCTATGGATTCATAGGCTGGGTGCTCGCCGCCATCTACTACTCTATGATAATCGCTATGACTGCTGCAGGAGGATCACTTCTGAACCAGCAGTTCGGCATAAGCAAGTTAATCGGAGGGATCATAATAGCTGTCCTATGCATTGTCACTGTTCTGGGCGATTTTGAGCGGGTGTCCAAGGTGTTCAGACTGATGATCCCGGTTCTTTTCATAGTGGGCATCATCACTATACTGCTTACAATAAAGGCTGACTTTACTCAGAGCGGCCCTACAGAAGGCTATAAGCCCGGGCGAATGTCGCCAAACTGGCTGGTATCCGCTCTCGTGTTCATGGCTTACAACACGACAGGCATGATCACGATGGCAGGCAACTCGGCCATAAATGCCAAAAGCTCAAAGAACGCATACGCCGGAGCTGTCGCGGGCACGCTGTGCCTTGGCGGGCTGACTATTCTGCTCCTTCGCGCGCTGCTTGCCGATATGGCGTTCAGCTCGGAGCTGGATCTTCCTATGCTCGGATTCGCGGGAAGGATCTCGCCTGTGCTCAGCATCATCTATGCAGTCATACTGTACGGCGCAGTTTATTCGACCGGAGCGAGCACATACTACGGATTCAGCACTAAGATCAAAGCCGGCAAGTACAAGAAGTGGATAATCGTTGGCGGCGCGATTGCGGGGTTCCTGCTGGGACTCACGGGATTCAAGAAACTTGTCGAATTCCTGTATCCGTCGCAGGGATATATCGGGATAGTATTCATACTGCTGATAATCATCAATTTCTGCAGAGAGTTTGCTAAAAATACTGCAGAGAAAACGGGGACACAAAATGAACAATGATACCAGGAACACATTAGAGGCTCTGAAAAGGGGAGAAATAAGCGTTGATGAAGCGCTGACACGCATAAAGACGGAGCCGTTCGAAGATATCGGATACGCAATGGTTGACCTGCACAGAAAGGTGATGCAGGGTGCTCCTGAGGTGATCTACGGAGAGAGCAAGACTGCGGAGCAGATCACAGGCATAGTTGACGTGATGGTCAAGAGGGGGCAGATGCCTATCCTTGTGACGAGGATAGATGCGGAGAAGGCTGAGTTCCTGGCAGCACACCACGATATCTTTTACAGCAGGGAGGCGCGCATAGCTGTCATAGGAGAAAAGCCTGAGCCGGACGGCCTCGGTCCTATCGTTATTGCAACGGGCGGCACGAGCGACATTCCTGTAGCCGAGGAGGCTGCGATTACGGCTGAGACTCTCGGCAACGAAGTCATCCGTCTCTACGACGTTGGAGTAGCTGGTATCCACAGACTGCTTGCTCACAAAGAGTATATAACACAGGCTTCCGTGATAATCGCTATCGCCGGCATGGAAGGTGCTCTTGCGAGTGTCGTTGGGGGACTGGCCGACTGCCCGGTCATTGCTGTACCTACAAGCGTCGGTTACGGCGCGGCATTTGAGGGCCTATCTGCGTTGCTTTCAATGCTCAATTCGTGCGCAAGCGGTGTAGCCTGCGTAAATATTGATAATGGATTCGGTGCTGGCTATATTGCCAGCCGTATCAATCACATGGGGACTAAGAGATGAAAATAATTTATATTGACTGCAGTATGGGTGCAGCGGGCGACATGCTTACTGCTGCGCTTCTGGAGCTGCTTGAAGACAGCGAGCGTGCTGCCTTTATCAGAGAATTCAACGGGCTGGGTCTGCCCGGCATTGTTATGGAGACTGAACCTTCTGTAAAGTGCGGTGTTGAGGGCACGCACGTGCACATAAAGGTAGACGGCATCGAAGAAGACGAGCACATGCACGATCATCATCATGAGCATGACGGGCATTCTCATCATACACATGATGACCATTCGCACCATGCCCACGGTCATAGTCACCGCGGCATTGCCGGCATCGCGCACATCGTAAAAGACCATCTGGATCTTCCTGAAAACGTAAAGGAAGATGTTTTAGCGGTATACGACATAATCGCTGATGCGGAAAGCAAAGCTCATGGAGTTCCTGTTACAGAAGTACACTTCCATGAGGTCGGCACAATGGATGCAATAGCTGATGTTACAGCTGTTTGCATGCTTGTGGACCGCATAAAACCGCAGAAAATTGCAGCCTCGCAGGTCAACGTCGGCGGAGGAACTGTCAAATGTGCTCACGGCATCCTGCCGGTACCGGCTCCTGCGACCGCGAACATACTCGAGGGTATACCGTCTTATTCAGGCGATATAAAGAGCGAACTGTGTACGCCGACCGGCGCTGCTCTGCTGAAGCACTTTGTTGGTGAATTTGGAGATATGCCGCAGATGCAGGTGAAGAAGTGTGGATACGGCATGGGAACAAAGGATTTTAAGCGCGCTAACTGTGTGAAGATAGCGCTTGGAGAGACTGACTAATTCTCGAATTACATTGACCGCAAAGATTGTGGTGGAATATAATTGATGCGTATAATAATACCTGCAGGCCGTCAGGCCGCCTGAAAAGAAAAGAGGTGTAGAATGGGAATTTTTGACAAGATCACAGGTAAGGAAGCAAAAGCTAAAGCAGAGGCTGCAGCAGCAGAAGCAAAGGCTAAGGCAGAAGAGGCAGAAGCAAAGGCTAAGGAAGCAGCTGCTAAAGCAAGAGAAGCAGCATTCAACAAGGCAAATGAAGCCGTAAAGGCAGTTCAGCACGAAAAGATCGCTGCAGAAAAGGCTGCAGAAGAGGCAAAGGCAGAAGCAGAGAAGAAAGTTGCTGAGGCAAAGGCAGAAGCAGAGAAGATAGCAGCTGAGGCAAAAGCAGCAGAAGAAAAGAAAGTTGCAGAAGTAAAGGCTGCTGCAGAGAAGGCAAAAAATAAAGCCTTCAAGCTTGCTGTAGACGGCGATTTCGGTCCTGCTTCGATCAAGACAATACAGCACCTCCTTGGCTGCAAAGAGGATGGTATCTGCGGAACAGAGACTATCAAGGCTATCCAGAAATTAGTCGGCGCAGATCAGGACGGAGTATGGGGAACACAGACCTCAAAGGCTCTTCAGAAATTCCTTGGCGTAACAGTAGACGGCGTTGCAGGTCCTGAGACATTCAAGGCATTCCAGAAGTGGGCTAACAAGGAACTCGGCTTCTAAATAATATACCGTCAGCAGAGGCGGGGCGAAGCGGCGCCTGTTATATAAAAACAGAAAAAAGTCCCTCCGGATTTCATTTCCGGAGGGATTTTGTCATTGATAATTCTGAGTTGCGGATTATGCCCTGTGAGCCTTGATATCAGCGGCTTCTTCCTTGGCAGCTTCTGCTACCAGCGGCGTCTTGATCTTGTTGCCTGAAGCGAGGAGTGCGGCATCGGTTTTAGCTACGTGCTGTACCAGGTCGATTACCTTGTTGGAATAGCCCCACTCATTGTCGTACCAGGCAATAAGCTTAACGAAGCTGTCGTCCAGCATGATACCTGCTTTCTCATCAAAGATACATGTGTTGAAGTTTCCTCTGAGGTCGGCTGAAACCAGTTCATCGCTGTTGTATTCAATGATACCCTTCATAGGACCCTCAGAGGCGGCCTTGATGGCCTCGCAGATCTCCTTATAACTTGTCTTTTTCTTCAGCTGTGCGGTCAGGTCAACAACGGAGACATCGTTGCTAGGCACGCGGAAGCTCATACCGGTCATCTTGCCGTTAAGCTCAGGAATGACTCTGCCTACGGCTTTGGCGGCTCCTGTAGAGGATGGGATGATATTATTGAATACGGAGCGGCCGGTTCTCCAGTCACGTCCACCGTTCGAGTCTACCGGCTTCTGCTTGGATGTTGAAGCATGTATTGTAGACATCAGAGCCTTCTCGATCCCGAATGCTTCATGGACAACCTTAGTCAGAGGTGCAAGGCAGTTGGTGGTGCAGCTCGCATTTGACACTACAGTCATGGTTGCAGGGTCGTACTCCTCTCGATGTATTTCTTATGAATTAAGTAATGCAATGAATTATCTCCGGTCCAACACTTTTTATCACCATTATCGTATCATTGTAAAAATGCCTTATCAAATAGAATGTTAAGTTAAACTTCGCGGGGGTTAACAATACTTAATCGTTACTTAAGTATGAATGAAAAGGAAAGATATACAGCTTAGCGCCCTGATATGGTAGAATACGATGGATACTAAAGAAAGCAGGTGGATGTTATTCCAAGAGTAGTAGTGGGACTCTCAGGCGGAGTCGACAGCGCGGTAGCCGCATATTTATTAAAGGAGCAGGGCTATCAGGTTATAGGCGTGACGCTGAGGACCTGGGAGGCCGAAAGCGGTGCATACAGCCGCTGCTGCGAGATAAGCGATGCCCGAAGGGTGGCCGCTCAGCTTGAGATACCGTTTTATAATATAAACAGTCTCCCGGAGTTCAGAGAGCATGTTACAGAACCGTTCGTTGAAGCGTATATCAAAGGGCTGACACCAAATCCATGTGTAGCCTGCAACAGATATATCAAGTGGGAGAGACTGCTTGCATTTGCTGACGAGATCAATGCAGAATACGTGGCAACAGGTCATTATGCGCGTATTGAAAAGACTGAGAACGGCAGGTATACAGTAAAGCAGGCTGCATCATCTGCAAAGGATCAGACATACATGCTGTATCAGCTTACACAGGAGCAGCTCGCCCGTACGCTGATGCCTCTTGCAGATCTGTCCAAAGACGAAGTCAGAAAGATTGCGAAAGACGCCGGGCTGGTCGTAGCAGGCAAAAAGGATTCGCAGGAGATATGCTTTGTGCTTGACGGGGGATACGCAGAGTACATAGACTCCTATGTCGAAGGGAAGCTTCCGCCTCCGGGCGATTTTGTAGATGAGAACGGCAATGTGCTTGGACGTCACAAGGGTATAGTACATTATACGGTAGGCCAGAGGAAGGGCCTGGGACTTGCGCTCGGGTATCCGGCTTATGTGAAGCGTATCGACCCTGAAAACAATACTGTGGTGATCGGAGATCTCGAATCGGTGTTTGAAAGACGCATTCTTTGCAGGGAAGTCAATTTTATGTCTGCCGAAGATATAAAATACGGTGAAAAAGTGCATGCTTTCGTAAAAATAAGGTATCATCACGATGCAGCACCGGCGGTGCTCGAACGTGTTGACGATAATACAATATCCGCTAGATTTGACGAGCCGGTCAAGGCTCCGGCTCCGGGCCAGTCAGCAGTCTTCTACGACAACGAAAACCGCGTCATAGGCGGAGGCATAATACAGCAAAACCGGTAAATATGGAGGTTAATATGGATATAGATATATACGAAGAAATCGAATTGAGTGGATGCCCGTACTGCGGAGGTGCAGGTTTTCTTGATGACGGAAACGGCTGGTGCTGGACTGTCACCTGCATGGACTGCGGTTCGCAGACAGGCGAGTTCGCTTACAGCAGTCCTGAGGAGAGGGCGACCGCTGCACGCAGAGCGGCTTACGTCTGGAATATTGGAAAAGTTATCAGAAGCGACCTGGGTGAATAGAAAAATCTTTTCTTTATTTATCTCATATCATTGAGAATTTAGCATGTTGATGGTAAAATCAAACCATAAATGTGCCTAATACGGGGTACACTTAACAACGGGGATTAATATGTTGTTTAACTAGCGGTCAGAAGATCGCAACGGATCGAAATGATCCAGAGGAGGAATTACTAATGAAAGTAGCTATTAACGGATTTGGACGTATCGGAAGACTCGCATTCAGAAAGATCTATGCAGACAAGGACATCGATGTTGTAGCAATCAACGACCTTACAAGCCCAAAGATGCTTGCACATCTGCTCAAGTATGACAGTGTTCAGAAGAGATTTGACGCTCAGGTTGAGGCAGCTGAAGATGGTATCGTAGTAGACGGCAAGAAGATCAAGATCTACGCAGAAGCAGATGCAACTAAGCTCCCATGGGGCGACCTCGATGTAGATATCGTTCTCGAGTGCACAGGATTCTATACATCGAAGGCTAAGAGCCAGGCTCACCTTGACGCCGGTGCTAAGAAGGTTCTCATTTCGGCTCCTGCAGGCAACGATCTTCCAACCATCGTATTCGGAACAAATGACGACATCCTGACAAAAGAGGATACAATCGTTTCCGGAGCTTCCTGCACAACAAACTGCCTTGCTCCTATGACAAAGGCACTCAATGATTATAAGCCGATCCAGACTGGATTCATGACAACCATTCACGCTTACACAGGTGACCAGATGATCCTCGACGGACCACAGAGAAAGGGTGACCTCAGAAGAGCAAGAGCCGGCGCTGTTAACATCGTTCCTAACAGCACAGGTGCTGCTAAGGCTATCGGCCTTGTAATCCCAGAGCTCGCAGGCAAGCTTACAGGAAATGCTATGAGAGTTCCTGTTCCATCAGGCTCCATCACAATTCTTGATGCTATCGTAAAGGACGACACAGACTCCGTATCGGTAGAGGCAATCAATGCAGCAATGAAGGCAGCAGTTACAGATTCCTTCGGATATACAGAGGACGAGATCGTTTCGAGCGACATCATCGGAATGAGCTATGGTTCACTCTTCGATGCAACTCAGACAGTAGTAATGCAGTGCGCAGAGCACCTCTTCGAGGTCAGAGTAACATCGTGGTATGACAATGAGATGAGCTATGTAAGCCAGCTCGTAAGAACTCTGAAGCACATGGTAGAACTCGGCTAATTAATCACCGACATAAAAGAAAACTCCGGTATAATACCGGAGTTTTCTTATGCCAAAAATGTGGTATTATTAGCGGTGTAAGAGTTTGCTGAAAAAAGAGGTAAGGACTATGTATTACAGCGAAACCGAAGCAAGAAAGCTTGTCATAGAAGCGGGACTCAGACTTCTGGAAAACAAGCTTATCGCACGTACATGGGGCAATATCAGCGCCAGGATCAGTAAGGATGAGTTCATCATCACTCCAAGCGGCAAGGCTTATGACAGACTTACTCCGGCAGACCTTGTCAAGGTCAAGGTAGCGGACTGCTCGTATACAGGCAACATCAAGCCGAGCAGCGAGAAGGGAGTACATGCAGCGGCATATGCACTGAGGAGCCATGTGGGATTCATAATCCATACGCATCAGTATTACGCGTCAGCGGTCGCAGCTGAATGCAGGACAATCAGAACAGCTCCATGCGCGGCCTATGCTCTGCCGGGCACAACGAAGCTCAGAAGATTTGTTGCGGACAGTATCAGAAACAATCCGTACGAGAACGCATTTCTGATGGCCAGACACGGCACGCTCATACTGGGCTCAGACATGGAGAAGGCGTTTGCAAGGGCAGAGGCGCTCGAGGAAAGATGTAAAATTCTTGTTGAGGCAAGAGTGCATCTGAATGCCGCTGAGGCCGATGGCGCGTTCGATATATCAAAGATCGGTATAAAGGCTCTGCCTTTCGTAAAGGTCGTCAGTGATCCTTATATTATGAAGTGCTGTGAAAAAGGCAAAACGGTCGGATCGTATATCGATGATTTCGCTCAGATAGTCGGACCTGATATGCAGGTAGTAGAAAGGGACGAGTGGTCTGCCGAGAGAGCGCTCCTCGGATACTCAACAAACCAGACTGCAAGAGGTCTTATAGGAAAGGTGCCTATGACAGGCGCTCTCGACCGCATGGGCGGCCAGCAGCCGGCTCTGAATTCTGCAATCGGACGCAATGCTGTGCTGGTGAAAGGCGTTGGAGCTGTATGTGCAGGCAAGACCAGGTCAGATGCTGAGGCAATTGCCATGATAGTCAGCAAAAACTGTGCAGCTGCTTGCTACACAAAGTATGCAAAACCGCTCGGCAGCATAGATTCGAGACTTCAGAGGTACATCTATCTGTCCAAGTACTCTAAACAGATGGAAGCTTAAACACAACCCTGAGTCAAAAGGCATTAACTCGGAAAAACACAAAGGATAATATCTGAAAATGAGAAACAAGGAAGTCATCAGAGCGATCAAATTCGCTCTGATTTCCGCTTCTGCGGGCATAATCGAGATAGGACTGTTCACTGTCCTCAATGAATTCACAGGCCTGAGATACTGGCCCTGCTATCTGACTGCGCTTATAGCATCGGTGCTCTGGAACTTCACGATCAACAGGCGCTATACTTTCAAGTCTACCAAGAATGTACCGCGCGCGATGGCGATGGTATTCGCGTTCTATCTGGTGTTCACACCTGCTACTACCATACTCGGCGACTATCTTGCTGAGACAGCAGGCTGGAACGAATACCTCGTGACCGTTCTCAACATGGCGCTGAATCTTACATTGGAATATCTCTACGATACGTTTATTGTCTACAGGGGTGACATGGACAATAATGATATTGCTAAGAAAGACGCAGAGAAGGAGAAGAAGCAGAAAGCAGATTAGCGTAAAGCTTCAGCAAAGAGGAAATAAATGGATCTGATCAAATACGTAGAAAGAAAGAATACTGACTGTGCAAAGTGGGACGGCCTGAAGAGTACGTTCAGCAGGGGAGATCTGCTGGCTATGTGGGTCGCCGATATGGACTTTAAGGTGCCTGACTGCGTGAGCAATGCGCTGAAAGATTACATCGACATGGGCGCATTCGGTTACTATGTGCCGCCGTCAGGCTACTATGATGCTTTCATCGAATGGGAGCGTAAATATCATGGATATGAAGTTAAGCGCGAGTGGATGAGATTTGCGCCCGGTGTAGTGCCTGCCTTCAACTGGCTGGTGCAGATGCTGGCCGGAGAGGGTGAGGCTGTAGCGGTGATGCAGCCAGTATACTATCCGTTTATGAAGGCGGTTGAAAATAACGGAAGGCGTCTCGTAAACTGTCCGCTGCTCCTGACTGAAACAGGCTACTCGATGGACTATGAAACCTTTGAGGAAGTGCTGATCCGGGAAAACGTAAAGGCATTCATTTTCTCTTCGCCGCATAATCCTGTTGGACGCGTATGGGAGAGAGATGAGATCCGCAGAATGCTCGATATCTGCAAAAGACATAATGTGTTCGTGATCTCAGACGAGATCCACCACGACCTTATCATGAGCGGACATGAACACGTACCTTCTGCAACTGCGGGCGACACAGCAGGTGCCTACGATGACATCCTTGTCACTCTGACCGCAGCCACAAAAACATTCAACCTGGCAGCTGTACAGAATTCTATAGTGATTATTCCGGATGAAAAGCTCCGCGGAGTATGGGATAAGTTCACCGAAGGTATACGGATCACAGGCGGAAACTCATTCGGTTATGTAGCAGTTGAGGCCGCGTATAAAGAAGGACGGCCATGGCTGGAGGAGCTGCTCACTGTGATAGAAGGGAATTACAACTGTCTGCGCAGAAAACTCGAAGCAGGACTGCCTGATGTGAGAGTAGCGGATCTTGAGGGCACATATCTGATGTGGATAGACCTCAGCGCGTATATGGACAAGATAATCTCTGACGCCGCCGCTGCATACTCAATGGATCCTGACGCAGAGGATGCCGCTGTGAAGGCTATGCAGCATCTGATGGAAGATGAATGCGGCATAGCTGCAGACTATGGCGCATGGTTCGGGGGTAATGAATATGCCGGCTGCATAAGATTGAACCTTGCAACACGCAGAGAGAATGTGGAGCAGGCAGCTAAAAGAATAATAGCAGCCTTGAAGAAGTAAAAGGAATGAAAAGCCCGGACACTGTGTCCGGGCTGGCTTTTTAATAATCTCTCCTGATTGGTTTCTGTTCTCTCTAGCTGCAGATCTCTGTCAGGGCTTTGATTGCTGTGTCGACATCTTTTTCGGTATTGAAGTTGCCGAAACTGAAACGTATGGTTCCGGTCGGGAATGTGCCAAGCGTTTTGTGCGCGTTTGGCGCGCAGTGCAGACCGACTCTTGTTTCTATGCCATACTCAAAATCCAGTCTGAAGGCAGCGTCTGCACAGTCGACGCCAAGCGTCTGTATCGACACTACTCCTGTTCGTCCCTCTATGCCCTTGAGTCCGATTATTTTGAGCTTGCCTGCCTCTTCGAGAGGAAGAAGTCCGTCAAGAAATCTCTTTGTGAGACCGAGCTCATGCTCCGCGATAGCGTCGAGACCTTTTTCTTTGATCCATCTGAGACCTGCATGCAGTCCTACAATTCCCGGTATGTTCATCGTTCCCGGCTCGAATCTGTCAGGCATGAAGTCAGGGATCTCCTCTGTGTGGCTTATGGAGCCTGTACCTCCGGAGAGGAGAGGATCAATAAGACTTATCATTGCCTCATCAAGAATGAATCCGCCTATACCCTGAGGTCCGAGCAGTGATTTATGACCGGTGAAGCAAAGCGCGTCGATGTGCATCTCCTTCATGTCGATAGGGATGATGCCTGCGCTCTGTGCTGAGTCTACGATGAATTTAAGTCTGTGTTTCTGACATATCTCACCGACCTCTTTGAGAGGGTTTACAGTTCCGACCAGGTTGCTTGCGTGAGTCATTACGATCGCGACTGTGTTTTCTTTGATCATTCCCTCAACTGCATCGAGCACGAGCTCTCCGCATTCTGTACCCGGTATTCTGTCAAATTCTACTCCCTTTTTCTCTAACTGCACGAGAGGCCTCATTACAGCATTGTGTTCCATAGACGAGCAGAGTATGTGATCTCCCGGCTTGAGCAATCCCTTGAGAATCACGTTCAGCGACTCGGTGACGTTTTTAGTGAACACTACGTTCTTGCAGTCAGATCCGCCGAACATCTCCATGAGCATCTCACGCGTTTCAAATACGGTACCTTCGAGGTCGTAAGCGACCTGATAGCCGCCGCGGTTGATGTTTGCACCGATACTGGTCATGTATTCGTAAACAGCATCAGCGACTTCTTTTGGCTTAGGGTATGAAGTTGCACCATTATCAAGATAGATCTTTTCCATGATGAAGTCCTTGCTTTGATTAAAAAACTACTCAATTGCAATATAAACAAACTAACTCTATGTCTATTATAATACAGGATAGCTTTTTTTATGTGTATAATTGCGAACCATAAATAATCTCAATAACTGACATCGATAAAGACAAGACCGCCAAAATATTGTCAGATTTATTAATCCTGAGATTTTACTTTTTTATCAGATTTCAAAAAACTCCCATTGAAATCCTTTGTTATGCATTTAATTAAGAACTCAGATTTGTTGAATATAGCGGATTTTTGCCATATAATATTTAATAGCTTAACGCGTGAATTCAGGAGATTTCATATATGGATTTCAGTAAATATAAACGAGTACATTGCCTGGGAATAGGCGGTATTGGCTTGTCTGCCGTTGCCGAGATACTTCGTGACAGAGGGTATATCGTAAGCGGTACAGACATTCATCCGTCTAAAGTTACCAGGCATCTTGAATATCTGGGAATAAAAGTATTCACAGAGCACAAACCGGAGAATGTCGAGAATGTCGACGCCATTGTTTATTCGGCGGCAGTTTCCGACGAGAACCCGGAGGTTATCAGGGCAAAAGAGCTCGGTATCCCTCTGTTCTCGAGAGCAGAAGTTCTAGGCATGATAATGGACGACTATGAGAATTCGGTAGCTATATGCGGTACGCACGGAAAGACTACCGTAACTTCGATGACCTCACTTATTCTGAGGAACGCGGAGTATAAGCCTACTATACTTGTCGGCGGCAACCTGCCGCAGATACACGGCAATGTTGAGATAGGAGGCACAAAGTATTTCGTGACCGAAGCATGCGAGTACATGGACAGCTTTCTGCAGCTTAAACCGAGCATCGGTGTCATTCTCAACATCGACTCTGACCACCTCGATTACTTCAAGGACATGGATCACATCGTCAAGTCGTTCAGCACTTTTGTTGAGCAGATCCCGCCGCATGGCATAATCATTGCGTTCGGTGACAACCCGTTTGTAAGAGGCATATTAAAGGATCATAGCAACAAGATCACATACGGCTACAGTGAGAGCAACGACTTCTATGCCGAGAACATCAAGTTCAATGAAAACGGATTCCCGGTGTTCGATATATGCCGCAAGGGCAATAAGATAGCTACTGTTGAGCTCAGCGTACCTGGTGAACATAACGTGCTGAATGCGATGGCAGCATTTGTGACAGCTGCGTTCCTTGGCGTCGACATACCGATTATACAGTCGACACTGAAGGAGTACAGCGGGGCAAACCGCAGGTTTGATTTCATCGGTACAACAGATAAGGGTGTGAAGGTGATCGATGATTACGCACACCATCCGACTGAGATAAAGGCGACCCTTTCAGCTGCAAAGAACGTAAAACATAACAGACTCTGGCTGATATTCCAGCCACATACTTATACAAGAACCAAGGCTCTTTTCAATGAGTTCGTTGATGCGTTCGTTGATGCCGACGTTGTGATCGTTACTGACATCTACGCGGCTCGCGAGAAGGATGTTTACAATATTTCATCTTACAAGCTTGTGAACGAGATGAAGATAAAACATCCTGACAAACCGGTCTATTATGTTAAGGATTTTGAGGATATCGTAAGGTATATCGAGAAGTTCGCCGGCAAAGATGATATTGTGATGACTATGGGTGCGGGAGACGTCTATAAGGTGGGCAACATGCTGCTGCACAAAGAAGAACAATAATTACTCAGGACGCAAAAGAAGGGAGATTTAGCGCCATGATACGTAATATGACTAGCGAAGCTTTTTCTAATCTCAGGCTTTTCACCTGCAATTCCCATCCGGAACTTGCGCAGGAGATAGCCGAACACATGGGTATTGAACTGGGAAAATCGACAGTAACAAGATTCAGCGACGGAGAGACCAGTGTAAGCATCTGGGAATCGGTCAGAGGTAAGGATTGCTTCATTGTGCAGTCAACATGCGAGCCGGTAAACGATAATCTTATGGAGCTTCTGATCATGACAGACGCTCTTAAAAGAGCGTCATGCAACAGCGTAACTGCTGTAATGCCGTATTACGGATATGCAAGGCAGGACCGCAAAGCAAAGGCAAGAGACCCGATTACATCGAAACTGGTAGCAAACATGATGACAGCTGCCGGTATCGACAGAGTAATCACCATGGATCTCCACGCATCCCAGGAGCAGGGATTCTTCGATATTCCTGTAGACCACATGCTCGGACAGCCTATGCTTACTGATTACTTCAAACTTAAGGATTTCGATGATCTGGTTATCGTATCTCCTGACCATGGCTCGGTAACGAGAGCACGCAACATGGCTAAGCCGTTCAACTGCCCGATCGCCATCATCGACAAAAGACGTCCTGAGCCTAACAAGAGCGAGATCATGAATATCATCGGTGATATAAAAGGCAAAAACTGCATCATTCTTGATGACCTGATCGATACTGCAGGCACTATCTGCAATGCAGCGAAGGCTCTTGATGATCTTGGAGCAAAGAGCGTATATGCATGCGCTACACACGCAGTGCTCTCAGGCCCGGCTATCGAGCGTATCGAGGCCAGCCCTATAAAGGAAATGGTACTTTTAAACACGATTCCAATTCCTGAAGAGAAAAAGCTGAAGAAAATCACTGTTCTCTCGGTAGGACACATTTTTGCGGAGACGATCTCAAGAGTATACTCAAACAAGCCGATCTCCGTAATGTTCGGTAATTAAGGATATTGATGGGACTTTTCAAAAGAAGTAAAAATGAGCCGGGATTCGCTAAAGACACCTTTGTTATAGCGGGTCTTGGGAATCCCGGCAAAGAATACGAAGAAACAAGGCACAATATGGGGTACAAAGCCATAGATGTGCTTTCTTCGAATGAGAATATTGAGGTGAGACGCAGCAAGTTTCACTCTCTTTTTGGCCGCGGCACTATTGCGGGTAAAAAGGTGATACTTGTGAAGCCTGAGACCTATATGAACAGAAGCGGTATTGCCGTGAGAGAAGCGGCGATGTATTTTGATGTTGCGCCGGAGAATCTTATCGTTATCTATGACGATATCGATCTGCCGGCCGGTTCAATACGAATCCGTAAATCAGGCGGTCCGGGCACTCATAACGGTATGAAGAGCGTAGTGCAGGAACTTGGTACTAAGAACTTCATAAGGATAAGGATTGGTGTCGGCGCTGCTGAATCAGGTGAAGACCTGGTGGACCGGGTGATCGGCAAAGTGAGGGCAGCTGAAAAAGCATTGCTTCAGAAAGCGGCAGCAGAGGCAGCAGACGCGGCCAGAGATATAATAGCGATCGGTGTCGATAATGCCATGAACAGGCACAATCACGTGATTACAAAGGAAACTGATGATAACTAACCACAGCGGCATCAGCGGCAGCAGAACAGCTTATATGCTGACCGCAGGCATAAAAGAGAAGCGCAAGCTTCTGGCGGTGGTCTCGTCCGGAAAGGCAGCAGCCCGACTGGCCGACGACCTCGTTTTTTATATGCCTGATCTTAATGTGATAGTGCTTCCTGAGGAAGAAGATGTGCAGGTGCTGTATGAAGCGCGCGACAGGGGAGCTCTCGTAAAGAGAATACAGGCGCTCACCGCCCTGACGGGCGGAACTCCGGATGGTGATCCGGAGAAAGGCGCCGGCATGACTGCTGTGATAGCGCCTGTGAGCTCCGCGTTAAAACTGACAGAGAGTCCGGATAGATTTAAGCGCTCGATCATCAGCATAGCTGTAGGCGACAGGGTAGATCCCCATGATCTCAGAAAACGGCTGTCAGATGCCGGTTATCAGGCAGCAGCAGTAACCGAATCACCGGGTGAGTACACCTCGCGTGGCGGCATACTTGATGTATTCTCGCCTGCGATGGAATCCGCCGTAAGAATAGAATTCTTCGATGACGAGATAGATTCCGTTAGAACGTTCGACGTTGAGACACAGAGATCCATAGACTCTCTCAACGAAGCAGTGATAGTTCCTGCTGCAGAATTCATACCAAATAACGAAGAAAAAGAAAAAGCCCTGGCGGCTGTCATGAAGGAATATGACCGCATGATCCGCCGTTTCAGAAAAGAGCATGCTCATCCGGATGTGGCTGATGGACGCATAGACGCTGTTGAATCCAACAGGGGAAGAATAAAGGACATATTCGAAACCAGCACGGGTTCACAGCTTTATGCCGAGCTGCTTGCATACTTCGATGTAGAAAAGTGCAGACTCTGGGATTACGCATCCGGAGCTGCTATAGCTGTATGCGATCCTGCGACAGTCATGAGTTCTCTTCCGGATTCAGCAAAAGACGAGGACTTCTTTGATATATACAAAAACGCCTGCGGTATTACATCAGAACGCGATATAGATATATATACACCGTTCCCGGAGACCGTGCCGGGAGTCGAAAGGTTTGACCGTATCGATAACGTGCGGAGCCGGCAGATAGCTCCATTTAACGGACACATAGAACTCTTTGCATCTGAAGTAGGGCATATGCTCGATTCCGGAATCAAAGTGATAATCGCAGCCGGTTCCGAAGAGAGGAACGAGCGTGTAAAGGAATATCTTGAGATAGCCGAAGTGAGCGGGGATATTTCTTACAGAATCGGCAGCCTTTCGGGCGGCTTTATTATGGACGACGATAAGATCTGCTTTATATCCGAGCACGATATTTTCACAGGTGCGGTCAGGGCTCCGCGCAGAAAGGCTAAGCGCAAGAGCTCCAAAGACAGCATCAGATTTTCGGATCTTCACAAGGGCGACTACGTTGTTCATGAGATGCACGGCATCGGCAGATTCGAGGGAATCAAGCCCGTAACGGCTGACGGTACAACCAGAGATTATCTGCTGATACGTTATGCCGGCACAGACATGCTGTACATTCCGACTGAGCAGCTCGATGTGATCCAGAAATACATCGGCAATTCAGGCAATCCGCCAGCGTTGTCAAGACTGTCGGGCACCAGCTGGAAACGCACAAGGGAACGCGCCAGAAAAGCCGCGATGGAGATCGCTGAAGACCTCATACAGCTGTATGCAAAGAGGCAGGCGGAGGGCGGTTACGCGTTCGGACCGGATACTGTCTGGCAGACTGAGTTCGAGGAGGCTTTCCCGTTCGTTGAGACGGACGATCAGCTGAGAGCGGCCGCTGAGATAAAGGAAGACATGGAAAAGCCTCTTCCGATGGACAGACTGCTTTGCGGAGACGTCGGCTACGGAAAAACGGAGGTAGCCGCAAGGGCAGTCTTCAAGTGCATATCAGAGGGCAAACAGGCTGCCATACTCGCGCCGACGACTCTGCTGGTAAACCAGCATTATCATAATCTCAGGGAGCGCTTCGACAGGTTTCCGTTTGAAATTGAAGAGCTGTCGAGGTTCAGATCAAAGGCCTCGATGACTAAAGCCGTTAAGGGAATCAAAAGCGGTAAGGTAGACCTTGTTATCGGCACGCACAGACTTCTGTCAGATGATATAAAGTTCAAGGATCTCGGGCTGCTGGTTGTAGACGAGGAGCAGAGGTTCGGCGTTCGCCACAAGGAGAAGATAAAAGAGCTCAAGAGCAGCATCGATGTGCTGACGATGTCGGCGACGCCGATCCCGCGTACGCTCAACATGTCGCTTACGGGCATAAAAGATATAAGCCTTATAGAGGAACCGCCGGGGGACAGGTTCCCGGTTCACACTTATGTTACTCCATATGATGAGGAGATACTTCGCAACGCTATAGCGCGCGAGCTTGCAAGAGGCGGGCAGGTATTCGTCGTAAACAACAGGATCACAGGAATAAATCAGGTGGCAGAGACGGTCAGCAGACTGGTTCCTCAGGCTATAGTCGGTATAGGACACGGACGTATGCACGAAGAGGACCTTGAGAACACGATGCTTGATTTCATCGAAGGCCGTATCAACGTGCTCGTAGCAACCACGATAATAGAAAACGGCATAGACATACCGAATGCCAACACGATGATCATTATGAATGCGGACAGATTCGGGCTGGCGCAGCTGTATCAGCTGAGAGGCAGGGTAGGACGCTCCAGCAGGCTTGCATACGCTTATCTCATGTATCAGCCGGGCAAAGTGCTGACAGAGATCGCACGCAAGAGACTGGCCGCAATAAGGGAATTCACGGAATTCGGAGCGGGGTTCAAGCTGGCTATGCGCGACCTCGAACTCAGAGGCGCGGGCAACATACTCGGTGAAGCTCAGAGCGGGCATATTGAGAGCATCGGTTACGAGCTTTACTGCAAGGAGATAGACAGAGCGGTCAGACAGCTGAAGGGCGAAGACGTAGGCGAGGCAAGGTCGGATATAACTATAGACCTGCCTGTGCGTGCATCGATTCCGGCTGCCTATATACCTGATGAATCGCTCAGACTTGAGGCATACCGGCGTATAGCCGGCATTCTTGACAGCGATGACGCTATGGATGTTATAGATGAACTGACCGACAGATATGGTGATATCCCTGAAGAAGCTCTCGAACTGGTCAATGTTGCAGAAATCAGAGCCCACGCCGAATACCTCGGAATTTCAGATATAAACAGAACAGAGAAATGGGTAAATATCAAGTTCGGCAGTGATGTAAAAGTGCATCCGTTCGTATTCGTCATGGCGAAGTCCGAATACGGCGATAAAGTGATGCTGATAGACGGAAGGGCAACGATGCTCAAATACAATATGGGCAAAGAGCTCAATATTACAACGCTTCTTGGACTGGTGAGATTCCTCCGTGCTGCAAAAGAGGACTCAAAACAGTATGAATAGCTCGAGTTACCGGCCCAATGTATTTTGAATCTCTGTTTATATCTATTCAAAATTGAATAATGATACCGTATAATGCTTTCAATGAATTAACGGCTTTGCCGCAAGGTAGAAAGCATTGATCTCCGGAGGCGGGCTCCTGCGATAGAATGCTTTCAATGAATTAACGGCAAAAACATCTTTGCTGCACCTGATTAATTGAGGGATAAATATGCTTTTTAAAAATATTGGTCTTGTTGATGAGAATTTCGAATACCGTGAGAATATGTACGTTGGCACGAATTGCCACCGCATAGTTTACATAGACAGTAAGCCGCCGGAAAACGAGGAGGCTTTCTTTGAGACTTATGATGGTACCGGTAAAGTACTCATGCCTGCATTCTACAATGCGCATGGCCATTCTCCGATGAGCCTGATGAGGGGCTACGGTGAGAATCTGCCGCTCGACAGATGGCTCAACGATAGAATATTCCCATTTGAAGACAAACTTTACAGTGAAGGCGTATACTGGGCAACTTTGCTTACAATGGCAGAATCCATAAGGTTCGGCATAGTGTCTACAACAGATATGTATTACTTCACCGACGATATGGTAAGGGCTATCGTGCACTCCGGCCTGAAAACCAACATCTCTCGTGCAATTACCAACTTCGGGACTCCTGTATCCGAAAGCCAGTCCCTGAAAGAGGCTGCTCAGGCTATCGAGATGTACTATGGATTCGAAGATGGACGCATTCTTGTTGACGCGAGTGCTCATGCAGAGTACACTAATGACTTCGATATGCTGAAGGCCATCGCTGACATGGCGAAGCACTATGAAGTAAGGACTCACATACATCTTTCAGAGACAAGGAGCGAGCATGAGAACTGCATCAAAAAGTACGGCAAGACTCCTGCGGAAGTCTTCCTGGATGCAGGGATGTTCGATGTTCCTTGCACGGCTGCTCACTGCGTATGGGTCGAGGATAAAGATCTCGACATATTTCAGGATAAGGGCGTTACAGTAGTAAGCAACCCCTGCAGCAACATGAAGCTTGCGAGCGGAATGTGCCATGTTCCGCCAATGTATGATAGGGGCATTAATGTAGCAATAGGCACGGACAGCGTTGCCAGCAACAACAGCCTCAATTTCTTTGAGGAGATAAAGTTCTTTGCTCTCACCGGAAAAATCACTTCGATGGATCCGGCGACCATGACTCCTCAGCAGGTACTTAGAAGCGCCACCAGAGCAGGAGCTCTTTCACAGGGGCGCCAGGACTGTGGACTGGTGAAGGAGGGCTACAAAGCCGACCTTATAGTCGTTGACATAACAGGTCCTAACTGGGCAGCGTGCGACGATATCGCAAACGGACTTATCTATTCGGCGGACGGCAAGGATGTATGCCTCACGATGTGTGACGGTATGACGCTGTACAGAGACGGCGAATACACATTCATAGATATAGAAAAGACGATTGCCGAGGCAGAGAATGCCAAGGCTGAAATACTCAAGAGACTGTAAATGACTGAAGAAGGAAACAGAAACAACGAAAATAACAGGAAAGAAGGTCAGCAGACTTCAGCTCTGATGATGAAGGGGGCCACTATACTGGTAATCGCCGGTATAGTGAGCAAGATTTTCGGAGCTATTTTCAGAATTCCGCTCACCAACATGATTGGTGCTGAAGGCCAGGCCTATTACAGCGCAGCATATGCTTTGTATATGCTTCTTTTCACTATCGCGACAGCGGGCTTTCCGGTCGCCATTTCCAGGATGGTCTCATCAAGGATCGCTGAGGGTGACTTTATAAACGCACACAAGTCATACAGACTTGCGATGAAGGTGTCATGGGCTCTCGGAATCACTTCCTTCCTTATTATGTACTTCGGCGCGGGAGTGATTGCGGCTGCCTATAAGAATCCGGGTTCTGAGGCATCCATGAAGGCTATATCTGTCGCTCTGCTTTTTACACCGCTGGTCGCTTCCATGAGAGGATACTACCAGGGAAGGCAGAACATGAAGCCTACGGGTGTGACTGAAGTTATCGAACAGATGATAAGAGTTGCCGCCGGACTTTCACTCGCGTACATGTTCTACAAAACAAGCCTGGTTAAGGCTGCAGCCGGAGCAACATTCGGAGCTTCGGCAGGTATTATCGCCGCGTTTATAGCGATGATATTCATATATGCACGTGACAGAGAAACACGTAGCAAGCTGTTCGAGGATTCTGTAATAAGAACAGAGACTGATAAAAGCAGACTAAAGGAACTTCTTGCTTTCCTCATACCTATAACGATAGGCTCAGCGGTAATGCCGATAATGTTCAATATCGATGCTGCCATTATCCCAAGAAGACTGCTGGAATCAGGCTTTGACCGCGTAATGACTGACAAGCTTTACGGACTGATGGGCGGATTCTGCGATCCTATAATCAATCTGCCTAACATCTTTATTGATGCTATATGTATCAGCCTGATGCCTGCGGTAACCACTGCGTTTACGCTCAGGATAAAGAAGGATCTTGACGAACACATAAAGACCGGTCTCAAGACCATGATGATAATAACTTATCCTTGTGCTATTGGACTGATCGTGCTTGCGAAACCTATCCTGACGATGCTTTTTTACAAAAAGTACGATGAGGCAGTAATGGCAGTTCCCGCACTGCAGATACTCGCTGTATCTATCATTACACTCGCTATTATGCGCACATTTTCAACGAGCCTGCAGGGAATAGGCAAGATGATGCTGCCTGTATGGAACCTGTTGATAGGTGCTGTGGTAAAGGCTATCGTTTCGTATATACTGCTGGGAATCCCGGCAATCAATATAAACGGTGCTGCTTTCGGTTCGGTCATGGCTTATGTAACAGCCGGCATACTCAACTACAGAGCGCTTAAAAAGTATACGGACGTTTCGCTCGATATGAAGAGCATATTCATAAAGCCGCTTGGTGCAGCACTTATTATGGGTGTTGCTGCTTTCATATCATATAAGCTCCTTTTCATGATCACATCGAGCAATTCAATTTCGACGATGATATCGATAATGTTCGCTGCTGTTGTGTATTTTGTGGCCGCTTTCAAAACCGGTGCTGTGACCAAAGAGGAGATAGAGCTTATACCAAAAGGAGATCTTCTGTACCGCCTGGCAGTGAAACTGAGGGTAGCAAAATAGAGAGGGTTAGACGGTTGAAACCCCAAGATTTCAAGGAGTTTAAGGTTGACATCCAGGAAACTGACCCCTATAATAGGCATAGTATATGTTACTAATTTGAAGGAGGATTAATCATGAATAAAGCAGATCTGGTTGCAAAGGTTGCAGATAAGACAGGTTTCAAGAAGAAGGATGCAGAACTGGCTCTTGACGCAGTTCTCGAGACAATCGAAGAAGCTCTCGTAGCAGGCGACAGCGTAAGACTCATCGGTTTCGGAACATTCGAGACAAGAAGCAGAAAAGCCAGAACAGGCAGAAATCCTCAGAAGCCAGATACAGTTATCTCAATCCCGGCTTCCAAGGCTCCTGTATTCAAGGCAGGCAAGTCCCTTAAGGATGCTGTCAACAAGTAAGACAAAAACGAGGAGATGCGGATAGCCCGAGCTATCCGCTCTTTTTTGTTTATTGCGGTTAAATGTATAGATAATAGGTAAATAAATGAGACTGGATAAATATCTTAAGAATTCAAGGATAATTAAAAGACGTACCGTAGCCAAAGATGCCTGTGAGCAAGGAAGGGTCGAAGTCAACGGAAAGGTCGCCAAGCCCGGGCTCGAGCTTAAAACTGGCGATGTGATCCAGGTGACCTTCGGATCCAATGTGCTCAGGGTGCGCGTGCTTGCTATGCCTGAGGCGGTCCGCAAAGATGATGCGGATTCGCTGTATGAGGTCATTAATTAGCATCATAATATGCAGACAGAAAAAAAGAGCTTCATTAACCCGGACAGGGGTTTAATGGAGCTCTTTTCTTTAGTAACCTGGCTTGTTATATATTGTGCTGCCTGATTCTCTGTAATACTGATTTGTCTACTGCTACTATAAGCAATGCCATAATAGGGATAGCTACGATTTCCTTGATAGCTCTTGAGGCAAGCAGTACAGTGAAGCCTTTGCCGATTATGAAAGTGAGCCACCAGGTGTTGAGCAGCAGATTTACAATAAGGCATACGAGGGCCGATGCGATCAGTGCTCTTATAAATGTAACTTCCTTATTATATAGTACCCAGCCGAAAATAAGACCTGTCAGCACTGCGGATACGGTAAAACCCGGGAAAAATGTGCCTGTAGGGAAGAGCCAGGCTCCCAGGAGGTCAGCTATACCGTAGCCTATAGCTGCCACATACGGTCCGTATAGTATCGCCAGCACTGCGATAGGGAGAAAACCGAAGCCGATCCTGAGAAACGAGATATTGATCGAGATCAGCTTTGAAAGCACAACAGCTAGTGCGATCATGAAGCCCGTAACAACGAGCATTTCCGTTGTGAATTTAGTTTTTTTCATAATAAAAACCTCCGGAACACAGTAATTGCAATAGAATAACGACTTACGCTCGACTGCAGCAATCACGTCCCAAGAGGCATACTCTTGCTTATTATTGATCTGCAGTAGCGGATGCAATATCAAACCGCAACTTAGTAAGTTTTCGTTCCCGGGCAACATCCCATCCCAGGACACTTAACGCTTGATATTTACTCTACGGCTCAAATTCTAACATAGTTTACAATTTGTTTTCAACATATTATATGGAGCGTCTGCGGGCGCTTTTTTGCGCAATTATTGACAGCAGTTCTTCAGTCCGATGTGTCATATTATGTGTGCCGGTAAATAGTCAAAATGGAAATTATTAACACACTTTATGGACATACAGGAGGGAAACATGCAGAAGTACGATTATCAGAAGAACCGACGAAAGGCTCTTCCGGAATATATTTCGGTAATAAGCGCCAATAAATGCGCAAAGATAAAGATAGATGATATAGAAGTGATCGAACAGGACGGGCGTAAGGTGCATTTGATTACTGCCGCAAAAGATTATTCTTTTTACGGCAGTATAAATACTATAGCAGGCTCACTGGCAGAGAGGGCTTTCTACAGACCAATCAAAAGGCTTATAATAAACCTGGATCACATAAGCGATATAAGCAACTATTCGGTTAACTTCAGTTCAGGGCAGACCGTCGCTCTGGGAAAGAATGCGCTGTTGAGTACAAAAAGGGCTTATAAACGATATCTGCTGAGATATCCGCCATATACTATATGGGAGCCGATGGACCTTGCCGGAGGTTCGGTTTCTGAGCCATATGCAGGCGAAGAAAAGCCCGAAACAGAGCTTGAAAAAGATGAGGATAAAAATAGCAAAAAAGTATAAAAAAAGGTATTGACTATTTTGCAGAAAGTAGTAATATAAGTGAGCGCTTGAAAACAGGGCAAAGCAACGCCCTGATTTTTTAAGCAAAATAGCAGCCGTGCGCTGCAGCAACTCAGAAATGAACAAAAAAGATTTGAAAAAAGTCTTAAAAAGTTCTTGACAAAGAGATCTGAGTTATGTATACTAAACAAGCTGTCGCTGAAAAGCGCAGCGGAACCTTGAAAACTTCATAGTGCAGAACAGGTCTTGAAATTACAGGGCAAAAGCCCTGAAAATGAAAGACTTTGAAACAAAGACAAACAAGCAAAA
>JAFRKO010000017.1 GCA_017431685.1 Mogibacterium sp.
CTCAGGTATGCATGGTGATCACTATTCAGCGCTTCTGATTCTGGCTGCTTTACCGGTTCTCTGACGCATGTAGTTGAGCTTAGCTCTTCTGACTCTGCCTCTTCTGACTACCTCGATCTTCTCGATCTTTGGCGAGTGCAGCGGGAATGTCTTCTCAACACCGATTCCGTTTGACAGCTTTCTTACTGTGAATGTTTCATTTACGCCGCCGTGCTGTCTCTTAAGTACATAACCTTCGAAGACCTGGATTCTTTCTCTCTGACCCTCGATGATCTTTACGTGCACTCTGAGAGTGTCGCCGACCTTGAACTCAGGAATGTTATCCTTTTTGTAATCCATTGTGATCTGATCTAAAATGTTCACGTTATTCTCTCCTTCTCTCTCAAGACGTTCTTGAAGCCACCGACCTTATGCCGTCTCCAGAGGACCGCCCGTAATAACTTTGGCTGCCGGTAAGCCGACAGCCATAATAGAATACTATAAGGAAGCTGTTATTGCAAGCCTTTTTTGATTAATAGCGGTATAAATACCATTGGCAGGTGACTCGAGGACGCCGGTACTTAGCGACTGGCGAGCGCCAGCGAAGACAGAGCTTAGTACCGCTGTGTCCGAATGTCAGCGAGAGCGTGCCTGACAATGGTATTTATACCGCGTTTTACTCTAATCAGGCGCGAGGATGACAGCTTCTGAACACTTCTCTTACACGGATATCTATCACTGAAAGATAAGCAATACCAACTGACATATCTTCGAATCCCATGAGCTCCTGCAAAGTTCTCAGATCGCCACCGTTCTGCAGTATATGCACAGCAAAACTGTCGCGGAGTATCTGTGGTGTCATGCGTGATTCCAGGCCAAGCATCTGTCCGTAATCCTTGAGTATTTTCCAGATACCTTGTCTTGTGAGCGGCTCTCCTCTGAAGTTCACAAACACAAAGTCGTCATCACCGTGCTCTTTGCCTCTTATAACATCATAGGATTTTTCAATATAGTCCTTCATTGCCGCTGAAGCATAGCTGCCCAGAGGAACTATCCTGCTCTCGTCATTTACGTCTCTCAGCGTAACGAAATTCATTCTAAGGTTAATGTCACTGAACCTCAGTCTTACTACCTCCGTTACCCTGGCTCCTGTACCATACATGAATTCAAGCAGCGCTTTGTCACGAAGCCCCTTGGCATCATCGCCAGGCAGATCCATCAGCTTTGCTGCATCTTCTATCGTAAGATAATCTATCTGACGCTTGTCGGTCTTGATAGCTTTGATCCTCGTGAAAGGATTTTCGCTGATTAACCCCTTTGTTATCAGATACTCATAGTACATTCTGAGTGCTGATACTTTTCTGTTGATAGTCGGCTTGGACTTGTTCTCATTGCTTAGCTGGATCACATAGGATATGGCATCATTGTCGGTACATTTCTCAAGACTGTCTGTCCCTCTTCCGGCAAGGTACTTCTCGAATGCTGTCAGATCTCTCTCATAAGCGATAAGAGTGTTCGCAGCCTTACGTTTTTCATTTTTCATGTACTCAATAAATCCGCGCATCTCATGTCCCTCCTATATCTCCCCTGCCTGTCTCGCAAAGAGCAGCCCTATTATCGTCTTGGCATCCTTTATCTCGTTCCTCATTATCATGTCAATGAGTTCATCCGGTTCAAACTCGAGAAGCTCGATACATTCACTGTCGTCCCAGTGCGTCTCTCCCGGAGTCAGATCTCTGCATATGAATATGTGCAGAGTCTCTGCCGAATATCCGCATGTAGGATAGAACGTAAGCATGTGCTTTATAGATCCGGCAGTATAACCCGTCTCCTCACTGAACTCTCTGGCTGCAGTTACCTCAGGCGTCTCACCCGGATCTGCCTTCCCTGCGGGAAGTTCAAGCAGAGCTTCTTCAAAAGCTTTCCTGTACTGTCGTTCCATAAGAACTTTACCATCGTCAGTTATCGCCACCAGGATCGAACCGCCGCTATGCTCCACTATATCTCTTATGGACTCCCCATTTATAGTCTTTACCTTGTGTTTGCGGACTCTGAAGACCGGTCCTTCATACACGATTTCGCTGTTTATCGTCTTCTCTTCAAATATCATGATGCACCTTTACAATAATCTTATTATCTATATTTGTATTTTAGCACCAGAATGTCATATCAGAAACAAATTTTTTGCCAATTCCCAAATTAATATCTGCCGCCATTTCCTCCATGTGTTCTCATGTGCCATATCGCTGTACGGCACATTGTAACTTATGCAGTCGAGGGTGCTCTGTCTGTATTCTGCCGGGATCTTTATCATCGCCTTTCTGATACAGTTAAGCCTCCATTTTGCTTTCTCAAGCACCTCGGCATCTCTAATAACTTCTTCATCATCCATAAAGAAAACAAGCTCATCTTCCCCCGCAGCATAGTTACTGACCGCCTCAAGCTTTCTCAGCCTGTCCATATCTTTTATCAGCCATATACACTGATAGTAAACCGCCTTTGGTACACTGTATTCATTCTTTCTCATATTCTTCCTCCTTTCAGTGTGAACAGTCTGCACACATTCTAGCGATGGGCCAGTAAGAATTTATGACGGTTCTGTGAGGAGGTCATTCAATGTCGGAATAAGGTCTTTTTTTGTTGATTTTCGTGTTTCTCGAAATAAAAAAAGGACGCCGGCGGCGTCCCTGCTGATGCTTTATGGCCTATGAAAAATATCATAGTTTCTGCTCTCTATCGAGTGGATGTCTGATCCACGGGTGATCATCAGCCCATGTTCCTTTGCATATTTAACGAGCAATTCTGACTGTTCCGGACTCGCTGACGGATGAAAACATTCAATGCCATCAATTCCATACTCTATCATTCTGTCCATAAGCTCGTACATTCTCGGCTTAAATTCTTCAAAGCTTTCGTTCGTACGGCGCTGTTCCATAGGATGAGCCATAACGGCGAGCCCGCCTGCTTTCTTTATTACCTTAACAACCTCCTGCGTCGGCATTGTGACCTTTTTTATGGCTTTGAGATCGGCTTCTTTAAAAATAGTATCAAATGCTTCTCTTATATCTTTTACAATCCCCTTCTGCACCATAACTCTTGCAAAGGTTGGTTTTCCCACATACCGGCCGTTATTAACCGCCCAGATTTCTTCCGGTGTTATTCCATAGCCTCTTTTGTTCAGGCACTCCCTGAACTTTTCATTACGGATCCTTCTCTCCTCTGTTACATAAATAAGAGTGTCCATAAACTCTTCATCATGAGGGTCAAATCCATATCCAAGTATGTGGAGATCCTTGCCGAGCACATCCTCTGAGTCAAATTCAATTCCATAGATAAACTGCAGCCCAAGAGAATCTGCGTGCGGAGCTCCGGCCACAGACCCTCCTATTCCGTCATGATCAGTGATTGCAAGCAGTTCATATCCTTCTGCGGCACGCATATCAATCAATTCATCTGGTGTCAGTTCACCATCAGAGAAGCGCGTGTGCATATGGAGATCCTTTTTCAGATCTGACTCTATGAGAGCCCGCATATCATCCTTATTGAATTCTTCTGATATCTTACAGTGAGTCAACATCATCCTCTTCCAGATATGAGATATATGGCAAATCTCTGTATCTTTGGTCGAAATCCAGACCATAACCGATCACGAAGAGATCGTCTATCTCGAAGCCAACGTAATCAGCATGGAAATCAGCAGTTCTACGAGATTCCTTATTGAGCATCGTACAGACTTTTACACACTTAGGCCCTCTTTCTCCGATCTTTGCAAGAACATACTTAAGAGTGTTGCCGGTGTCAACAATGTCTTCCACAACGATGACATTTGCGTTGTACATGTTGATTTCAGGATCAAATTTGATCTTTACAACGCCTGAGCTCGTCTTGGAAGCGCCATAGCTGCTCGCGGATATGAAGTCGAGCTTCGTTTTAACCGTAAGGGCCTTCATGATATCTCCTATCCAGAGGATCGACCCCTTAAGTGTGCAGAGCAGAATAACTTCCTCCCCCTCGAAATCCTTGTCTATCTGAGCGGCGATTTCTTTTGCCCTATTTACGATCTGTTCCTCAGTATAAAGAATCTTTCCTAATTTGTTGCTTGCCATTTTGCCTCCTTGAACTCTTATAAAAGAGAAGTTATAACTTCGAGCAGTTCCTCGTCACCGGTCTTCTTAAGTGCTGATACCGGTATGACCTTATCTTCTCTGCTCATCCCGAGCGTCTGTCTTATATTCTTTATGCAGGCTGCCTTCTGATTATTTCCGACCTTGTCTGCCTTTGTTGCCACAACTATACCGTCAAGACCGTAATATTTGAGATATTCATACATCTGCACATCCTGCGCACTCGGTTTATGCCTTATATCTACGAGCTGTACTACTTTGCGCAGATTGCTTCTGTTCTCAAGGTAGCCTTCTATCATGGCTCCCCATTTCTCGCTCTCGGCTCTGCTTACCTTCGCAAACCCGTATCCGGGCAGATCGACTATCCTGAACAAATCATCACATCTGTAGAAATTGATCGTCCTGGTCTTGCCCGGACTTCCCGAGACTCTTGCAAGAGCTTTTCTCCCGGTGATGAGATTCAGGAGTGAGGATTTTCCGACATTAGACCGCCCTGCGAATGCTATCTCAGGGATGTCTTCCGGCGGATATTGTGAAGCCTTTACGGCGACTGCTTCGAGTTCAGCTTTGTTGATCTTCATGTCCTTACTGTATCACTACCGGGATGACTTCTTCAAAGTCTGAAACCGGTATGAATTCGACCTCTTTACGTACTGATGCAGGTATCTCTTCGAGATCCGGTTCGTTTTCCTTAGGGATTATGATCCTGCGGATACCCTGTCTGTATGCTGCAAGCGACTTCTCCTTGAGACCGCCTATCCTGAGCACTTTGCCCCTCAGAGTGATCTCTCCTGTCATCGCCACGGTCTTATCTGCCTTGCGATCAGTAAGAAGCGAGAACAGCGCGCTGCACATGGTTATTCCTGCTGAAGGGCCGTCTTTAGGAGTGGCTCCTTCAGGAATATGTATCTGAATATCATAGTCCTTGAACACATCTTTGCCGATCCTGTACTTGCCCGATATTGATTTGATGTATCCGAGTGCCGTTGTAGCGGATTCTCTCATTACATCGCCCATCTGACCCGTCAGAATGAGTTTGCCTGAGCCGGGCATTTTGACAGTCTCAATTGTAAGCGTGACCCCTCCGACAGCAGTCCATGCCATACCGGTTGTAACGCCGATTTCAGGCTCGAGTGAGCCGATATCATCTATGAATATCCTCTTTCCCAAATATGACCTTAGATTCCTTGGCGTTATGTTGTTTTTCTTCGTCTTACCGCTTACTATGTTTCGCGCTGCTTTGCGGCATGCGTTTCCAATCTCTCTCTCAAGGTTTCTCACTCCCGCCTCGCGGGTGTAGTACTCGATGATATCACGGATAGCAGCACTCGTGATACTGAACTGGTTCTTTCTCAGACCGTTCTCCTTCATCTTCTTTGGTACAAGATACCCCGTAGCTATATGCACCTTCTCCTCTTCGGTATAGCTGGTAAGCTCTATTACTTCCATCCTGTCAAGAAGAGGAGCCGGTATTGTAGATGTGGTATTTGCAGTAGTGATGAACATAACATCTGAAAGATCGAACGGGATCTCCAGATAATGATCTGTAAAGGTGCTGTTCTGTTCAGGATCCAGCACCTCAAGAAGCGCAGATGCAGGATCTCCTCTGAAATCGCTTCCTATCTTGTCTACTTCATCGAATAGGAAGAGCGGATTGTTGGTGCCGCTTTCGCTGATACCATTTATGACCCTGCCCGGAATGGCACCAATATATGTGCGTCTGTGGCCTCTTATCTCAGCTTCATCCCTGACTCCGCCAAGAGACATTCTTACGAACTCCCTGTTGGTAGCCCTTGCAATAGATTTGGCTATTGAGGTCTTTCCGACTCCCGGAGGGCCTACCAGACATATTATAGGACCTTTGTTATTCTTTGTAAGATGCTGCACCGCGAGGCATTCAAGTATCCTCTCTTTTACCTTCTCAAGTCCGTAGTGATCCTCATTAAGAATCTTCTCAGCCTTGTTGATATTGCGGTTGATTTTGTTAGCCTTATGCCACGGGAGATCCAGAATGGTCTCGATGTATGTGCGCGACACATTTGCGTCAGGGCTCATAGGGCTCATCTTGGTGAACTTGTCTATCTCCTTGCGCACCTTTGTGTCGGTCTTCTCGTCGAGCTTTAGCTCATTAAGCTTTTCTTTCCACTGACGCGCCTCATCATCAGTGTCCTCGTCTTCGCCGAGTTCTTCTTTGATGACCTGAAGCTGCTCCCTGAGGTAATACTCCCTCTGACCGCGGTTCATGTTCTTGACCACACGGTTGTTTATCCTCTTCGCGATCGAAAGTATGTTGTTTTCTTTACCAATAATGTCGACCAGGTGGCCTACTCTCAGCTTGACAGAATCTATTTCAAGCAGCGTCTGTTTGATATCAAAAGCAACATCTATTTCGTTTGCGATTAAACTGCAGAGCAATGACGGATCATCAATATCATCAATCAGTGTCCTGCCGGCGGATTCACCCTGTCCTGTCAGTTCAAGGTACTTCATATAAAGCTGTCTGAGCACCCTGATATTAGCCTGCATGCTGATGTCGTCAATATCATTATCGTAATCTTCAGCGGCTGTGTAATCACACATCAGAAGATCGCCTGCCTCATAAATGTCTTCGATCCTGACTCTCTGCTCCACTACAACAAGAATACGGACATAGTCCTCATTCTTTTTTACCACCTGTCTGACGCGAATGACTACACCGGTCATGTAGCAATCGTCCATTTTTGGTGCGCTTACAGATGGATCCCTCTGTGATGACACTACAATATACTTGTCGCCGTTCATCGCTAGATCAACGGCGGCAAGTGACTTGTCTCTTCCAATATCGAATCCCACTATCGTACCCGGGAAGAATGTCTGTCCTCTAAGCGGGATATATGGGACTCTCTTTATACTTTCCATTCCGCCCATTATGCTTCCTTTTCCGTATGTAACTGTTCGCTGTCTTTAGCCTCCCCTTTGAGGATAAGCACAGGATCCGCCTCGCCTCTGACGACACCGGCAGTAATGATGCACTTTTCCACCTCAGGTCTGGAAGGCAGTTCGTACATGATATCAGTCATCATTTTCTCAAAGATGCCCCTGAGTCCTCTGGCTCCGGTATTGAGCGCCAGTGCCTTCTCGGCTATAGCATGCACTGCATCCTCTTCAACTATAAGATCCACATCATCCATAGCGAACAGAGTCTGATACTGCTTTACAAGAGAATTCTTAGGCTCAGTGATTATCCTTACAAGAGCTTCCTCACTCAGTTCACTGAGAGCTACCGTGACAGGCAGCCTTCCAATGAGCTCAGGTATAAGTCCGAACTTCAGGAGATCCTCAGGCTGTGCATTCAAAAGGATATCAGCCTCATTGAGATCAACTTTCTTTTCCTCCTTATTGAAGCCTATTACCTTGTTTCCGAGTCTCACCTTGATGATTTTGTCGAGCCCTGTGAACGCTCCTCCGCAGATAAACAGAACGTCCTTTGTATCGAAGTGTATAAACTCCTGGTTAGGATGCTTTCTGCCGCCCTGAGGAGGCACATTGGCAACGGTTCCCTCTATGATCTTAAGCAGAGCCTGCTGAACACCCTCTCCGCTCACATCTCTCGTAATCGAGGTGTTCTCTGACTTGCGTGCGATCTTGTCGATCTCATCTACATATATGATGCCCCTCTGAGCTCTTTCAAGGTCACCGTCAGCAGCCTGATAAAGTCTGAGCAGTATATTCTCTACGTCTTCGCCTACATATCCTGCTTCGGTCAGCGATGTAGCATCGACTATCGCGAAAGGCACGTCAAGAATACGCGCAAGAGTCTGCGCCAGCAAAGTCTTGCCACAGCCGGTAGGTCCCAGCATCAGTATATTGCTCTTCTGTAATTCTACTTTATCGACATCACTGTTCTTATATCTTTCGAGATGTCTTATCCTCTTGTAATGGTTGTATACTGCTACAGCCAGACTCCTCTTAGCCGGCTCCTGCTCAATCACGTACTGATCGAGTTCAGATTTTATCTGTTCAGGTGTCGGCAGCTTCTTTGAGCGCTTCTTTGGAACCGGTTTGATCTCCTCATCCATCATTGACTTTATGAGATCAACACATTCGTTGCAAATATAGACATCAGGTCCGACCATCATGCTTCGGACCTGAGATGTTGTTTTACCGCAAAATGAACATTTTGCTTCGTTATTCGGCATTTGTACTCCTCTCAATGACCTTGTCGACCAGCCCATAGGCTGCCGCGTCGGCTGCGGTCATGTAGTTGTCTCTGTCCGTATCCTTTTCGATTACGGAGAGTTCCTGACCTGTTGCATCTGCAAGGATATGGTTCAGCTTGTCCTTTATGGCCAGAATATGGTCAGCGTTTATCTTGATATCTGACGCCTGCCCCTGAAATCCGCCAAGAGGCTGGTGAATCATAATCTCAGCATTAGGAAGTGCGTATCTCTTGCCTTTAGTTCCGGCAGCAAGGAGAACAGCACCCATGCTTGCAGCCATGCCCACACAGATGGTGCTGATGTCAGGCTTTATGAATCTCATTGTATCGTAGATTGCCAGTCCGGCAGTTACCATACCGCCCGGAGAATTGATATAAATGTTTATATCCTTATCCGGATCCTGCGCCTCAAGGAACAGGAGCTGAGCTACTACGACACTTGCCGTGTGCTCCGTTATTTCTTCGTCTATGAATATGATCCTGTCGATCAGTAGACGGGAGTAAATGTCATATGTCCTTTCTCCCTGACCCGTCTGCTCGACTACATAAGGTACATAATTCATATTGTTTTATCCTCTCGTATGATTACTCTTCAGTCTTTGCTTCTACTTGCTTTGCGTTGTCAAACAGCCAGTCGATAGCCTTCTTTGTCTGTGCATCCTCTCTGAAGTAGTTCTCAGTCTCGGATCCTGCCATCTCCTTAACCTGATCGACGTCCATTCCGTACTGCTTTCCGAAGTCTTCCATGAGCTCGCGGATCTCTTCTTCAGCGACCTCGAGGTTTTCCATTCTGATTACGTTTTTGAGAAGAACTCTGGTTCTTATTCTCTTCTCAGCATCAGGTTTTGTCTCTTCTCTGAGCTCGTCTACTGTCTTTCCTGTCCACTCGAGGTACTGCTTGAGTCCGAGGCCCTGAGCGGAGAGACTCTGGTTCATGTCATAGAGCATGTTTTCAATCTCATTCTGGATCATGACAGTCGGAACTTCGATCTCGTTCATTTTATAGAGCTGCTCGAGAACTCTGTCCTTCATTACGGAGAGGTCTGTCTCTGCTGCCTTCTCCTGAAGTTTCTTCTTAAGATCTTCCCTGTACTCAGCAAGTGTCTCGAAATCGCTTACATCGCTTGCGAGCTCATCATCGATCTCAGGAAGGATCTCCTTCTTGATCTCATGGACTTTGCACTTAAAGAGTGCCTGTTTGCCTGCAAGCTCTTCCGCATGATAATCTTCAGGGAATACAACCTCTACGTCGACTTCTTCGCCTGCTTCTTTACCTTCGAGCTGCTCTTCGAAACCAGGGATGAACTGTCCTGATCCGAGCTTGAGCTCATAATTCTCAGCTTTTCCGCCGCTGAATGCTTCGCCGTCAACGCTTCCGTCAAAGTCGATCACAACGGTATCACCGTTTTCGGACTTGCGGTCTTCAACGATCTCCATTCTTGCCTGGCTCTTCTGTACTCTTTCGAGCTCTTCCTGTACTTCCTTGTCGCCGACCACTGTCTCGACCTTTTCAATCTCAAGACCTTTATAGTTTTCAACTTCGAACTCAGGGAATACCTGAACGGAACCTGACAGAACTACAGGCTCGTTGTCCTTTACTTCAGGAGACTCAAATGATGGCTGGGAAATGACTTCGATGTCCATATCCTTAACAGCTTCATAATAGTTTTTCTCGAGCAGATCGTTAAGTGCCTCATCCCAGAATACGTCATGACCATAGTGGCTCTCGATGACCTTCCTCGGTGCTTTGCCTTTGCGGAATCCGTCAATCTGGAACTTGCCTCTGTTTGCCAGATAAGCCTTGTTCAATGCGTCCTTAAACTCTTCTGCCGAGAATTCGATGTTGAATTTTACGACTCCGTTTTCCTTTGAAACCTGTGTAGCCTTCATTTGTAGTGTTCCTCCGTTTTTATATTTACTCTTTTTATTACTTTATTTATTCAAATGCTCTCTGGAGCTTGGATCTGTCTTCTGCTTCCAGACCATACTTGCTCTGTATACGGTGTGCGAGCTCCATGAAATCATCTTCGTTGCCGTAATACCACTCCACTTCCAGTTCGGATACCGGCACAAGATGTCCGTCAATGTGGTGTATAACGCCCTCATCCACAGATATGCAGCTTATTGATCTGCCAGTATCGACTTTAAACTGCTTCCTCTCATAATCCATCGAAATGGTAGGCTTCAGCGGTTTGTCTCCTGCGGCATCAAGAAGCACATCATAAGCATCACTTGAGATGAAAATCTCAATGTTTGGATTCAGCGCAAAACGCTCGTCATTGACTACGAGGTTGAATTCCTCGCGTCTGTGAAGACCTTCCTTGACGTTGACATCCCACTTGATAGTGACAGTACATCTGTCATCTTCCTGGCGGATCCTGTAAGCGATCCCCTTTTTCCTGAAATCGAAATCCTCCGTGTCGAAATATGCTGCATGCATATCGATAGTCTCAACTTCTTCAAGCCCCATTTTACCTGAAGCCGCGGTCTCGACTATACTGTCAAACACGGATGTGTCGTCCAAACGGTATTTGAATTCTGTTTCCATATAACTCCTCCGTCGCCTTGCGCTTCATTCCTTTGCGGAGCGCATAACGCACAAGCCTATAGATTGTACTAGAAAACTTTCTATTCTTCAAGTTTTAACAGATGAATCTTGAAATCAGTATCTGCAAAAAGTCTGTCTGTCATCGCAATGAAGTTATCTGACATATCGCTTGCATAATATCTGTCAGTGAATTCAGAGCCGGATGCCAGCATATCTTTTTCTTTAAGTATCTCTGCGGCTTCCCTTATTACCTCTGCAGAAGAGCTGTACATGCGGAGGTTAGGATAAAGACTTCTGATATGCTTTGCAACAAGCGGATAATGAGTACATCCCAGTATCAGATCGTCAAAAGCCCCGTCCCTGACAAAATCATCCATATAATGCGCAACAGTAAGCCTCATTATTTCTGTATCAGTCAGACCGTCTTCGATCAGCGGTACTATCGCAGGACACGCCTCGCTGTATACTTCAATACCCGGGCTCATTGATCTGAGCTCCCTTCCATATACATCGCTGCCTATAGTTGCTTTAGTCGCTATGACCCCGACCCTTTTGCATCCATCGCCCGCCACCTTTTTGACTGTCGGCTCAATAACACCGATTATAGGGATAGCAGGGTAGCGCTTTCTCAATGCATCGAGTGCGATAGCAGTCACAGTATTGCACGCGATTATTATCATCTTTGTGTTCCGGGCGACCAGATAATCGACATTCTGTTTAGCGAATTTTATGATCGTCTCAGGTGACTTTGACCCGTAAGGTGTTCTGGCAGTGTCGCCCAGATAAATAACTCTTTCCTCAGGCAGCTGTCTGTGAAGCTCCTGTACAGATGTGAGACCGCCAAGTCCCGAGTCAAAAACTCCAATTGGCCTGTTGTCCATACTATCCCTCCTGAGCGCCGTATTTATTGAGAATCGCTTCGATTTCTCTCCTGATCTTGTTGAGTTCCTTATTGGAATGGCCCTCACTGCTGTTGATGAGTTTCATAAGCTCATCACCGGACCTTCTGAGATCTCTGTATGCCGGTGAGTAGTTTGCAGATGCCCTGTGATCATCTCCTGATTTGCTGAATGACTGTTTCCTTATGACCGGAATGACCTGTGCTCTGTGTACGAGCTCATCAGTTATAAGGTCCCATACCTCCCCGCTGTAAGGAGCTATCGCAGGCTTGCCCGTATCCATCGAAACTATTTCCGCAAAACTCTCAGTAACTTTGTCCTCTCCGTGATTGATGAATATCCTCTTGCCCGGCTTAACCTTTTTTACCCATGTACGAAGATGAGGTTTGTCGGCATGACTGCTGAATGAGTCTATTCTGAGGATCTCAGCCTTTACTGCTATTTCTTCACCGAAGAGCTTTACCGCGGGGTCACCTGCGAGAAGCTTGGCGCCCAGGGTGCCAGCACTCTGATATCCCACAAAGAGGATCGTGCACTCAGGTCTCCAGAGGTTGTGCTTCAGATGATGACGTATCCTGCCTGCCTCGCACATGCCTGACGCAGAGAGGATAATTTTCGGTGTCATATCATCATTTATGGCCTTTGACTCATCGGTCGTGACCGAGATTTTAAGATCCGGAAAAGTCACCGGATTTATCCCGGCTCTCAGCAGATCTATGGCTTCGTCATCATAATACTCGTACATCTCCGTACTGTATATGTTGGTAGCTTCAACAGCAAGCGGACTGTCGACCACCACCGGGAAGCCGTCATGGCCTTTGATGAGGCCCTCATCTTTTATAATTCTGAGGTAGTACAGAAGCTCCTGCGTTCTGCCAACCGCAAATGACGGCACAACGACGTTGCCGCCCCGGTCCAGAGTAGTCTGTATGATCCTGGTAATCTGCGACACATAGTCAGGCGCTTCAGGGTGTGTGCGGTCTCCATATGTGGATTCGCAGATCACGTAGTCTGCATGAGGCGGGTCCTGAGGAGAGCGTATGAGCGGTTTATCCAGGTTTCCGAGATCGCCTGAGAAAAGTATCGTCCTTTCGATTCCATTCTCGTTTATCGTGAACAGCACATTTGCTGACCCAAGGAGATGCCCTGCGTCTGAATAGCTGATCTTTACTCCGTCGAACAATTCAACGTCAGTTCCATAACCTGCAGATTTAAACAGAGCCATCGTGCTGAGCACATCTTCCATGGTATACAGAGGAGTATGTTCTCCATCCTCATCAGCACGCTTGCCCTTTCGGTTTCTCCACTGTGCCTCCATTTCCTGTATGTGTGCGGAATCCCTCAGCATGATGTCGCAAAGCTGGCGTGTAGCCTCTGTTGAGTAAATCGGACCGCTGTAGCCATTTGCCACAAGGAAAGGCAGTTTACCGGTGTGGTCTATGTGGGCATGTGTTACGACGATCGCATCTATGTCTGATGGAGCCACCGGGATTTCTATGTTCTCAAACAGGTCTATACCTTGCTCCATTCCGCAGTCTACTATTATGTTTTTGCCGCACACCTCGAGCAATGAACAGGATCCTGTAACTTCATGAGCAGCTCCGATAAAAGTGATTCTCATAATTAGCCTCCGCAAATTACATAATTATACATATATATAATATCATAAACATTATGGTTATACCCTTACTTCACAGCAAAATCACAATGCAAAAAATTTTTAAAAATGTTAGCACTCACTATTGACGAGTGCTAACAAAAGTGGTATAACATAGCTGTCAGATGAGAGCGGCAATTACAGAGCCGCACAAAGAAGCTAAAAACATCATATATATAAAGGAGGCAATACTATGTTCTATCCTAAACTTTTCAACGACGATATTTTTGATGATTTCTTCGACTTTCCGAGATTCAGAATGCCGGCAGAGGCAGAGCACAAACTGTACGGAAAACATGCGGCAGGTCTTATGAAGACAGACATCCGCGATAAGGACGGCAATTATGAGCTCGACATCGATCTTCCTGGTTTCAAGAAGGATGAGATTTCCCTCACTCTCGACAATGGTTATCTCGTAATCGGAGCACGCAAGATGCTGAACGAGGAAGAAAAAGATGATAAGGGCAAACTGCTCCGTCAGGAACGTTACACAGGCGCAATGCAGAGAAGTTTCTATGTTGGCGAGGGCATCGATGAGAACGATGTAAAGGCAAAATATGAAGACGGAGTCCTGCGTCTTACCTTCCCTAAAGAGAAGGAGCCTGAGCTTCCTGAAAAGAAGACTATACTTATCGAAGGATAACAAAACAGTTCTCTCCACCTCTCATATAAATTCCTTCATACGTTAAATCAAAAGAACGGGCCCGGATCATCAGATCCGGGCCTGCTTATTATTCATTTTTCTTTCAGCCAGTTCCTGACATACCGGAAAGCGGCTTCTTCTCCTTCGTCCTTAAGCGTGCTAAGCATCTTTTCAAGCTCAGCTGCTGTATCCGGATGGATCAGCGGCCCGACTCTGGTGCCGGTGCCTTTCATATAGTAATCATATGCCGATGCATCAGTATATTTGTCTCCGAGATATATCCTGCACGCGGCTATCCTGTCACAGAACATTTCTGCTATAAAGTGTTTAGGCATTCTGTTGCCCCCGAACCCTACAGAGCCGTCATCATTGATAATATAGTCTATCCAGTATTCAAAATGATGTTTGTTGCGTCCTTTATGGTGCAGCCAGGCCATAGAATGACCTGTCACTTCTCTTTCCTTGTTATTAGGGCTGCGGTTTCCCTGATAGTATTTTGCACCGCGCCAAAACTCGACAGGTGAATATTTGCTGAGATCGTGCATCAGACCCTGTCTGTACAAACCGAGTCTGAAGCAGTACTCCCTTACAAGCTTTCTGTGTTCATGTACTGTTTTAAAGTGTTCTATCGGACGCATAAGTTGTTTAGTATATCTAAATGTTTTTATTAAAAAGTATAACTTTACTTAACGCACAACTATAATTAAAAGTTAGTTATAAAGAGAGAGCGATTGAAAAAAACAATAGCTCTCAGATAATAAAAGCGGTTCTCTGCAACAGTCTTACCGAGGTAAATGCAATGCAGGAATCACAGATAATCAACAGCACACTTCATTTATCATATATTATTCTCTTTGAAAAACGCCTTAACCTCCCTCTCTGAAAGGCGTTTTTCTTTTGCCTGTTTTACTTTTGGAAATACTTCAGAGTGTATGAGAGGAATCTCTTTGCAGCTCCCGTCATACGATCCCTTGATGGAAGCGCTGCACCTAAAGTAATGGTCTGCGGCGGATCAAGCGGCATCTTCACCAGATGTTCATTCCAGAACTGTGCAGATAGTTCATTCACGAAGCTGACGCCTAATCCCATGCGCACCATCGCAAGCGATGCCGGAGTATCGTATGTTGTATACTTTATCTCCGGATGCACGTCGTTCCTTTCGAGGATCTCGAGGATCTCCATTTCCTTCCCCCACGAGCCCAGAATAAAATCCTCGTTCTCACATTCCTTTATCGGAAAAGCCTTTGCGTCTGCAAGCCTGTGACCTTCCGGGACAGCAGCAATGACATTGCTTGTTGAAAGCGGTATCCACTCATACGGCATTGGCTCGGAGTATGCCAGAAATGCCAGATCGGCTTCATTTTGCTCAAAGTGACGGAAAACATCCGATTTTATGCTTTCCATGATGCTTATCTGTATTCCCGGATAATCGTTCTTAAAACTTCTTACTATCTCCGGAAGCCATGTTGTTGCTATACTCGGATATGTTGCGATTACCAGCTTTCCTCTCGTGACACCCTTGAGTTCAGCTGCAAAAGTGTAGATTTCCTCTTCGTGCGTCAGGTAGGACCTCACGAGCGGGAGCATCTCCCTGCCTTCAGCCGTAAGCTTCATGCCTTTCTGTGAGCGCGTAAAAAGAGTTACTCCAAGCTCCTTCTCGAGCGCCGTGATCAGCTGGCTTATGGCTGATGGTGTGTATCCGAGCGAGTCCGCAGCTGCTTTAACGCTGCCTTTATCAGCTGTTTCCACAAAAGCTCTGAGTCTTGCAGTTTCCATATTACCTTCCCCACTCTGTTCTCTGGCAAAATGTTCTTTTTACTCTAAGTCCTTAAGTTTCTCTTAATGCCATAATTGTAGCATATAAACATTCTCCTGATAAAGGCACAAAAAAAACAGCAACCGCCGAAACCCGAGGTTTCGACGGTTATTATAAAAATGTTCTATTGCTGATATTTATCGATACATTCGATAAATGTATTGTAGACTTCGGAATCTACCTTTTCCTTAATGCTGTCGCGCACTCCCGCACTTTTCTCAACGATATCCTTATAGGTCTTCCCATCGATCTTAAGTATCGTGGTACCGCTGTCCTCAATGGTCCTGACCCTGTCGGCTATTCTGTCATCAGATGCCTGGCGCGCATATTCTGTAGCTGTAGCCGCAGCCTCCTTCAGAATGCGCTGGTTTTCTTCAGGCATTCCCTTGAAGAACTCATCGTTCATGATCAGTGTGATCAGATGAGGCAGATGGTTGGTTTCTACCACGTAATCCTGCTGCTCATACAGTCTGTTTGATACGATGACTTCGTAAGGATTCTCCTGCGCGTCTATCGTGTGCTGCTGAAGGCCAATGTATACCTCAGCAAAGCTCATAGGCGTAGGGTTAGCTCCTATTGATTTCCAGAATGCCAGATGGAACGGATTCTCCATGGTACGGATCTTCTGTCCCTTGAAGTCACCTATTCCCTTAACAGGCTTGTTTGTACTCATTATACGAAAGCCCTGATCAGCGATACCGAGCAACTGATAACCGCCCTTTTCATACACGCTGCTTATAAGGCTGCTGAATTCAGCATCGTCGAGCACTTCTCTGCACTCATCCAGATTTTCGAATGCACATGGCACGTCGAATATCGCAAGATCCGGCATGAACGTTACCTGAGGTGCAGTATTCTGTACTACGAACGGGATATCTCCGTCTTTGCAGGACTCAAGAAGCTCACGGTCGCCTCCAAGTGTTGAGTTTGCATAAACCTGAATCTTTATGCTTCCGCCCGAAAGCCTGTCGACTTCTTCCGCGAACTTTTCGGCATATATCTGAGTTACTGTATCTTCCGGGCTCGCTGTAGCAAGCGGATACGCATATCTCTGTTTTCCATCGTTTTTGCCGCACGCAGTCATCATCATTCCCACAAGAAGAATACTGATGATTATGACCGCAAGACGAAGGTGTCTATGATTGTTTGCTCTTTTCATTGCACACCCCCTATAAAAGCACCAGTGAGAATGCCGGCACGAATGTGAACAGAAGCAGCGCCACAAGGAAGAGGCCTATCATAGGCAGTGCCTTTTTGGCTATCTCCATGACCGGAACATCCGTAAGCGCGCTGGCTACAAACAGGTTGACCCCTATAGGCGGAGTTACGAATCCTATTGCCAGGTTTACTACCATTATCACACCGAACTGGATAGGATCCATTCCTATACCCTGTGCTATCGGCAACAGGATCGGAGTAAGGATCAGTATCGCAGGTGTCGTATCCATAACCATGCCCACGATGAGCAGGAACACGTTTATGACAAGCAATATGAGGATCTTGCTTGAGAAGTTTCCGAGTATGAACGAGCTGACGGTCTGAGGTACCTGCATGAGTGTCAGCACCCTGGAGAAAGCTGTCGATGCTGCCAGTATGAACAGTATCGGAGTGAAAGTCTTTATTGCTTCAACAAGAATGCCCCACAGATCCTTAAGCCTGATCTCCTTGTAAATGAACAGGCTGACGATCAGCGCATAATATACTGATATAACAGCTGCCTCCGTAGGAGATGTAATTCCTGAGTAGATGCATCCCAGGACGATCACCGGGCTGAGTATGGCCCAGAAGCTTTCCTTGAAAACATTCATAAAGCCTTTTTCATGCAGCTTTCCTATCTCGCTCTCTATCCTGACTTTATCCTCTCCGTTCTTCTTGCAATAGAGTACTGAGTATCCCATCAGGAGCACTGCTATAACGAGGCCAGGAATTATTCCTGCAAGAAACAGATCACTTACAGACGCGCCAGATGCCATTCCGTACATGATGAACGGGATGCTCGGCGGTATGATTACGCCGAGTCCGCCGGCAACCGCTACGACAGATGTCGAGAATGTCTTGTCGTAGCCCAGCCCGATCAGGATCGGGATGGTCATGCTGCCTACGGCAGCAACGGTCGCCGGAGCAGATCCGGAGATCGCGCCGTAGAACAGGCACGTAACTATGACTGCGCAAGGCATTCCGGCAGTGAATCTGCCGAAGAAATAAGCGAATATGTCGAATATTTTACGCGATATGCCTCCCTTGGCCATGATGATGCCCGATAGAACGAACATCGGGACAGCCAGCAGCGGGAAGCTGTCGAGTCCGCCGAACATGGCCCTGATGAGATACTTGGCTCCCACAGTGAACGACGGATCGAATATATGTGGCAAAACGGCCGTTATTCCGAGCGTGATGCCTACCGGTATTGCTATTATCAGAAATACCACGAACAGTATGAACAATAATCCTACTGGCATGACTACTCCTTTCCGGCATCAGCCGCGGATACCGGCTGACCAGCCTCAACAAATGATTCAGGAGTATTGCGTTCAGGATGAGCCGGGTCATAGACTTTCATTCCAAGTGAGACCTTGAGCTCTATTATCCATCTCTGGATTATCCTGAAAGCTACCAGTATGAACGATACGAAAGGCGCCGCCTGTATGTAATACATCGGTATCCCAAGCGCCGGACTCACCTGCCCGCTTTCAACAGCTGACATCATATACGAGAAAGCAAACGGTATCATATAGAAGAAAAACGCAAGCTCAATCGTATGATTGGCCAGTTTGATGATCGCCTTCGTACGCCTGGAGAATCTTGCCACGAACTGTTCTATCTTGATCGAGATGCACCTCTTGCTGCAGTAGCTGACGCTCAGGAAACCTGCCCAGATGAACAGATATCTCGTGAGTTCCTCAGTCCACGACAGCGAAGCTTTCAGTGCAAATCTGGAGAAGACCTGTACCCCCATTATCACCGCCATTGCAAGCAGCAGCAGCGTCAGCAGGAATTCTTCCAGATTGTGATCAAGCCATTTAATAACTTTAGTCATGGCTTTTTCCTTTCAATATATAGCATGCCCCGCCCCGGAGGGACGTATGTCGTCTGAAGCGGGGCATGTATAAGCAATTATTTATAGCGCTCCGTGCAGCAGTGTGAGTACCTGCTTGAGATCCTGTACTCCCATCTGTCCAGGGGCTGATGCCTTTGCTGCGGCTCCGAATGTCAGTGCCGAACCGAACACCTCGCCTGCAAGACGGCTGATAACGCCTGTGCCTGCCATAGACATAGTGATGATCGGACGGTCAGCATACTCGTTTGCCATTTCCTCTGTTGCAGCAAGCAGAGTAAGAACATCCTTCTTGTTCTGCGGCATAACAGCAATCTTAGGAATGTCTGCACCAAGATCCTGCATCTTGCGGAGGCGTCCTACGATGTCATCCTTGTCAGGAGTCTTGAAGAAGTCATGATTAGATGCTACGACCTTTACGCCGGCAGCATGTGCACCGTCGATGATCTTCTTAACGATTTCGTCGCCTGTGAAGACTTCTACGTCTACCATGTCAACATAGCCTGTCTGAGCAGCTTTGATGTTGATGTCAGCATACACTTCATCCTCGATGGCTTTCTCTCCGCCTTCCTTAGAAGTGCGGAATGTCATCAGGATAGGCATGTCGCCGAGAACCTCACGGAGGCCCTTCATGACATCCTCGAGAGCAGCGAAGTCAAATACGTTCTCGAACCAGTCGATTCTCCACTCCACTACGTCTGCAGGGAGCTTTGTGATGGCTCTTGCTTCGTCGAGGATAGCTTCCTTTGTTACGCCTACGATAGGCACGCAGATCTTTGGCATGCCTTCGCCGATAACAATATTTCTGACCTTAACAGTATTCATATTTTCCTTCCTTTCTGCCAAGCAGGTTTATGCGGATTTCTCAGCAGCTTCGAGCATCTTGGAGTAGTTCTTGTTTACGAATACGCCAAGCAGTACACCGATAGCTGTGAGTACGATGTTCATTGTCATAACTCCGGACGGAGTCATCGATGCAGCAGCTGTCAGGATCGTGTAGTTGCAGAGTGAAGAAGCGATCATAACGAGAGCTGTAACTGTTCCCTTGATCTTAGGGAAGAGCATGTTGCATACAGCTGTTGCGATCTGCAGAAGTCCGCCTGCACCTGCCCATCCGATAACGAAGGAGCCGATCTTGCACATTGCCTGTGAAGGTACCATCAGTACTCCAACCATCATGAGTGCGCAGATTGCAGGGTATACCATGATGAATCTTACATCCTTGATCTTCTTTGTCAGAGCAGCTGTCACGATAAGTCCGATCATTGTTCCTGCAGAATAGAATGTCTGCATGATTCCAGGCTCAGCCCAGCCAACAACGTCCTTAGCAAAGTTCTGTGCGCAGTTCAGCCAGAGCTGGAATGTACCTGTGCATGTGAATCCGATGAGGATCATTGCGACTGAACCTGCAGAGAAGTTTGCCTTCTTGATTCCCTCGATAAGGCCTTCCTTCTTCTCAGCCTTCTGATCTGAATCAGGCAGAGGGAAGAAGAGAATCAGAGCCATGAGCACGAGATATCCGATACCTACTGCATAGAACAGTGTGTTGTATGTAACAGCTCCTGCTGCTGTTGTTCCTACAGCAATTCCCAGGAAGAACGGGAGAAGCAGCTGTGATCCGGAGATTGCAAACTTGATTCCCATTGTTGCAACGCCAGGAGCCTTGTTGATGATCTCTGCTACAGCAGGATAGATTCCTGTGTCGAGGAACGAGTTAGCGATACCGCCGACGATAGCGCAGATGTAAGCGATTCTGTATCCTGTGCCGCCGCCTGCGTTGAATGCCATTGCGAGACCGATCAGATAAACAGCGTATGCGAATCCGCCGATAGCTGTTGAGAATCTGCGTCCGAGCTTGTCTGAAAGAGGGCCTGCGAATGGAAGAGCGATGAGTCTTCCGAGACCGAGAGCTGCGGAAACAGCTGTGATAGCCATAACCTCAACGTTCCAGCTTGCTGATAGAGCTTCTTTGATAGCGACCTGTCCGAGGATGGAGCAGCCGATACCATGAAGGAAGTAGTTCAGATAAAGAACTATTACGCTTGGTAAATACTTTTTATTAGTCATTTTTATTTCCTCTCATTTTCCATCTAGTCATTATTGACGTTTTTTCTAACGTTTTAGTCGTCGTAGCTGATACCGAGAACTTCCTTCATATGCTCAATAGGCATTGGCTTGCCTGTCCAGAGCTCAAATCCTGCTGCTCCCTGGAAGAGCATCATTCCGAGTCCGTTCATTGTCTTGCATCCGACTTCCTTAGCCATCTTTCTCATCTTTGTCAGAAGGCATCCGTAAGGAACGTCTACTACGATGAGCTCAGGTCTGAAGAAGCTCTTGTCAGGAACTACAGAAACGTCTTCGAGCGGCTTCATGCCTGCGCCTGTAGCGTTTACGAAGAGGTAGCTGTCTGCCATCTCTCTGCGAAGAGCTTCAGTATCTGCGAGGTCAAACATCTGAGCCTTGCAGTTTGTTCTCTCGTTGATCTTCTTTACTGTTTCTTCTCCAACTACATAGAACTTGTCCTTGATGTTGAAAATTGAGATCTCTGCTACTCCGTCGAGTGCAGCCTGGATCTCGATAGCTGTAGCAGCACCGCCTGCTCCTACGATCGTCATCTTCTTACCGATAGGATCGATGTTGTTATCCTTAAGAGCTGCCATGAATCCGATACCGTCTGTGATGTATCCCTTGAGGTAGCCATTGTCATTGACGATAGTGTTTACTGCTCCGCAGAGTTCAGCTGCAGGGTCGAGTTCGTCAAGATACTGACCTACCAGAGTCTTATTAGGCATGGAAACGTTTGAACCTCTCATCTTGAGAGTGCGGATAGCCTTTACAGCATCTTCGATCTCATCGGCGCCTACTTCGAATGCGAGGTATGCATAGTCAGCACCTACTTCTGCGAAAGCTTCGTTCTGCATAGCAGGTGAGCTGGAATGACGAATTGGATAAGCCATGAGTCCGATAAGTTCGGTATGTCCTGTGATTCTTTCTGCCATTGTTTTTCTCCTTTTATTAATATGAGTTTTTTATGATCGTTATTCAGGCACTTTTGTATGCCTCTCCCGGTAATGTCTCCGATTCACCACAAGCCAGAAGACAACTTTGTTAAAACAATAACTATTTCTTGTTTACATTTTAACAATGCTTTTTGATGCAGTCCAATGCCATATATCGCAAAAAATGATAGCTTGACGCTATCATTCGAACTTAGTCTATGATATATTTTTTTAAATATTTCAATAATTAATATACCAGTTGTGAGAACTTTGATAACAAGGAGACCGAGCATGACTTTGAATCAGCTTAAATACTTCCAGGCAGTTGCCAGGCTGCAGAACTTCAGGGCAGCAGCTGAAGAGTTGTATATATCGCAGCCTTCCCTTTCCAGATCAATAGATTCCCTTGAAGATGAACTGGGCGTAGTTCTGTTTGAACGTGCAGGCAGAGGCATTTCATTGACCGGAAGCGGAAGACTTTTTCTTGAGTACACCAACCGTATTCTTGAGGAGTGCGATATCGCTGTATATAAAATGAAGGAAATATCTACTTCCGGAGGCCGTATAGATATAGGCTACGTTTTCCCTCTGGCTAACTATTACATTCCTCACAAGGTGCGTTCTTTCCTCAGTATTCCGGGCAACGAACATGTGACATTCGGTTTTACGCAGAACCGGACGTCTTCAATAATAAGAGAAATAAAAAACGGCAAGCTTGATGTAGGATTCTGCGCGTACTCTGAAAATGAAGAAGAGCTTGAATTCGTTCCTATTATTAAGCAGGAAATGGTGATCATAACTTCCAATGAACATCCGCTTGCCTCAAAAGATAAGCTTTCCATAAGCGAACTGGGACGTTATCCGGTGATTGGATATGACCGCGTGTCAGCTCTGGGCGGGTATACTAAACGGCTTTATCGCAGCCTGGGCATAAAGCCGGATATCCTGTGTGAATGCTCTGATGAAAACTCCATCCAGGCATTAGTCCGCGAGCAGTTCGGTATAGCCCTGGTCGCAAAAGTAGATATTCTTAATGATAAGTATCTGAAGATACACAGCGTGTCAGATGCTGATCTTACTCACTATGTAAATGTCGTATGGCAGAAGAACCATTACCTGATGCCTGCTACTAAACGCTTTATTGATTTCATGATCAGCGAATCCGAGCTTGATCAGGCATCGCTGAAAGCAATTACATAGGCAGATGATATTGATTTCATCTATCTGATACCTTCAGGCTATCAAAAACGGGCAATAAAGATATTTTTCTTTTGCCCGTTATTTTTTTATCATATAAGTACCACAAGGCAGCAGATAACCACCGGAGGGAGTACAAAATGAAGAAGGATTATCCAAACATTTTTGAACCTATCACAGTAAGAAAGACTGTTTTCAAGAACAGAGTAGTCATGACCCCGATGGGCACAAACTACGCTGATCCGGACGGCGGCATCAATGATGATCACATCAACTACTACAAACTCAGAGCAAAAGGCGGTACAGGCCTCATCATCGTAGAGAACGTCTGCGTAGACTTCCCTACCGGCTCCAACGGCACAAGCCAGCTCAGACTCGACCATGACATGTTCATGCCGAAGCTCTACAAGCTGACCGAAACAGTCCATGATGAAGGCGGTCTCATTGCCGTACAGATCAACCACGCAGGAGCATCTGCTTCATCTGCACGTACAGGAGTCCCTACTGTATCGTCATCAACAGTTCCTTCAAAGCTCGGCGGCGAAGCACCTCGTCCACTTGAGAAAGATGAGATCGAAGCAATAGTAAAGAAATATGGCGAAGCTGCAAAGCGCGCAGTTCAGGCAGGTTTCGATGCAATCGAAGTCCACTGCGGACATTCATACCTCATCAGCCAGTTCCTCTCGCCTATCTATAACAAGAGGACCGACGAGTTCGGCGGATGCGCTGAGAACAGAGCACGTCTTGCCAGAATGGTAATCGACGAAGTAAGAAAGCAGGTAGGACCTTTCATTCCTATCCTCGCAAGAATCAGTGCAGACGAGTTCCTCGAGGGCGGCAACAACCTTGAAGACTGCCTTGAGTATCTGCAGTACTTCGGAGACGAAGTTGACGTATACAACGTATCTGCAGCTCTCAACCCTTCCCTGCAGTATCAGATCGACAGCAACTGCTATCCTGACGGCTGGAGAGCATATCTCGCAAAGGCTGTTAAGGAAAGATTCGGCAAGCCGGTAGTCACAATGGGCAATATCAGAAGCCCTAAGGTAGCTAACGACATCCTCGAAAGAGGCGACGCTGACTTCATCGGCATCGGCAGAGGACTGATTGCAGATCCTGACTGGGTAAACAAGGCTGAATTCGGCGAAGAGTGCGACATCAGAAAGTGCATCAGCTGCAACATCGGATGCGCAGGCAACCGTATCCAGAACAACAGACCTATCAGATGTACTGTAAACCCTGCAGTCATCGAGGGAGACGAATATAAAAAGCTCAAGGTCAACAAGCCATGCAACGTAGTAGTTATCGGCGGTGGTACAGCCGGTATGGAAGCAGCATGCACAGCTGCTGAGGTTGGCTGCACAGCATTCCTGATCGAAAAGGCAGATCATCTTGGCGGACTCGCATATGAGATCTCGAAGTTCCCTGACAAGAGCAGACTGAGAGACTTCCCTGACTACCTTGAGAGAAGGATCAAGAAGCTCCACAACCTGCACGTGTTCCTGAACACCGAGGCGACTCCTGAGTTCATCAGAACACTTAACCCGGACATCATCGTGAACTCCACAGGTTCACTGCCGCTGATCCTCCCTATCCCTGGGCTCAAGGAAAACGTAGGCAAGGGCAAGGTCCAGACAGTTCTCGGCGTTATCGACAATCTGGACAACTATCCTGAGGACTGCACAGGCAAGAAGGTCGTTGTTATCGGCGCCGGCGCCGTAGGACTCGATGTAGTGGAATTCTTCGCGCCTAGAGGAGCGGACACCACGGTAATCGAGATGCTACCGTATATCGTCGGACCGGCACTCGATCCTATCACAAAGGTCAGCATCGTTGATCTGATGAATAAGTACAACGTACACCAGAGACCGTCCACAGCTCTTCAGGAAGTAAAGCCTGACTGCTTCGTGGTCAAGAATCCGGACGGAAGCATGGAAGAAGTTGAGTTCGACTATGGCTGCATCTGCATGGGACTCAAGTCCAACAATCCTGTTCTCGACATGCTCAAGGAAGAGTTTGCTGATGTCGAACTCATGAACATCGGTGACTCCAAGAGACAGAGAAGGATCATTGAAGGTACCGAGGAAGGCCGTGCCATCATCAAAGTCCTGGAGAAGAAAGGATTCTTCAAATAATAGCTCAGGAATCAAGGCATGCAAAAAGCTCAATGCGCCCGCATTGAGCTTTTTTATTATATGTATCGTATTACATCATTCCTACGTCGTTTCTGTTCAGCATATCCCTGATCTCGTAATTCATGATACTGCGGACTTTGCGCATCTTTGATTCTTTGCATTCAGCCCTGACACCGAAAGTAATGCTTCCGGTATTGATCGAGCTTATACCCGTAAATACAGGATCGCTCAGTATCTCAGGATGCCTTGCCCGTATTTCAGGAAGCTCTGCCCAAAGCAGTTTCTTCAATTCTTCTGTATCCACATTGTTTTTAACTGTAAACTCCGCAACGCACCATGAATTGCTTCTCGAGAGATTGTTGACCTTATGAATATCGCTGTATCTGACAACCTTAAGGTTGTTATCGTCACCAAAGAGCTTTAAGGTTCTTACGCCCAGTTCCTGAACAGTGCCTCTGACCACTCCGTCAATCTCTACTATATCCCCTACCTGGAAAGCTTTTTCGAATATCAGTGATACACCTGAGAATACATCCGCAACTATATCCTTAACACCGAGCGAAATGGCAAGTCCTATTATACCGACAGACGCAAGAAGGGTTGCAGGATCAAATCCGAAATACAGCGCTGAATAATAAATTACGATCAGCACAACCGCATAGCTCAGAACGCTTTTTATCAGTCTGACAACTGTTGTGCCTCTTGTGTCAAGAAAATCTACGGCAAAGCTGACAATGAGTGATATGATACTCCATATTACCGCTACACCGCAGATCATGAAAATCACCCTTGCAGCAGCAAACAGGTTGATCCCCCTGTTCCAGTTATCGCTGAAAATATACGGAATGAGGCTGTCACTGCGGTCTGCACTTGCAGACGTTATGGCCATTATGCCGATGATGAGAATACACAGTCCCGCCATTATGTTGAGTACTGCTCTTGCCATAGCTTCAGGAGAATTAGCTTTCTTAAGCTTAGGAAATCTTGACAGCCAGTCAGATCTGATGTCCGTATTATCCGTATGGCTGTATTCTCCTGCAGTGCTTTTATCATAGACCAGATCATAATCCTTCATAAGGATACGGATAATTATCATCAAGACCAGCAGGAACCCTGCAGCCTCCAGCAATCCGAAAGCAAACATTCCTTCCCGCAGAACCGAAGATTTTGCGATATAGTAGAACAGTTCGCCGTTCATCTCATTGGAAGCTCCGTAATAAACATCATTATCCAGCTCAAACTCTCCAAGGAAATTGTCCCGGATTTCCTCTTCTTTCATGCCAAGTTCCAGCGGATCCCTTCCATATAAAGATTTATTGGAGATAAACCTTATTGTTCTGTCCTTGTCAAGAAGCATATAACCGTTGTAAGAAGAAACCAGCGACGCGATCATCTCATCATTGCTCTCGAAGAATGAAACTCCCCTCTTAGACGACGGAGGGAAAGAAATCACAAGCAGGTTGTAGCTGCCATCATTGTCTCCGCTTATGGAAGGCATGCGCACGCCGACAAGATCGCTCTTTGCTCCTGTCACATTATCCGTAACATTTTCAAGATAGGCTCCTGATCCACCGTTCAGCACCCGTCTGAAAGCATGCATGTCTGAAGATCCAAGTCCTCCGATATTCATATTTATGTACGATGAATCAGTAAGGATCTCCCTGCCGTCCCCGTCATACACCATTATGTAATTAGCCGAAAGCATCTCCCTGAATTCACTGAGCTGTTTTTTAGTACGAAGCTGAGGATCACGGTATATGGCATCAGCGATTATCCTTGCATGCTCAGTATCATTCTCTTTCATTTCACTGATTCTGAAGTCAGTAACACTTCTTATTTCCTCATCCAGCTGCTCAACGGCTGAAAGAGTATTCTGAGCATCCCAGGTGACACTGTATAGTGACCCGATAGCACTCGAGAACATCCCGGCAAGCAAAACAAGAACGACAGCAAGTATGCAGAATGTCCTGATCCTGCGTTTTAAAAGCAAAGGTTCATAATCAGCGATCTTTTGCTTTCCCGCATTTCCGCTTTTCAGCAGCCTCTTGATCTCAGTTATCCAGACTATAAGTACCACTGACAGAATAAACACCACCAGCGCAACCAGAAGGTCTACACTTAGAAAATCCGACAGTATCTCGTATTTTGAAAGGAAGAATATCAGTGTATACCTCTCATCCGCCGACCTTGCCATGACATAATACGGTGCGTGCTTTTCAAGGTACTTATTAAGAGCTGCCTCATCCAGGCCGTTTTCATTGCGTAAATCAGGGATCTCCAGATCAGAATTGTAATAAACGAATCTTCCGTTTTCATCCAGAAGAATGGCCTTTCCGTCAAATGCAGTCTCGATTTCACAAAGCGCAATGGATGCCAGATTGTCAGAACCATCACTTGCATTGACTTCCTGCAGAGCATAATAACCATTGCCGATGCTGCTGTATGCAGTAAAGCACCGCCAGTCAGAATCCCTTGATGTATCTATAATTCCCTGCTCTCCTTTCAGGGCGTCCGTTGTTATTTCGGGAAGGCACTCAGCATCGTCAGATACAGTGAGTTTTCCGTCTTTGACTCTTACAACATAGGATTTTCCGTAATCTTCAACAGTGCTGTCCAGAAAGTCGCTGCGGTTCATCTTATCTCTGAGGTAAAGAGCCCTGAAATATGTATCAGCCAGTGCAGCCTTTTTATCCTTTTCAGACTGGCTGTCTATAGAAAATGTCAGCTGCTCAATCGAGCCCTTTAACCCGGACTCAAGACTCGGATAAGAAGTCTCGCGTTTCATAAAAGACTGAAGACTCAGATAGGTACCGGCTGCCTGTACGCAGATTATCAATATAGCTGCGATAACGCACGCTAACAGGGCATTTCCGGTTATATCCGTTTTTTTTGTTTCTTTTACCACATTTGGTTTTTCTTTATTCTCACTCATATTACTCTGACCGCAAGTTATGCACTGTTTATCTTTATTATATGTTATAGATAGGTTAAGTGTATCAAATTCGCCGCTGAAGAAAAAGCCCCGGGCATTGGCATCCCGGAGACCTTATCCTAAGATATCGTTGATGAACTTCCATATCCGGACAGTTTGACATCTTTCTTTGGCGGCAGCATTAAAATGCGCGGTTTTGAGAGTATTCCCAGATCAGCTCTTCCAGTGTCTGATACAGATGCTCAGGATCCACAGGTTTAGACAAGTGAGCATCCATACCTACCTGCAGCGAACGCTGAACATCTTCATCAAAGGCATTGGCAGTTAAAGCAATAATCGGGATCGTTTTTGCATCCGGCCTGTCCAGAGCCCGAATGGCTGCAGTTGCTTCCAGACCGTCCATTTCCGGCATACGTACATCCATCAGGATCGCATCATAATACCCTGCCTGACTATTCTTAAACATTTCCAGTACGGCCTTGCCGTTTTCAGCATGATCGATTTCTGCTTCCCTCAGGAGAATGATCTGCTTCATGATCTCTGCATTGACCAGGACATCTTCAGCCATCAGAATCTTTCTGCCCTTTAGCTCAGCCCGTTTTTTCTCCTTAAAGAGACTCATATTATTTTTCCGGGCGACCCGCTCTAATTCATCAAGCACATTGGATGCAAACAGAGGTTTTGACAGGAAACTGTCAACACCGCTGTGTATCGCCTCTTCCATGATCTCATCCCAGTTGAAAGAGGTCAGGATGATGACCGTAGTTTCCTTGTTATATCTCTTACGTATTTCCCTTGCCACTTCAACCCCGTCCATTTCGGGCATCTTCCAGTCAAGCAGAACAAGGCTGTAAGGCTCGTGCTTTGCATGCTGCACTTCCAGCATATGCAGAGCTGTCGGTCCATCATAACAGGTATCTGCTTTGATACCCGCTTCATCCAGCACGATACGTGCATGTTCCGCCGCAATCTCTTCGTCATCCACCACCAGGACCCGTATATCCTTCGGGTTCAGAGAGTATGACGACAGCCCCTGGTGATCGCTGTTATTCAGAGTAATGTTGACCGTAAACTCTGTCCCGACACCTTTTTCAGATTCGACAGAGATCGTACCATTCATCAGCTCAACGATATTTTTTGTAATGGCCATGCCGAGACCGGTGCTGCCATACTTGCTGTTCCTGCTGCTGTCTTCCTGTGTAAATGTGTCAAATATTTTCGGGATGAATTCCTTATCCATACCGATTCCGGTATCCCTGATACAGAATTTGAGAGTCGAATGATCTCCGTAGACGGCCGTGCGCTCCACCGTCAGCATGACGTTCCCCGGTGCGTCTGTAAACTTGATCGCATTTGACAGGATATTGATCAGAACCTGTTTGAGCTTCATGTCATCGCCGATGTAGTAATCACTTACACCGCCAAGCACCTTGCACTCATAATGCAGTCCCTTTTCTTCACACTGGGACATGACCATAGTATTGATCTGCTCCAGCATATCCCGGAAGAAAAATTCTTCCTTGCGGATAACCAGACGTCCGGATTCGATACGGCTCATATCGAGTATATCGTTGATAAGACCCAGAAGGTGCCTCGCGCTCCCGCCTATCTGATCAAGATACTCACGCGTTTCATCAGGGAGAGACTCATTGCGAAGAGCCAGGCTGTCCAGTCCTATGATGGCATTCATAGGAGTGCGGATCTCATGGCTCACACTTGACAGGAACGCTGTCTTCGCATTATTGGCCTCCTCTGCCACCGCAAGAGCCTCGGCGAGCGCCTGATTCTTTGCCATCGTCTCGCGCATTTCGGTATCGATGACCGTCAGGCCAAGACCGACTGCGTGGACTATATGATCTTCACGGTTTTCGGCATGCCTCACGCCCGCCATGCGGATCATCTCATAGTATTCCTTTCCGTTACGCTCCACCAGATAGCGGTAAGCTATGATCAGGTCATTCTCGAGCGCTTTGCGCACATTGTTCGGATCTATGAATTCCAGGAAGCCTTCCCTGTAATTCTCCGCAACGAAATTGTTCGCATACCAGGTAAAACGCTCAAGGTAAGGGAAATGGACACCTTCAGGTGTCTGATCAGTATCTTCAGGATCAGACCTGTAGCAGACAGCGTCATCTTTGTCCAGGTCTACGTGATAGACGCAGCGGTAGTCCGAAGCGAGCGCAGTTATCATCTTGTCCTGCTGCTCGCGGCGCTCCTGCTGTTTGAGCAGCTGCTTTGAGCGTTTAGAATCACGTACCAGGAACATGATTATTAGTGCGGCGACCGCAAGCATTATGCTTGCGACAGCACCGATATGGTTCCGGATCACATCCCCTAACGAATAGGAATGCAGCTGGTCCGTGTATCGGAATGCAAGATTCTGGGCGTAATCAGAGCCCAGAACGTTGATGCCGCGGTTGACCAGTTTCAGCAGCCCCTCATTTCCGATCTGTACGCCGAAACTCCTGTCATCATTGTATGCGGTCTGAAGCAGTGACAAGCCGCTGTAACGGCTGTTTCGCAGGATATCGTTTGCTCTCAGTCCATTCAGCGTGGTGCACCCCGCCTTTCCGTCATTCACTGCCTGGAGGCATTCATCAATTGAGGGATATAAAGTGATCTTCGCATTAGGATAGTACGTCTTCACGAAGTAGTACTGCATGCTGTTGTTCTCGTTTACAGCAAAATCCCGCACAGTATCGTCGTTGTACTCGTCTTTATATACCAGTTCTGTTGCAGCCGAAACGACCGCATTCGACTGGAATATTCCGCTCTCTTCCGCATAATACAGTCCGCCGCCTACCGGAAAAACCAGATCGACGCTTCCGGCTTCCAGTCCTGCGATCATCTTGTCGTAACTGTCGTAACCCATATATGAGACTTTAAGGTCATCCAGCCCAAGCTCTTTCATCATCCGCGGAATGAAATCCTTAAGCAGTCCGTTTACCTCGCCTGCAGAGTCTGTATCGCTGTATGGGAGATAGTTGTTCAGATAACCTATACGCAGCGAGTCCTTTCCGGCCAGCCACTGCTTCTCATGCTCCGAAAAGGCACGGCTGGATATGCTCACAGGATAATATTTGCTGCGAAGAAAGTTGATGTAATTCGGTTCATCAACAGAGAGCTCAGTCTGAGCTATGTTTAGATCTGCAAGCAGATCCGACCGATTTTTGCTGACGCAAAGGAAGTAATCGGATGCGCCGAAAGCGTAAAGCAGTTCTGCGTTATCCCGTCCGTAGGCGCCGTCCCCCTCCGCTGCCAGCACATCCACCTCATTGTTGTCGAATGCCTTGAAGAGTGGATCATAATCGTCGAAGATCACAACTTCTGCCTGCACGCTGTGATCCTGCAGGAACGCTTTAAGAGAGTCCGCCATGGCGCTGTTCAGCACTCCGATGCGCTTTCCTTCCAGAGTAGCAGAATCGACGTTAATGCTTTCATCGGCAGTGTGTTTTATCAGGTTGTAGGTCTCATTACCCATAGGCGCATCCGGGTAATTTATAAGTTTTTCGCGCTCTTTTTTCCACGCAAGACCGGCAAGTACGTCTATATCACCATCCAGCAGTTTCTGGTACAAATCGCTGAAATCGCCATATACATATTCGTAGTGCCAGCCGGTATACTCAGACAGCTTCTGATAGTACTCATAAGCATAGCCTCTCTTGACAGCACCCTGTCTGGCTCCTTCCTGGAACACTTCATTCTCATAATAGCCAACTTTTACTGTTACACTATTATCGTCAACAGCAAAGGCTCTTGCCGGAAAAACTATTCCAGCAAGCATAACGAGGCTTATGAATATTGCGCAGCCTGCAATGACTGCCTTTTGTCTCTTATAAATAGCCATAAATTCCCTTTTTCCTAACTATGATATCTTTATCTTTTCAAATCTGTCTCTTGTCATACCTTGCAGCCTTCTTTTGTCATCATAAAATGGCAGATGTGATTTCATACTGCATCGAGGCTCATTTATTACAAATCATTATAAGTATTATAGCATGACTTTTCAGTTAAGCAGTATACCGTTATACACACTATATGGTCGTCATCACAGAAGCAGCAGCTATATTCGAAATAATTATTGCAAATAGAATTCAGGAACTAAAAAAAGCCGTTGGTATTCCAACGGCTTTCGTGGTGGAGCGTACGAGGCTCGAATTTAGACGCTATTTCTGAACACGTTGAAATGAAAGGAGGACAGCACGCCATCTCTTTTCATCCAACCACTCATCCAACCACTTAGCAACTTTTTTAATGCTATATGACACATTATTAAAACAGCCTCTGAAGCATCATATGAGAGATAGCGTACGGAAGCTGTAATTTCTACGCACTTCCCTTACCTGCTGTATAAAATCCCCGCTTTTTTAGCCTACATAATACTGCTAAGGATAATAACCATTACCCACTATATTTTCGTCGCTTAAATCGAAAATTTGAGATTTGGCTCAAAGTCAAAGTGCTGGAATTTCAACGTTTCCAGCACTCTCTATTTTAACTTTTTATGGATGTAGCCCTAGGTTGATTTGTGTTTTCTCCCAGCTTATGGCCCTGCACCCATAGCAAACATAATCAGAAAGAGCGCAAGCATAATGGCCATCGCGATACCGCTTAAAAAGATAGGCAGTGTCCCTAGACCGGTTTTTTCTTTCATGAAACCTTCAATGGCGCAGATAAAACCAATCAGGGACAAAATAACAGATCCTACTAATAGCACAAGAGAACCGGGCGGATCAGTGAATATACTGTAGATATATACAGCCACTATGCATGAAATAATAATAGATAGTTTACTATACTTGTTTTTCATCGCTTAAATCGTGAATTTGTGTGATACTATTCCGTCTTTTTTGTTGATCTCTCCTGGACACGTTCGGACATGTCATTGTTCTTATTGATTCCCGTTACACTGCTTGGAAGATCATTCATCACACCAACTGGAGGCACGCTTATAGATTCCCCTTTTGATGCTTTTAGCAGCGTTCTTATTATTGCGATAACAACTATGATACCAAAAACGGCACCCATTATTATTCCTATCTTATCAGAAACGAATTCTATTGCTTCTATCATTTCAGTATCTGTGATCCAACCCGATTTCATAGTTATCAGTATACGCCTCGTCAAACCCACCATCATCTGTGATCTCTATCTTTTGGATAAGAGAAGGATCATCCTTATCAAATATGACCATCCAGTCCATATCAAAAGACTTGGTGCCACCTTTTTCATCAGTTGCTATAACCGTAACTAAAGCGTGCTCTATGTTGTCTGAAGATTGGTCCGCATCGTCCTGGATACCGAACTGGCTGATTGTTGTAGTAAGGCCAAAGTTCATCGCGATCCCCAGCACTTCGGTTCTGTACCACTTATCATAAAACGTGTCGAACATACCATCTGCAAAGCAATTCCCGACTTTCTCCACCCAGAGCTGCTTTTCCTCGGCAGCCCTTTGCTCTGCCGCAGCAAGCTCCTCTTCTGAGGGTTCATCTACACCAATACCAATGACTGTAATGACCGGGTCATAAAGGCCATCGCCCGGATATTCGATCATCGCCCTAAGGACCTTTTCTTCATTTTCGGCTCGCTTAGTGACATCTTCAGTCTTGCAGGCAGTCAATACTACAGCCAAAGAGAACACTATAAAAATGAGTGCAGTTCTGAATATATGGCTTTTTTTATTCATGAGTATCCTCCTTGAAAATGCTACCGATATGCCAAGCGTAGCACCCATAATTATTCCCATCTTATCAGAAATGAATTCCAGTGCATAGTTTACTATACTTGTTTTTCATCGCATAAATCGTGAATTTGTATGATACTAACATTTTATTACACGCGCCAATTACACTACCGCATAACATTAAAAATCATTACCATACCCTGCATCTTTTAGTATCCATTTGCCACCTGTATTTCTTACAAGGGTCCAACTCCAGCCTGAATATACCGTATTTTCATTAAGAGAGTGATCCTTTAGTTTATCTGCGCTACCTGTTGAAAAAGCCGACATAAGGACAATTGCTTCATCTACTCCATACATTTTCTCCCGCTCTTTCATCCTGTGAAATTTGTCGTCACCAAGATACCATATCCCTATCATTTCACAGCCTTTATAATGCTTGGCAAAATAGCGCAGTACAACACTTACAGCCTCGTCATAATCTTCTTCAGTATATACTTCAGAATCTATATCTGAAATATAAACATCTTTTGTGTTCCCATCATTTAAATGAAGGTACACTTCTGCACCAATCACCAAGAGTAATATGCCTATTGCAATTATCATCACAATTTTGCTACGTCTGACTTGTTTCTGCTCTTTAGTAATCTCACTGACCATTTGTCTGTCTCCTTTCATCATTGCATCCAAAGAAACATCAAAGGTATCGCTTATTAAAACGAGGGTCTCAAGATCAGGATAGCTCTTACTGTTTTCCCAGTTTGAGATGGTCTGCCGTGTCACACTGCAAATTTCTGCCAGACGTTCCTGTGTAAGGTTGTTATCTTTTCGTATTTCAGCGATTCTATTACCGAGTTCCATCTGATGCTCCTTAGATTTGATTTGCATGGTCAGTGTAGGTTCATTGTACATCAGAGTCTATCAAAGAGCGGTTACATTCGATGAAATCATTACGCAAAGAATCTTTGCATATAAAAAGCGGCAGCTATTTGCCACCGCTGATGAAAACTGTATCTTGATCTGATCCATCAGACTGCCCTCACATCCGTGACGATATCATCCTTTATTGGAACAATATCTTTATAATCAGGTAATTTACAGCCCTTAGAGGTAGCATTTCTCTTTTTTTGTAATATATCGAATCGGAATCATAGCAGCTCATCAACATATAGTTTCTTAACTGTATCACTCATAGATTCTCACCTGCCTCAAGCTGGTCAATAAACAATTGCAGCTTGTCCATCAATTTCAGTTTACCTGAATAGTATGCATATACGACTTTAGAGCCTTTACGTATATACAAATACTGAATTCATTCTTTGTGTGTGTAGCGATCAAAAAATCATCTATGTAGCAATCAAGCCCCATGTCATCCTTAATCCTAGCCATTAGTTGTTACTCCTATGCTAATAGATTAAACCATCCTCATACTCAAACTCTTTTGCAAGAGTGTTGGTTGCGATACACCTTTCAATGTCTGCAATTATTGCTTCACTATCCACAGTTGCGGTTATCATCAGCGGATAGTTTTGCCCAAAGTGTTCATAGTATTCTTCTAAAGCCTTTTCAAGCATTGGATCATCACCTCAAAAAATAACTACAAAATAACTACACTTGATGCCCTTTTTTTACCCTTTTTTGCCATTATATCATCAATGCATCATGATACAAAAGAAGAGGCCTGTACCTTGTAACCGTTGAAATTACTTGGTTTCAGACCTCTTGTTTTTGGTGGAGCGTACGAGGCTCGAATTTAGACGCTAATCATGAACACGTTGAAATGAAAGGAGGACAGCACGCCATCTTTTTCCATCCAACCACTCATCCAATCACTCGCTCGTACTGGTTGTGTTATGTTATACTGTACGGCTTTTTCTGCTCGTAGTATAGCTTAAATTCCGATTATTC
>JAFRKO010000057.1 GCA_017431685.1 Mogibacterium sp.
TTCTCACTCCAACATCCATACAAAAAGAAAATGGAACGCTAATATCCAGACCGTAAGGATCAACGATAACGGCAGAGTAAGAAAGGCTTCCGTATGCACAAGCTGCCTCAGATCGGGCAAGGTCAACCGTGCCGTCTGATAAAAGCATATTTAAGAGGATGGTCTTGAGCACTTGATGCTCGAGGCTTTTTTCTTTTTATAAAAAATGTAATAATAACAGTACGGATAATACAATTCTGAAAACCCCGGAACAAAGAAGATGTCTGTAATAGTAAGAAACAGTTTCGGCGCTATAGCTGTTAATAAGGGCGTAATAGAACGTATGATAATAGAAGACATGCTGCGCATGAATTCTATTTTGATGCTTTCAAACAAGAAGGGCAAGCCGATCAAGGAGAAACCTACACCTATAATTGATCCGGACTACTTTGACGCCGTCGAGGTTTCCGAAAAGAAAGATCAGATCAAGGTCAAGATCTATATTGTTGTGAAGAACCAGAAAAACATTTCTGAAACAGCCGATATAATATTCGAAGCTGTTGAAAAGATTTTTGATATGCTCAGACTTAAGAAGCCATCTGATATAAGTGTCAAGGTGAGAGGCGTTGCCGGGGAGATGAACGGCGTTATTGTTAAGAGAAATATCGATATAGTCAGAAATTACTGAAATGATAAAGTACTCACTAAGTGACGATATATCATCCTTAAAGGGAATAGGTTCCAAAAAGAAGGAACAGCTTACAGCGGCAGGTATTGAAACTATAGAAGACCTGCTGTCTTATTATCCCGTAAAATACAAGGACAGACGTCACCTCGTGCGCGCTGTTGATGCAGGTACAGAAAAGGACAGTCTCACATGCGGACGGCTTATAAAAGTACAGCTGAGGCCTCTTTCCGGCAGACGTTCTATTACGGAATGCACCCTGAGAGATGACAGCTGTGTTTTTTACGCAGTATTCTTCAATATGCCATACCTGAGAAAAAACCTTGTGACCGGTGAGGATTATGTGCTTTTCGGCCGCATGAGAATCAGGAACGGCGCAAGAGTCTGGACAAATCCGGAGTTCAGCAAAGCCGGCGGTGACAGAGACATAAGGGGCATATTCCCCGTATACAGGCATTCGGCGGGACTGACTGATATAAATCTCAGAAAATGGATAAGGGAGGCTCTTGACAATACAGATCTTGATACGGACTGGATAGGGAGCGATATAATTGAAAAGCGCAAAATCTGCGGACGTGATTTTGCATTTGGAAACATACATTTCCCGGAGGGCGAACAGCATTACAAAGCTGCCAGATACAGACTCATATATGAAAAGCTGCTCATGTACCAGCTGACAGTCAGGATGAATGCCGCAGGAGCAGAAGATATGGCGCTGGATGCTTCCATACCTGAACAGGACATGGAAGCTTTCTGCAGCAGATTGCCGTTTGAACTGACAGAAGGACAGTCAAAATGCATCGATGAGATAATGAACGATCTGGGAAACAGAAAACCCATGAACAGACTTGTTCAGGGCGATGTAGGGTGCGGTAAGACAGTTGTTGCTGAAGCAGCCATATACAGATGCGCAAAGTCAGGGCTGCAGTCAGCAATGATGGTTCCTACAGGCATACTTGCAAAACAGCATTTTGAAAGTATCAGCAAAGATCTTTCCGGCTGCGGTATAAAATGCGATCTTCTTGTAAGCGGCATGAAGGCTTCGGAAAGACGCAGAGTGATAGACGATGTCGCAAGCGGTAAAACAGATGTTCTCATAGGCACTCACGCACTGATCCAGAATGACGTTTCGTTTAACGACCTTGCGCTCGTAATAACCGATGAGCAGCACAGATTCGGCGTGGCTCAGCGAAAGAGCCTTATAAAAAAGGGAAGAGGGGTTAATGTATGCGTCATGAGCGCAACACCTATCCCTCGTACTCTGGCAGCAACAGTCTTCGGTGACATGGACTTCAGTATAATAAGGTCTATGCCTGAAGACCGTAAAAGGATAATAACCAGAGCACTTGATCAAAGCACCAGAGAGCGGGCATATATCGACATGAAGCGTGAACTGGAAAAGGGGAACAGAGCATATGTCATAGCACCCAGCATAGACAACGATGACGATGACATGCTTTCAGTTCAGAAGCTTTTTGAAGAAATTAAATCCAGGTTTCCTGACCACAAAGCAGCACTGCTGCACGGACGCCTGACAGGTGATGATAAAGCTTCGATAATGAATGATTTTAAAGAAGGCAGGATTCAGATCCTGGTTTCAACAATAGTTATAGAAGTTGGGATAGATGTACCTGAGGCAACAGTTATAATTATTGAAAACAGTGAACGCTTCGGCCTTGCGCAGATGCACCAGCTCAGAGGCAGGGTCGGAAGAAGCAGCAGGCAGTCATATTGTTATGTAATAAATTACAGCAGATCTGATGCTGCAACTGCCAGAGCAAAAGCCATGGCAGAGATAAGCGATGGCTTTGAAATAAGCGAAATAGACTATGAAATGAGAGGTCCGGGAGATGTTATGGGCACTATGCAGTCCGGCACGGCTGCCTCAGACGTGTTGATGCTGTCGAGATATACGGATATACTTGAAGCTGCTATAGAAGATGCAGATACTATTATGGAAGAGCGGATGAACGGCAGGAGCCTTACAGACGCTGAATACGCTTATGGAATGATGATGCGCTCAGGCGCATCCGACAATTCAAACATTATCTGACGACATGAAGATTACATCGGGGAAATATAAATACAGAAACATTGAGGTGCCAAGGGGCATAAGACCGACAACAGAAAAGGTCAGAGAGGCAGTTTTCAGTATGATTATGCAGTGGCTGCCGGATGCCGAGGTGCTCGACCTTTTTGCGGGAAGCGGTGCAATGGGGCTGGAAGCTCTGTCCAGAGGTGCGGCAAAATGCACTTTCGTTGAGACAAACAGACAGAATCAGAGAGTGCTTACATCAAATATTAAAAACTGCGGTGCAGAACAGGAAGCTGTTGTCTTAGGCAGAGATTTTGAGTCTGCACTCACAGAAATAGCAGGTAAGAAGGAAAAACCTGTATTTGATATTGTGATTCTTGATCCGCCATATGAAAAAACGGATTATTATGTCACTGCAATGATGAAACTGCAGGAGTCCGGCCTTATTGATGAAAGAAGTATAGTGGTATGCGAGCATTTGTACGATAATAAATTATCCGATATTTGCGGAAACCTTGAAAAATTCAAAGAAAAGAAATACGGATCAATCGGTGTAGACCTGTATATGGTTGATAATCGCTGATCATTTTGTTAATATGATGTATTAAGTGAGGAACTTACTAATGGAAAGAAAAGCTCTGTATGCGGGTTCATTCGACCCTGTAACCAACGGACATCTAAATATAATAGAGAGAGCCGCAAAGATGTATGATTCACTCACTGTGGCAATTGCAATCAATCCAAACAAGACGGAGTTTTTTACTGTTGAGGAAAGAGTCGAGATTACACGGGAAGTCACAAAGCACATTCCTAATGTGAACGTCATCACTTTCGATGGACTTCTGGCAGATCATGTTAATAATAACTGCTACACCGCATATATCAGAGGCCTCAGAGCTACGTTGGATTTTGAAAACGAGCTTCAGATGGCTCAGATAAACGCACATCTATTTACAGGAGAAACCGAGACCATCTTTCTCATGACTGATCCTAAGTATTCATATATAAGCTCAAGCATTATAAAAGAAGTAGTTTCGCTTGGAGGCAATGTTGAAGGACTGATTCCTGAATACGTTGAAAAGAGGATCAAAGAAAAGCTCAGTGAATAATTTGGAACGGCTCTGCCTGTTCCGGTCAAAAATGGAGGAATAAAAATGAACGACGACAGCATCAAATTAATGTCTCTTCTTGAGGAACTTGAAGATCTTATTACATCTTCAAGCAAGATGCCTTTCTCCGAAAAAGGCATAATCGACCTTGATGTAGCTACAAAGATTCTTGAGGATATACGCGCAAATCTTCCACGCGATATACAGCAGGCGAGATGGCTCGATCAGGAGAGAGACCGCATCATCAGTGACGCCAAGAAGGAATACAACAGAATGATCAATGAGGCAAAGGATCAGGTCGAATATCTTGTAAATAATAACAATATTTATAAGGATGCTCAGAGAAGAGCTGATGCTATCCTCAAGGAAGCTGAGAATCATGCAAATTACATGAAGTACAGATCGTATGAATACATCGATCAGCTTCTTTATGATATGCAGACAGACATTGCAAGCGTAAGCGGTTCTTATATACAGCCTATGACCGAGTATTTTAATCAGATGTTCTCCAATATTAATGCTAAGGTCAACCAGAACCGTCAGGAGATGAAGACTCTCGCAGAGAGAGTGCGTCTTGGCGATCAGCCGGCTGCTGAAGCTCCTGATGCAGCTGAGGAAGAATAGTCTTAAATACTACTGTAAATGTAAAGGGGTCTGCTGTTTAAGCGGGCCCTTGTTTTTCTGAAAGGGTAAAGATGCTGAAAGCGGCTGGAATTACAGCAGAATACAATCCTCTTCATAACGGACATATTTACCATATAGAGGAGACCCGGCGCGTCACCGGCTGCGACGCTGTTGTTGTGGCAATGAGCGGTAATTATGTACAGCGCGGAGAGCCTGCAATCATGAATAAATGGATCAGGACTGAACATGTTCTGAAGAGCGGAGCTGATCTGGTGCTCGAGATTCCTGTGCTCTTTTGTCTTGGCAATGCAAGACAATATGCGGATGCTGCTGTCAGGATCCTGGAATCTACCGGCAGAATAACTGATATTTCTTTCGGCAGTGAATCCGGAGATGCAGAATCGCTGATCAGGATCGCCCGCACATTTAAAGACAATGAACCTGAAATAGAAGCAGCAGTAAAGTCTTTACGAGGCAAAGGGTTCTCTTATCCGGCGGCAAGAGCACTTGTTTATTCTGAAGTCAGTGCTGCAACAAAGGGTACAGATCCGGAACAGGACTCTGAAATCGCCCGTGATATCCGCATCCTTGATAAGTCTAATGATATTCTTGCAATCGAGTATATCAGGGCTATGCAGTACGCCAGCCCTACTGTAATTCACAGGGAGGGCGCAGGATACGGTGATCCTTACGATGAACGCATTGTATATCAAAGCGCATCGGCAATAAGAACACAGGCTTTACATGGGAATGATACATCAAAGTATGTTCCGGAATGCACAGCATCATCGATGAAAGAAAGCCATCTTACCGGACCGGACTGCGACAGCTGGTTCGATGCATTGAGATATGCGATCCTTTCGAATGACGCAGAAATTATTGAAGACTGTCCTTCCGGAGGCGAGGGCCTTGCATTTCTTCTGAAAGATAGCGCAGTCACTGCGGAATCGTGGAGCGCTTTAGTCAGACATGTAAAATCAAAAAGGTATACATATACAAGGCTATCGAGGCTGTGCATGCAGATACTGCTGGGCATCAGCAGGAAACGGTATAATATAGACAGACCTGAATATATCAGAGTGCTTGGCTTCAATGACAAGGGGAGGGAATTACTGGCAGAGATGAGAGATGAAGATACGGCATCACTGCCGGTTATAATCAATGTGAATAAATCCGCTAAAGATTTGAGTGAAAAAGCTTTAGCGCTTTTGCAGCTCGACATGCATGCGTCAGATATCTACAACCTGATGACAACAGGTGAGATAGGCACATACAGCGATCACATTCATTCTCCGATAATAATAAAAAAATAAAAAACCGCAGATCATGATGATCAGCGGTCTGATGGTCGGGGTGACGAGATTTGAACACGCGACCTCTTCGTCCCGAACGAAGCGCTCTACCAAGCTGAGCCACACCCCGATATTCGCAACACAGATAAGATAACACAAAAGAAAACTTAAATCTACCCCCTTTTTGAAAAAGTTTTTTAAAAGCTTGTAAAAATATCCTGATAAAACCGTTGACAAGCCTGAAAACGGTGAATATAATGTATCGGTGCGACAAGATAAGTACAGATATTACAATAATTTGAACATATAAGGAGGTGTCGACAGTGGCAGTACCTAAGAGGAAAACATCACAGGCTAAGACCAGCGGCAGAAAGGCTGCTAACATGAAGAAGAGCATGACCGGACTTTCGATCTGTCCTCAGTGCCATGAGCCAAA
>JAFRKO010000004.1 GCA_017431685.1 Mogibacterium sp.
AAAAAGTTATTACTTGTTGATTCTTAATTGAAAAAGGCAAAGGAGAGAATTATGAAAGACGTTTCAATCAAAGAACTCAAGAACGCCGCAACAGACCTGCGTATGAAAGTCATCGACATGATCTACAAAGCGCAGTCAGGCCATCCGGGTGGATCGCTGTCCGCTGCTGAGTTCGTAACAGCATGCTATTTCAAGTACATGAACGTTGACCCTAAGAACCCAAGATGGGCAGACAGAGACAGAATGGTCCTCTCAAAAGGCCATGTATGCCCTATCCAGTACGCAGCTCTCGGAGCTCTCGGATACTTCCCGCTCGAAGTACTCGACACACTTAGAAAAGAAGGCTCCCCGCTTCAGGGACACCCTTCGATGATCAAGTGCCCTGGCATCGACATCTCGACAGGATCACTCGGACAGGGACTTGCCTGCGCAGCAGGAATGGCTCTTGCCGGAAAGATGGACAAGAAGGATTACAAGGTCTTCTGCGTAGTCGGAGACGGCGAAGCACAGGAAGGCGAGATCTGGGAAGCAGCAAACACAGCTAATAAGTATAAACTCGACAACCTCATCATGTTCGTCGACGTAAACAGACTTCAGCTCGACGGAACTTGCGAAGAGGTAATGCCTAACGGAGACCTCGGCGAGAAGTTCAAGGCATTCGGATGGGATGTATACTACTACGATGGCAACAGCATGGAAGAAACCGTAGAAGTACTCGACAAGTGCTATGCACCAGAGGCTCAGAACGGCAATCCAAAGGCTCTCATCGGAGCAACAGTCAAGGGCAAGGGCGTCAGCTTCATGGAGAATCAGGTAGGCTGGCACGGCGTAGCTCCTAACGACGAACAGTATGCACAGGCAATGGAAGAACTCAAGGCTCAGCTGATATAAGAGGAGGACAGAACAATGAGTGAACTGAAAAAGATCCCTACAAGAAACGGCTTCGGCGATGAAATAGTAGAAGTAGGAAAAGACAATCCGGAAATCGTAGTTCTGGATATAGATATCGGCAAGAGCTGCAAGACTGGTGAATTCAAGAAGCAGCTTCCTGACCAGTACCTCAACGTAGGTATCGCAGAGCAGAACGGCGCAGGCGTAGCAGCAGGACTCGCTACATGCGGAAAGATCCCGTTCGTAGTAACATACGCAGCATTCGGATCGATGAGGATCTGCGAGATGATCCGTCAGGAGATCTGCTATACAAACCTCAATGTCAAGATCGCTTGCTCACACGGCGGATTCACACCGGCTAACGACGGAGCTTCGCACCAGGCTATCGAGGACATGGGAATCCTCAGAACCATTCCTAACATCTCCATCATGATGCCTGCTGACTACAACCAGGCACGCAAGCTCGTCAGAGCAGCAGCTGAGACATACGGACCTATGTATCTGAGATTCACAAGAGACGCCATGGAGCAGGTATACGGACCGGACGTAGAGTTCGAGATCGGCAAGGCATATCAGATCCAGGACGGTAAGGATGTAGCTATCATCGCAAACGGCGACACAGTAAGTCTCGCTATCAAGGCAGCAAAGGCTCTGGAGGAAAAGGGTGTTTCGGCTAGAGTTCTCGACATGCACACAATCAAGCCTCTCGACGTTGATGCAGTAAAGGCTTGCGTTGAGGAGATCGGCAAGATCGTCACAGTAGAGGACCACAACATCATCAACGGTCTCGGCAGCGCAGTATGCGAAGTCGCAGCTGAGATGGGCAAGGGCAAAGTAAAGAGGATCGGTATCCAGGATCAGTTCGGTGAATCCGCTCCTTACGAGAGACTGCTTGCAAAGAACGGCATTACTGTTGACAATATTGTTGAGACAGCACTGGCACTTTAACAATCGGTGGCGATACAGCTATCAGGGAAGACGGGAGACAAAGTTATGAAGAAAAGATTCAAGGCTCTGGCGTTAATGCTGGCATTCCTCATGGCTCTGTCATTGTCGCTGACCGCCTGCGGCTCACAGGGCAGCGGGTCCGGAGAAAGCCAGGAAGGGGCTGCCGAGTACATCATAAGGCTCGGACACAGCGACACTGAAGATAATCTGATCAATATCTCGCTTCAGAACTACGCTAAGTGGGTTAATGAACAGACCGGCGGAAGAGTGATCGTCCGCATCTATCCGAATGAGGAGCTTGGCGACAACACCGACATGGCTCAGCAGCTGGTCACCGGAGAGCTCGATGCGATGATGATGCCTCAGGGAGTAGAGGCAACATACGCGCCTAAGATAGCTACACTGGGACTTCCGTTCCTGTTCACAAGCTATGAGCAGGCATGGGCGGTAATGGATAACGAAGAGATCGCAGAAGGGCTTACAGCCGAACTCAGCAATTACAACCTCGTGCAGCTCGCCTTCTGGGAGAACGGCATGAGACAGATTACAAACAGCGTACGTGAGGTCAAGGGACCGAAAGATGTCGAGGGACTCAAAATGAGGATCCCGGAAGATGAAATGACGGCCTCGATCTTCAAGGAGCTCGGAGCAAGCACAACGAAGTTCGCATGGAGCAAGACCTACGACGCTCTTGCGCAGGGAACCTTCGATGGACAGGAAAACCCTATCGCAAACATATACGCTAACAAGATAAACGAAGTCAATCAGTACATGACCATCACAAATCACAAGTATGAGTCGAAGAATCTGGTGTTCTCGGGCACTACATGGAAGAAGCTTCCGCAGGATATCAAGGATGTGCTGCAGGAAGGCGCAAAAAAATTCGGTCAGGAGCACCGCGATGCGGTAGCTGCCGACGAGGACGATCAGCTGGCAAAACTCAAGGAAGCCGGCATGACCGTAAACGAGAATCCGGATATCGAGGCTTTCAAGGAAGCAACACGTGATGTCTATACAAACTTCGAAATGCAGAATGAGTGGACAGCCGAACTCGTGGCGAAGATCCGTGAGGCGGCAGCTCAGGTGAAATAGAAGGAGGACAACATGTTTGAAACAATATTGATGGATTTTGCCTGGGCGAGCGGTCTGCTCATAATCGGTCTCTTTCTGAGATCAAAGGTGGGATTCCTCCAGAAGATGTTCATACCGGTAGCCGTAGTCGGAGGCCTTGTGGGACTTCTGCTCGGATCGGAAGTGCTCGGCAAGTTCTGCCCGTACTACATTCACTGGTCGGACAACGTAAGCGGATTCGCTAACCCGCTGCTCGCGATACTCTTTGTAACGCAGTTCATCGCTCTGTCGTTCGACAGAAAGATGATCAAGAAGTGCTCGCTGATCTTCCTGATCTCGGCAACTGTAATCGCCGCTCAGGTGCTGTCGGCAATGGGCCTCGGCAAAGTCTTCGGACTGCCTGACGGAGCTGCACTTCTGCCGTTCGGAGCATTCTACGGCGCGCATGGTATCCCTCAGGTTATCGCAGGCATCTATGATACACTCGGTTACTGGAACTATGACGAGGCATCGGCGTTCGGAACTACATACGCAACTATCGGTATGCTTTACGGCATCATCGTAGGTATCGCTATCCTCAACTACGGAATCCGCAAAGGCTGGGTCACAGCAGAGAAATCCGGAAACCTCAGCAAGGAGGACTACACAGGAATCCTTAACAAGGAAAACAGATTCAAGTTCATGACAGCGTACACATCGGACATCGCTTTCGATCCGCTGACACTGCACTTCGGCATCGTGCTGGCCATCATGCTGGTAGCATACGGCCTCCTGCAGATACTGCACATGGTACCGCTTTTCTCGGGATTCGCTATCTACGTACCGGCCATACTCGTATCACTGGTATTCGGCGTAGTCATCAAGAGAACTCCGGCAGCGCAGTTCATAGACAACGAATCGCTGGCACATGTCGGAACACTCGCACTCGAGTACCTCATCATCACAGCTATCGCTACAATGAAACTTGATGTAATCATGAACAATGCCGCGGCCATCCTGACGATATCCTTCGCAGGTCTGATCCTGACAACAATCATACTGATGGTACTGCCTAAGCTCTGGCTCAAGCAGAACTGGCTCGAGAACGCTATGGTAATGTTCGGAGCATGGACAGGTTCCACGGCAACAGGAATGATGCTTCTGAGAATCGCTGACCCTGAGCTCGAGACTGATGCCGGTCCAAACCTGATCGCAGCGACACCTCTGTGGCAGATCAGTACGCAGAACTTCTTCCTGACGATCGCACCTATGTTTATGGTAACGGCTGCGGGAGCGCATAACCTGGCGCTCGGAACAGCAGGAATGCTGGTAGTCGCGTTGATACTGGGATTTGTGATCGGTCGCAAATAACTGATTCATATTAATCTCCTTATCATAAGTGGGCTCCCTGCCGCAGAATTCTGACGGAGGGAGCCCGCGTTACAAGAAAAAGAAAGGGTCATGAAAATGGCAAAAGTAGATAAAGCAATGATATCTCCGTCAATACTTGCTGCGGACTTCGCAAAGCTCGGCGAGGATGTTGCAGATGTATGCAGCTGCGGGATCGACTATCTGCATATCGATGTAATGGATGGGATGTTCGTTCCGAATATCAGCTTCGGAGCCGGCGTAATGAAGAGCCTTAACTCGTACACGACGGTGCCGTACGATGTCCACCTGATGATAATGGATCCGGACAGGTACATAGAGAACTTCGTAACTGACAATACCGAATTCATCACAGTACATTACGAAGCATGCAGCGATCTGAAGCACACTCTTGAGCATATACATTCTCTTGGGGTGAAGGCCGGTGTTTCGGTCAAGCCAAAGACAGCTCCTGAGGTGCTTGATGAGTATCTTGACGACATAGATCTCATACTCGTAATGTCGGTAGAGCCGGGATTCGGAGGACAGAAGTTCATGCCTGACTCGCTGGATAAGATCCGCTACTACAGCAAGCTTAAGGCTGAAAAGGGATACAGCTATATTATAGAGATAGACGGCGGTGTCGGCGAAGGCAATGCAGATATAGTAAGAGAAGCAGGAACAGAACTCATAGTCGCAGGCTCAGCTGTTTTCGGAGCAAAGTACAGAGCTGCTTCTATCAGAGCGATCAAGGGAGGACTTTAAAATGAGTATAAAGGGCAACATAATCATAGGTCAGTCGGGTGGCCCGACTGCGGTGATCAACTCAAGTCTCGCAGGTGCCATCACAGCTGCGAAAGATGCCGGAGTAAAGAAGATATACGGAATGCACTATGGTATTGAGGGCTTCCTTAACGAGAACATAATCGATCTCAGAAAACAGGTAAAGAATGAGCAGGACGTGTCGCTTCTGAAGAGGACACCGTCGGCCTTCCTGGGATCGTGCCGCTACAAACTGCCTAAGATCGAAGGTAACGAGGACGTATATGAGAAGATCTTCTCGATTATGGAGAAATACGACATTCAGTACTTCCTCTACAACGGCGGAAACGACTCGATGGATACAGTAAAGATGCTCTCAGATTACGCTGCAGCACACAACAAACCGCAGAAATTCATGGGCATCCCTAAGACCATAGATAACGACCTGCCTGTGACAGACCACTGCCCGGGCTATGGGTCAGCAGCGAAGTACATCGCTACATCGCTCAAGGAGATCGTTGTAGATAACGACTGCTACGGACCTTACAGAACTTCCGCAGTTATCGTAGAGATAATGGGACGCCATGCAGGATGGCTCACAGCCGCCGCTGCACTGGGAAACAACGCTCCTGATCTCATTTATCTGCCTGAGGTGGACTTCGATCCTGATGACTTCGTGAAACGCGTAGGTGAACTCGCAAAAGAAAAGAACTCGATAGTAATCGCTGTATCGGAAGGCGTAAAACTTGCTGACGGACGTTTCGTATGTGAGCTCAGCGGGAGCTCGGATAAGCTTGACGCGTTCGGCCACAAGCAGCTCTCGGGAGTCGGCGCATACCTCGCATCTCTCATAACAGAGAAGACGGGTGTAAAAGCCAGATCGATCGAATTCTCGACACTTCAGAGATGTGCTTCGCACGTAGTATCGCGTACGGACGCTGATGAGGCTTACAACGCGGGATATATTGCAGCGCAGAAAGCCTTTGAAGGAAACACCGGAGAGATGATCACCATCAAGGTCGAATCAAGAAAGCCGTATATCGTTTCATATAACAGCTTCGACATACACGAAGTAGCCAACGTTGAGCGCAAGGTTCCTCTGGAGTGGATCATCAACGACGGAACATATGTCAGCGATGAGTTTGTAGCGTATGCTCGTCCGCTTATCATGGGTGAGATCGAGCCGTACTACTCGGAAGGCGTGCCTCAGCATCTTACGCTTCAGGAATAAAAAATACGGATTTGACATTGGGTGTAAGACTTGTTATCCTAACTTTGTATTATGTCATACAAAAGAAAAATGGGGACAGAGATCATATATAAAGGAGAAAGTCTTTATGACACCAGCACCTACTTATCTTAAAAGCTTAAAAAAGGAATCAGTAGTACAGAGCGTCATCAATCAGCTGACCGACGCCATCAGAAACGGAGACCTTAAACCGGGAGACAAGATTCCTCCTGAACCGGATCTTGCCGATTCACTGGGCGTTGCAAGGAGCAGCGTACGTGAAGCCATCAAGATACTCGCTTATCTCGGTGTACTCGAGAGCAAGCGCTCGGAGGGAACATTCGTATGTAACGGCTACAAGGAGAGCATGATCGACCCTATGATCTACGGCATCATACTCAACCAGGAGTCGTTCGACAACCTGATGGAACTGCGCGAGATGACGGAAGCGGGCATGATGAAGCTTGCTATAGATCATCACGATGAAGAGGAACTCAATGAGCTTGAGGAGCTCCTGGAAGAAATGAAGGAGGCTATCGGCTCAGAGGATCCTGTCAACAGGTTCTTCGATGTGGACAACCGCTTCCATGACAAGATCGCAGAAATGGGAAAGAACCCGATGGCTGACAAGGTCAACAGAGTTGTAAGGACGCTGACATACGCAATCAGATTCCGCACTGTATCCGAAATGATAAACGGAGGAAAGACGGAAGAACTCATAAAAGCTCACAGGCAGCTGCTGGACGCGATCAGGGAGGGAGATAAACACAACCTGAGCACAAAAGTCAGAGGCAGCTACTTTGAGGAGGAGCTCTCCGCCAAGTGAGGGCATAAATGAATACTGATATAAAGACTGTAGGCGTTCTGACCAGCGGCGGAGACGCACCCGGGATGAATGCGGCGATCAGGGCCGTGGTCAGAAGAGGAATATACAAAGGGTTCAAAGTCAAAGGCATCCGCAGAGGATATCTCGGACTGCTGAACGAGGAATTCCTCGACATGGGAATGGATTCGGTCAGCAATATCCTTGAACGGGGAGGCACTATACTCGAGACGGAGCGATGCCTTGAGATGAAGCTCGATGAATATCAGCAGAAGGCAGCAGATATCTGCAGGAAACATGGGATCGACGCGCTCGTCGTGATTGGCGGAGACGGATCATTCAGGGGAGCGCAGAGTCTTGCCCGCAAGGGAGTGAACGTGATAGGTATTCCGGGTACTATAGACGGAGATATCGGATGCTCGGAGTATACCATCGGCTTCGATACAGCAGTCAATACCGCGATGAGGGCTATTGATAACATAAGGGATACAGCTTCCTCGCACGAACGGTGCTGCCTTATAGAGGTTATGGGACGCGATGCCGGTTATATTGCATTATGGAGCGGTATAGCCGCAGGAGCAGAGCAGGTGCTTATCCCTGAGACGTACGACGGCGATGAAAAGAGAGTAATGGAAAAAGTCGCCGCGCACAGGGCGACGGGCAAGAACAACAATATACTCATCAATGCAGAGGGTGTCGGCCGCGCGGAGGAGATAGCCGGAAAGCTGGAAAAGGCCGGGGGCATACGGGTACGTACTACGACCCTGAGCTATATACAACGCGGAGGCAACCCGACCTGCCGCGACAGGGTATACGCCTCAATAATGGGGGCCAAGGCCATTGACCTTCTGGCTGAAGGTGCAAGGAACCGTGTGGTTGTATACAGGAACGGTATCTTCACCGACTACGACATAGATGAAGCGCTGACCATGGAGTCAACGATGAAGGATACGGAAGAGTATATCATTGATATGCTTGAATCACTAACACGCTAAGTAAACTGATTGGAGGACGAAAGCAATGAAATTAGTTGTTGGAAGCGATCACGCAGCATATGAACTCAAGGAAGCGATCAAGGCAAAGCTGATCAGCGAAGGCCATGAAGTCATCGACGTCGGATGCGATTCAACTGAGTCGGTAGACTATCCGAAGTATGGTCACGCTGTAGGACGCGCTGTGGCGTCCGGCGAGGCCGAGCGCGGCATCGCCGTGTGCGGCTCGGGCATCGGCATCAGCATCGCCTGCAACAAGGTACCTGGAATCAGAGCCGCACTCTGCACATCCGTAGAGATGGCAGAGATGTGCAGACGCCACAATAACGCAAATGTTGTATGTATGGGTGCACGTATGATCAGCCAGGAGCTCGCCTTCGACATCATCGATACATGGATGGCGACAGAATTTGAAGGCGGAAAACACCTGCGCAGAATAAATGAAATTGAGGACCTTGATTTTTAGATTGCAGGCAGCGGTTATGCTGCCTGTTTTCATCATAAACTGAAATAAAAGGAGACTGGTAATGAAAATCGTTGTACTTGACGGATATACAGAAAACCCCGGCGACATCAGCTGGGCTCCTCTGCAGGAACTGGGCGAAGTAACAGTATATGACAGGACTGCTTATGAAGAATCACCGCTGATTGCCGAAAGGATAGGCGATGCTGAAGTAGCGGTAATAAACAAGACTCCGATCAGCAAAGAGACCATAGATAAGTGCCCGAATCTTAAGGCAATCGCCGTACTGGCTACCGGATACAATGTTGTAGATTACAAATACGCTGCTGAAAAGGGAATACCGGTGATGAATGTACCTGTTTACGGTACAGACAACGTGAGCCAGTTTGCAGTAAGTCTGCTTCTGGAAGTCTGCTCGCATATAGGCCATCACAGCGATTCGGTATTTGCCGGCGAGTGGGCGTCAAATCCTGACTGGTGCTACTGGCACTATCCTATGCTGGAGGTCTCAGGAAAGACAGCCGGCGTAATCGGACTGGGCCGTATAGGAACCAACACAGCCAGGATACTCAAGGCAATGAACGTGAACGTTCTGGCATACGACCAGCACCAGCATGATGCCGGAAGGCAGGTTGCGGAATACGTTGAGCTGGACGAACTGCTGAGCAGATCGGATTTCATCTTCCTTCATTGCCCGCTTTTCCCTGAAACAGAGGGTATTATCAACAAGGACAATATTGCCAGGATGAAAGACGGTGTGATACTCATCAACAACAGCCGCGGACCGCTTGTCGTAGAGCAGGATCTTTACGACGCGCTTGAGAGCGGCAAAGTTGCAGCCGCTGCAGTAGATGTAGTTTCCACAGAGCCTATCCGCAAGGATAATGTGCTTCTCAAAGCAAAGAACTGTATTATTACTCCTCATATTTCCTGGGCAACAAAGGAAGCGAGAGAGCGCATCATGAATACAACAGCAGACAATATCAGGTCCTTTATCGAAGGTGCGCCTGTCAACGTTGTAAATAAGTAGATATAACATCCCGGGGCTCCCGGGATGTATCATTTAAGAAACGAAACGGAGTATTAAAAATGAAAAAGCCGCTTATTGCTGTCACACTCGGGGATCCGGCGGGAATAGGTCCGGAAATAGTAGTAAAGACAATAGCAGATAAGGCTGTGTCTGAAGTGGCAGACTGCATAGTTGTCGGCGATGCAAAAGCCGCCGGAATGGCGGTAAAAGCTGCAAATGCCGCTCTGAAGATCAACTGTGTTGAGGACCCTGCAGACGGGGATTATTCCGAAGGAGTGCTCAACCTTATAGATCTGGATAACATAAACATGGCTGAGTTCGAATACGGCAAGGTAAGCGCGATGTGCGGCAGGGCAGCATACGAATATATAGAAAAAGGCATTCAGCTGACAATGGAAGGCAAGGCTGATGCGATATCGACGGCTCCTGTCAACAAGGAAGCCTTACGCGCTGCAGGCGTTGATTTCATCGGACATACGGAGATCTTCGCAGCATTGACGGACACCAACGATCCGCTGACGATGTTTGAGACCAACGGGATGAGGATATTCTTCCTGACAAGGCATGTATCGCTGCGAAACATGGTTGACATGATCACCAAGGAGAGGATCATCGACTATGTTGAAAGATGCACGGAGGCCCTCGCAAGGCTTGGAGTCACAGACGGCACAATGGCAGTTGCCGGACTCAACCCTCACTCGGGAGAGCACGGGCTCTTCGGCTGGGAAGAGGTAAGCGAGATCGCCCCTGCAGTGGAAGAACTCAAGGCAAGAGGATATAATGTAGAAGGTCCTGTATCTGCTGACTCTGTATTCCATCAGGCAGCGCTCGGAAGATACAATTCTGTACTGTCGCTGTATCACGATCAGGGCCACATCGCTGCAAAGACACTGGATTTTGACCGCACCATAGCGATCACAAACAGCATGCCTATACTGCGGACATCCGTAGACCACGGAACGGCATTCGACATTGCAGGCAAAGGAACTGCAAGCGCCATAAGCATGATCGAATGCGTAAAACTGGCGGCGAAGTACGCGCCGTATTTCACCCGGTAAAATAAAGAAGGAAGTTGGGACAGAAGGGATGCTTCTTATCTTCAGCAAAGTGCTGGTAGTATTCATTTATATCGGCGTTGGATTTATCGCTAACAGACTTAAAGTGCTTACGGAAGAATCTGTAAAGCACTTTATCAGCCTTATTATGGGGATAACTGTGCCGTGCCTGATGCTAAGTTCCATAACAAGTCAGGACATCAATGGAAGCATGTACAGGAACACGATCCTCGTACTGGTCCTGAGCGCCTTAGTATATATTGTGACTACAGCCGTAACGACATTCGTATCCGACAGAATATTCCCATGGAAAGATCAGCAGGACAGGAATGTTCTGGCATCCGGAATGACAGGATGCAACTCGGGTTTCATGGGCCTTCCTATAGCCAGTGCGGTGTTCGGGGAGCTGGTTTTCTACTATCTGGCCATACAGACCATAGTTAATAACACATACCTGTTTGTAGTGAGCCTTTCACAGCTGCATCACCGGGAGAGCCAAAAGTCAGCAAAGAGCCTGAGTGAGAAGCTGAGGCCTCTTGTAAATCCAACCTCTGTGGCTACTGTCGTTGCTGTTATCATGCTGTTCGCCGGTATGCATCTGCCGGAATACATCATGGGCATAGTAGAGCCGCTGGGAGATGTAACGATACCTCTGTCGATGATACTGGTAGGAGTCCGGCTTGGAGGAACAGACTTTAAGAGACTGCTTTCAGATAAAGCCCTTATTATCACATCGGCGGTAAAGCTGGTAGTGATGCCGGTGATGGCTCTGCTGATACTGACACCTTTCCCGGTCGATCCGGTAGTAAAGCTTACTACCCTGCTTGCAGTGTGCTTCCCATCCGCGGTGATAGGCGTAGCAGTAGCAGCACAGGAGAAGAAAAACTCGCAGCTCATGGCTGAAGTGGTGGCGGTCAGCACCCTGCTGTCTATCATCACGCTGCCAGTGTGGATCATGATAATCAGCCGCCTGTACTTATAACAGACGCCGATGTCCCCCGCCTCTGCAGACGGAGGGTTCCATCTTCGACCGCCGGTGGCAGGTAACAATCCCCGACCGACGCTCTCAGGAGCTGAAGGCGTGTATTTTTGATGGTTTGACAGAGGGAGAACGGAGTGGTATATTTTTACCGTATGTGAAAGGATTTTTACAAATGACAGAAAACGGAATCGTAGCAGCAATATATTATTACGATGGATCTTCGTATTACGAAGACTAGTTTTGCTGCGAACGACCACTGTCCATACAAATGGCACAACCGGCTTCGCAGCATGACTGCGGAGCCGTTTATTCTGACAAACATCTACAAGAAGGAGAAATAAGATGAGTTCACTTATCCCTGACAATGTCAGCAAACACACAAACGTATACGATGTTCTCGTAGAGAGAGGTCTTGTTGCGCAGTGTACGAATCCGGAGAAGTTCAGAGAACTGCTCGGAAATGAGAAGATCAAATTCTACATCGGATTCGACCCGACAGCAGACTGCCTGCACATCGGACATTTCATTCCGATGATCACCATGATGTATATGCAGAAGTACGGCCATACTCCGGTATTCCTGCTGGGCGGCGGTACAGGAGAGATCGGCGATCCGTCGGGCAAGGCTGACATGCGTCAGGTAATGACCATCGATACGATAGATGAGAACTGCAGACAGTTCAAGAAGCTCTTCGACAAGTACATTGACTTTGACGATGGGTGGAAGTACGAGGGTAACGAGGGCGTATACCATCCGGGACATCAGAACAGGGAGCCTATTCCGGGCAAGGCTGTCAGCGTAAACAATGCCGAGTGGATCAGACCTTGCAAGTTCACCGAGTTTGCAAGATACATAGGCTCGCAGTTCAACGTAAATACCATGCTCCGCGCAGATTGCTTCAAGACCCGTATGGAAAGGGATACAGGACTCACATTCTTCGAGTTCTCATACATGCTCCTTCAGAGTTATGACTTCTACGTAATGCACAGAGATTTCGGTCTGATGGCACAGCTGGGCGGAAACGATCAGTGGTCCAACATCATCGGCGGCGTTGACCTCACAAGAAAGCTGTGCGGCGACGAAGTATTCGGACTGACGGTATCGCTGCTCCTCAAGAGCGATGGGCAGAAGATGGGCAAGACTGTCGGCGGAGCTCTCTGGCTCGACGAGAGAAAGACTCCTGTTTACGATTTCTTCCAGTACTGGAGAAACGTTGACGACGCAGACGTCAACACATGCCTCCGCATGCTGACATTCCTTCCTATGGATGAGGTCAACAGACTCTCCGCTCTCGAAGGTGCAGAGATCAACAAGGCAAAGGAGATCCTCGCGTTCGAGGTCACCAAGCTGGTACACGGAGAAGAGAAAGCCAGGAAGGCTCTCGAAGCAAGCCGTGCAGTATTCGCAGGCGGCGGAGTTTCCGACGACATGCCAACAAAGGCATTCGACGCTTCTCTTTTCGCAGGCGACGGAATGGGACTTGCAGCACTCATGAAGGAAGCAGGACTCGAGCCATCGACATCCGAGGCTTACAGAACCATCCAGGGCGGCGGTGCAAGAGTCAACGGCGAGCAGATCAAGGATAAGAGATACTCAGTAACAGAGGCTGACTTCAAGGACGGCGAGCTCATTCTCCAGAAGGGCAAGAAGAAATTCATGAAGATCACACTCGGATAATCCGGGAGATAACATAAGGGAGCAGGCACAGGCCTGCTCCCTTTTGCTAATCGTCATTTGCTTACTGCGGCTTTCCGATCACAATCAGATCTCTTTGGGTGATGTCCAAATTGTGCAATTAAATGGCAATGACATCAAGGATAATGATCCGCATAAATTGCCAAATAATAGCCAAATATGCAGAAACATACTATGAGCCTTGCTGTTTGTTGTACAATTAATCGTAAGCGCATGATCTCAAGGAGGCGGATTTGAACAATACCAAGTTTACAATGAATGCATTGCTTGTGATAGTGGCCATATTCTCGGCGATAGGGCTTCTTTTTACTGTGGGCATTTATAAAATGGGCCAGCATGCCTACCTTGTCTCTGATTATGAAGCGATCGAAGGCACCGATCTCGCCATCAGATACAGCACCAAAGAGCCAAGCGGCATATACCGCGGAACAAAATACGCTGATGAGCTTATGCTCGAGGGAGAGTTCGGATATGACAAGGGAACCACATACAGCGAAGGAAAGCTTTATCTGAACGAATACAGATATACCGATACAGGTCTCGCTCTTTGTGATGCGGTCTGTGTAGACACAGATAGTTTTGAGAAGACCGTATTGATGGAAAACGCCATGCTGCGCGGCCAATGCGCGTCAGGTGAACTTGTATGCCGCGGAGACTGTTTTCTGCAGTCGGATATGCCTGATACAAATTCACTGTGCAGACTCTATGCCATGACCTCTTCAAAGCTCGACCCGCTGTCAGGAAGCGCATCGGTAATTTTTATAGATCCTGCGAGTGGAGAGATCGTATATACTGCAAAGGATGACGATGTTCAGGCGAAGGATGACGATGCGCAGGCGAAGGATGACGATGTTCCGGCAAAGACTTTCGATGAACGCTGGCTTTCGCGTACTCTTGAGGAGGTGCGGAAGTGATGGACAGGGTCGAATTCGGAATAGATATAAGAAGAAAACTGACGGGTGCGGATCTGTATGTGCGCATCCTTCAGATATGCTCACTCCTTCCGCTGCCATATATTTTTCTGGCGAGATCCCATCCGCCTGTTCTCGGCACAAGGAATCTGTTATCAGCGCTGTTTGACACGGGAATCTGCGTTCTGCCGCGCATCGAAGCATATGCGCTCTCATTTCTGTACAGACAGACATTGAGCGAAGTCGCGGTGTATTTCGTAATATTGGCGATCGCGCTGGCACTGGGAATCGTCGCAAGCCGGCTGCTGCGAGGCAACCCTGAGGCATCCGTCCGCTTCCATAAGGCCATTGCAGTGCTCATTGTACTTGATCTGGTGATACGTATCATACCGGTAAGGGCAAACATCGCATTCGGCATCCCGGCAGCCCTCACTGGCCTTGTGATCAGAGCAGCGTGCCTGTATCTGGTGATCCGCGACCTGAAAGCCTGTGATCTCAATACCGCGAAGTAAAGAAGGTGTTTCTGCATTTGACGATCAGTGCTCCTTCTTTTGTGTGAAAAGAGGAGTTCGAAAAATTTTTCTTAAAAAACGGTTTTTTTGAGCCGGTTTTCAGAAAATTTCGTCACGTTTTCTGATATACATCAATATACATTGCTCAAAAGGGCATATTGCTGCTCCGGAAGCGAATTGAGTTGATCGATAATGGCTGAATAACCTCAAACAACTTGCCGAAATAATGAAAAGGTGTCACGGAGGCAAAGAATTCCTCAAGCCATTGTCGAAATATTCTTAAAAAGCCCTCTAAAAAGCAGATTTTTAAGAAAAAATTTAAAAACTCCTTTTTTGGCAGCAAAACCGGCTGTGAAGATTGGTATATCTACTTCTCTATATGAATAATTATGCGCGGCGCACATTCGGCTGCTTCAGAGAACTTGGCTTTGTGCAGAAGTAATAATGTTAGGAGCAAGTGAAGGATGAAATATAAGGAACTCATAATAAAGGTAAAAAGAAAAGAATCAGAGATGGTGCAGGCTGCGCTGCTGGAGCATGGCTTTGCTTCCATGCAGATCGATGACCCGATGGACGCTGTCGACATCGCGGAGCACCGTGAACTGTACAAGTACGATTATATAAATGAAGAGATCTCCCGAAAGGCAGCCGAAGCTGAGGCTGGAGATGGCGCAATAACGATCACTTTGTATTTTACGGATGATGAAGTGGGGCAAAATCTTCTGGGGGAAGCTGAGAAACTGCTCTCCGGCATCGATGGCGTGTCGTTCGTGACAGAGAAGACCGGTGACGACAGCGAGTGGCTCTACAAGTGGCAGGAGTATTTCAAGCCTTCAAAGGTGGGCGAGCGCATAGTTGTGAAGCCGGGCTGGGAGGACTACGAAGCTGCGGAGGGCGAGCTCGTGATCGAGATGGATCCGGGGATGGCTTTTGGCAGCGGTCTTCACGAGACGACCTCGATGTGCATAAAAGCCCTCGAAAAAGATCTTGGTGACGGTTCAGAAAGATCGTACGATCCGTCACGTTATCCGATAAAGGTGCTTGATGTCGGTACCGGAACCGGAATTTTCGCCATGGCGGCAGTTCTGCTCGGAGCAGATGAGGCACTCGGTATAGACATAGATGATGAGGCAGTACGCGTAGCGAATGAGAACATTGTAAAGAACGGACTCGAGGGAAGGATCAGCATCAGGCGCGGTAACCTGATGGATGGCATCGACTATGAACCGGACATAATAGTCGCGAATCTCATGGCTGATCTCGTTGTGATGCTTTCTTCTGCCGCCGCGGCGCAGCTCAGTCCGGGCGGCGTATATATAACTTCAGGAATACTGGATATAAAAGAAGATGTTGTAAAAAAGGCCATAGAAGATGCGGGCTTTGATATAATAGAGGTGCTGGCAGACGGAGAATGGCGTGCAATATACGCGGTCAGGAGGTAAAGAAACTATGAAAGTAAAATCGACTGTCGGACCGCTTCTGGCACCCCTGCCAACGGTAATGGTCAGCTGCGGAAGCAGATGGGCTTCGAACATCCTGACAATAGCATGGACGGGAATAATCAACTCGAACCCTCCAATGACATACATCTCCGTGCAGCCGAAGCGTTATTCGCACGATATAATAGAGAAGCGCGGTGAATTTGTGATCAACCTGGTGCCGGCATCTCTTGTAAAGGCGATGGACTTCTGTGGAGTCCGCTCCGGCCGCGATGTCGACAAGTTTGAGGCACAGGGACTCACGCGTGAAAAGGCGGATACTGTATCAGCGCCGCTTATTGCAGAATCACCGGTAAACATAGAGTGCAAGGTGAAAGATATTATAAGAATGCCTTCGCACGACATGTTCATAGCGGAGATAACAGCCGTACATGTTGATGAGAAATATGTGAATGAAAAAGGTGCCTACGATTTCGGAGCAATGGATCTCGTAGCATTCAATCACGGAAAATATTACAGGCTTTCGGCAGAAGAGCTCGGGTTCTTCGGCTTCAGTGTAATGAAGCCGAAAACAGCTAAGCGCAAAGCAGCAGAAAAAGCACAGCGCAAAAGGTGATAACAATAGATGGAGGAAGCATTATGGTAAAAGAGGTATGTATGGAAAAGCTGCTCAGCGATGCGACTGAGAATTTCACTACAGGATTCATGTGCTCAGAGTCAGTGCTCGAGGTACTTAACAGGCACTATGAACTCGGCATAGGCGAAGAAGCTATCGCGCTCTCGACAGGATTTCCTTACGGATTCGGCGATGGCGGCAATGTCTGCGGAGCTGTCGCCGGTGCTACGATGTGCCTGGGCAAAGTGTTCGGAAGAACGGTAAAAGGCGACCCGGCATTCAAAAAGTGCATCGATCTCGTCAGAGAGCTCAACGATGATGTCGCAAAGGAATACGTAAGCAGTATCTGCCCTGAGCTGATCGCAAATTATGAGTTCACGGACCCTAAGCGCAAGATCTACTGCACCGGAATAGTCCATGCATGCATCAGATCTTTCGCAAAAATCATGGAGCGCGAATGCGGAGTGGCGGTAAAGTAACAAGGCGTGAAAAGCATTGAAAAATGCGCAAAAAGCGTTTACAATTTAACCACGAATGTGCCTATATTACTTATGTTTGCCAGACGGCAAGGAGGATATAAACCATGGATATGGAAACCATCATGAAGATGATGCTTCAGAGCGGAGCTCTCGAGCAGGTAAGCGGAATGCTCGGTGTTGACGGCAAGAGTGCAGAGTCAGCAGTAGAGTACGTTATGCCAATGCTCCTCAGAGGAATGCAGGGCCAGATGCAGAGTGAGGATACCAAGTACGGATTCCTTCAGGCTCTGAATGATCACAGCAAGCAGGATACAAGAGACCTCAGAAAAGCTGTAAAAGATGCTGACGTAGATGACGGTGCCAAGATCGTAAGACACCTTCTCGGAGCACAGGAAGAGGAAGTTGCCGCAAAGGCTACTAAGAGAAGCGGCCTCGACACAAAGACCATCCTCAAGATTATGGCTATCCTTGCACCGATCCTGATGTCCAAGATGGGTCAGACTGCAAAGACTCAGACAGCAAAATCAAGCTCCGGCGATATGATGAAGGTAGTTGGCGGACTCCTCGACGGAGTTGACGCTAAGGATGTTGTCAATATTCTCGGAATGCTGATGAAGTAAGATCGTTATATTATTGAAGATTTGAATGAAGGCCGACACATGAAGTGCCGGCCTTTGTTTCTGAGGCTGTTGAGATAGAGCCGCTTTGTTGGTAAAATTTGGATATGGATCAGGACAGAAGAGATGCTGCCGCATGGGCCAGGGAATGGCAAATAAGACAGAGAAACCGCAGACTGCTTATTGCGCTGGGGCTTATTGCTTTGGTTGCTCTGATCGGCTTCATGATAAACTTCACGATCGTGCATGTAGAGAGAACAACTTTCAGATCTGTCGAAGAGATGCGCAAGGCGATGCAGGGCAGATACGCCATAGAACGCGACTTTGAAGACATAATCATAGAAGGCGATGAGATCACACTAACCTATCTGTCATTCAGCCACTACGACAGAAGCTATGCCGAGAAATACGGCTACGACTACAGCGGAGAGGACTCAGTGTATGAAGACCACGTTGAGAAGTGGGACTACAGAAACGGAGTCATCAGGACCCACTGGATGGGCGATCTTTTTGTCGACAAAAACGGCAACATAAGGCGTGGAGACAATTATTACTCAACATTCTACAGGACTGACAAGCCTCGTCCTGAGCCGATCGATCCTTCGACGCTGAAAACTCCTGAAGGTGATATAAATACGGATATTTCCACTGAGGAAGAGGAAGCGTTCGAAGAAAGAGAAGAGAGTATTGAGGAGACAGAGGACGCCGCAGAAGATGCGGTAATAGAGGGTGAAAACGATGTGCAGACTTAGAGTCATAAAAACTGACTGCACCAATCCGTACATAAACCTTGCCGCTGAAGAGCATCTTACGATGAATGCAGAGGATGACGTAATGACTATATTCCTCTGGCAGAACGCTCATACCGTTGTCATCGGAAAGAATCAGAATCCCTGGCGTGAATGCAATGTTGAGGCGATAAAGCGCGATGGTATTTACCTGGCACGCCGCATGTCGGGCGGAGGTGCGGTCTATCACGATCTTGGCAACCTCAACTTCACGTTCATCTCAAAGGACGGACTCTTCGATGTGGAAAGGCAGACGGATGTGATACTGCTTGCGTGCAGGCTGCTCGGTATCAACGCTGCCAAAACAGGAAGAAACGACCTTACGGTCACCGGCAGAAAGTTCTCAGGGCACGCGTATTTTTCATCGCATGGCTTCAACTACCACCATGGCACCATCATGATGGACGTAAAAGGAGATGATCTGTCCAGATATCTGAACGTGCCGGCTGCCAAGCTGAAGTCAAAAGGCGTAGAGTCAGTCAGGTCCAGAGTGACGAATCTCAGAGAACACGTGGACGGTGCTCTGAGATCCGCAGATACAAAAGAGCTCATACTCGCCATGCAGGATGCAATGGTAAGAGCAGCATCCAGAGAATACGGCTGTGAAGCTATAATGGAGGATCTTCCGGAGATCCCGCAGGCGCTTCTCGATAAGTACGCGTCTGAAGAATGGAGGCTTGGCACAAAAATACCGTTCACGAGAAACATTGAGCACAGATTCGAATGGGGCGGAGTCGAGATCCAGCTTGAGATGAAAGGCGAATATATCAAAGACTGCCGCATCTATTCCGACTCACTTGAGACAGAGGTGTTCGATATTCTGGAAAACCTCATCAGGGACTGCAGATACGATGCCGGAGACATACGAGGTCTCAGCGCCCGTTTGCCGGAGGGCACGTCTGCGACAGCACACGAGATATTGGGGCTTATAGCAAAGTCAATTTAATACAATAAAATATACTAAAAGAAAGGAATTTCGAAATGAGCGAATTCAATTATGATCTCCTGATCATCGGAGCAGGCCCTGGCGGCTATGAGGCAGCATTCTATGCAGCAGAACTCGGCATGAAAGTTGCGATCGCAGAGAAAGACCGCGTAGGAGGTACCTGCCTCAACAGAGGATGCATCCCTACAAAGGCACTCATGCATTCCTCTGACGTCTACAGAGACGCCGCACACGGCGCTGAAGTCGGCGTTGAGTGTGACGGACTGCGCGCTAACCGTGCAAGGATCGGAGAGCGCAAGGATGAGGTGCTCGATACTCTGAGAAACGGTATCAGCGGCCTTATCAAGAAGAAAAAGATCGACCTCATCGAGGGCGAGGCCAAGGTAGTCGCTCCGCACCGCGTTGTGATCAATGGCGAGGAGTATACTGCAGAGAATATCATGGTAGCGACAGGATCGAAGCCGTTCATGCCGCCTATTCCTGGATATGATTTGCCGGGAGTTGTAGACAGCACAGAGCTGCTCGACATGGGTGCAGAAGAGATTCCTGAGTTCGTCATTATCGGCGGTGGAGTCATCGGCATCGAGTTTGCTACGATCTATGCAGATCTTGGCGATCACGTTACTGTAATTGAAGGACTGGACAGACTGCTCCCGATCATCGACAAGGAGATCGGCCGCAGCATCAAGATGACACTCGAGAAGAAGGGTGTAGACGTGCACGTTGCGTCTCCTGTTCAGAAGATCGAGCAGGACGGCGACAAGCTGGTCGTTACACTCAAGAACAAGAAGGGCGAAGAAGTCCAGGTGAAGGCAGACAAGGTTCTGATGTGCGTAGGCAGAAGACCAAACACAGCAGGAGTATTCAGTGAAGAACTGCTCAGGGAGTATCCTGACCTTCAGGACGGCAAGGGATTCATCAAGGTTGACGAGAATTATGAGACTCCGATAAAGGGCGTTTACGCTATCGGCGACTGCATCGGCGGAATCCAGCTTGCACACACCGCATCCGCAGAAGGCCGCAACGCAGTAGCTCTGATCAACGGCTGCCAGGCTACAATCAACATGGGTACAGTACCGAGCTGCATCTACACAGACCCTGAGATAGCTGTAGTCGGAATGACTGCTGATGAGGCAAAGGAAGCAGGAATCGAAGTCATCACAAAGAAGTACCCGATGTCCGCAAACGGCAAGACTATCATTGCGGGACTCGACAGAGGTTTCGTAAAGCTTGTTGCAAGAGCTGACGATCACAAGATCATTGGCGCTCACCTGCTCTGCGGCAGAGCTTCCGACCTTATCGGTGAGCTCGCAGTAGCAATCGGCAGAGGAATGATGCTCGAGGAAGTTGCGAACATCATCCATCCACATCCTTCGTTTGCAGAGGCTATTATGGAAGCCGCAAGACTCTAAGCTATAGATCTTGGCTTTAGGAAAATCAAAGGGATCTGCAGATGCAGATCCCTTTTTCAGGGTATGGACTTTATTCGGGTAAAAACAGTATGGGAAAAGGGAATGCAGATAAAATAAAGATTGCGACAGCTGCTGCGTTGCTTTCGAATTTCATATTCGGACTGAGCTTCATGTTTTCGCGCATAGCTCTTGAGCACACTTCTTCATCTATCATGCTGGCGCTGAGGTTCGGAGCAAGCGTGGTGATCATGCTTCTTCTTGCGGCAACAGGGGTGATAAAGCTCAATTTCAAGGGGAAAAATCTGAGAAGTCTGTTTCTGCTTGGACTGTTCCAGCCAATCATATACTTCATAGGAGAGGCTAATGGCATCAGGCTCACTAATTCATCATTTGCAGGCATCATGATATCGCTTATACCGGTCGTGACGGCGATCGGATCCGGTATTTTTCTGAACGAAAAGGTGCCCGGAAGCGCATACGGGTGGATACTGTGCTCGGTTGCCGGTGTCGCAGTCATATCACTGTCGCAGGCAGGCGGCGGAGCCGTACAGCCGGCAGGTATACTGTTTCTGGTGCTTGCAGTGACCGCAGGAGCAGGATTCACACTGCTAAGCAGGTCTATGGCTGATGAGTTTACAGCATACGAGAGGACTTTCGTGATGATGGTGATGGGGTTCGTATTCTTTACTGCCTCAGCTGTCATACTGGAAGGCAGAGGCTTTGCTCCAATACTGCTGGAAGCTGTTACAGATAAATATGTGATATTTCCGGTGCTTTATCTCTCCATTGCGTCGTCTGTAATGGCTTTCGCTATGCTGAACTACGCGGTAACATACCTGGATGCAGCCAGGGCAACTGTCTTTACAAATCTTATCCCGGTCATATCGCTGCTGGCAGGAGTACTCATTCTGGGCGAACCATTTTCAGCAGCATACCTGCTTGGAATCATTCTGATACTTGCGGGAGTCTATAAAGTAAATACAACGAAAACTCCAACGGCATGATTTACAGCGAAACCATTTAGTGCCGGCGTGCTCGAGTTACCTGACAGTAGTTTATGAAGCCTCTTCTTTTTGCATAAAAAAACTCCGGATTTTCTCCGGAGTTTTTCTTGTGCATTCAATGGTTATTCGAATGTGAAACGCAGATGCGGTTCTCTCGCCGCCTTTGTGTCGTCGAGTCTCAGTACCGGTGTGGTCTGCGGTGCCATCTGCACGCTCTCAGGAGCATTGAAGATGCGGTCGTAGATCTCGCGGAATGCTGTGATAGCCTCGTCGAGGGTCTCCTTCGTCTCTGTCTCTGTAGGCTCGATCATGAGGGCCTCGTGGACGATCAGAGGGAAGTAGATTGTAGGTGGATGGATGCCGTAGTCGAGGAGGGCCTTGGCTACGTCCAGAGCCGAAACGTGAGTCTTTCTGTAGATCGGATCGAGACCGATTACGAACTCGTGCATGCAGGTTGTATCGAAGGCGATCGGATAGATATCTTTCAGCTTCTCCTGCATGTAGTTTGCGTTCAGTACAGCGTTCTGAGCAAGAGTGTATACCTCTTTGCCGATGGTCAGCAGGTATGTGTAAGCCTTGACCATTACGAGGAAGTTGCCGTAGAAGCCTGTCAGGTTACCGATGGACTTCTCAGCTCTCTCGTAATTTTCGCCGTCCTTGCATACGAGGCCCGGTGCGAATGGTGCCAGGAAATCCTTGTATGCGCAAGGGCCGCTGCCAGGACCGCCGCCGCCGTGAGGTGTCGAGAATGTCTTGTGCAGGTTCATGTGGATTACGTCGAATCCGATGTCTGCAGGACGTACGATACCGATTACAGCGTTGAGGTTAGCTCCGTCATAGTAGCAGAGTCCGCCTGCCTCATGGACGAGTCTTGTGATCTCCATGATGTTAGGGTCGAAGAGACCAACTGTGTTAGGGTTGGTCAGCATCAGACCTGCAGTCTTAGGACCGAGGTGAGCCTTGAGGTCATCGATGTCGACTGTGCCGTTCTCGTTCGACTTGATAACGATGGTCTTGTAGCCTGCCATTGTTGCTGAAGCAGGGTTTGTGCCGTGAGCAGCGTCAGGTACGATGATCTCGTTACGCTCTGTGTCGCCTCTGTCTGTGTGATATGCCTTGATCAGGAGAAGGCCTGTGAACTCGCCGTGAGCTCCGGCTGCAGGCTGGAATGTAACTCCTGCCATGCCTGTGATTTCGCAGAGGAATTTCTCGAGTTCAGCGATGAGCTCGTGAGCTCCCTGTACGGTATGTGCAGGCTGCAGCGGATGCAGTTTGGCGAATCCAGGAAGAGCCGCCATCTTCTCGTTGATTCTAGGATTGTGCTTCATTGTGCAGGAGCCGAGCGGATAGAATCCGTCGTTGACTCCGTGAGCTCTCTTAGCAAGAGCTGTGTAGTGTCTTCCCATCTCGTTCTCGGAGATCTCAGGGAGATGTGCCTTCTTCTCGCGAAGAGGAGCTGCAGGCAGCTTCACAGGAACATCGCATGCAGGGAAGATATCTTGTCCTCTACCAGGAATGCTCTTCTCGAATATTAATTTCATCTTAGAACACCTCCTTTGCGATAGCTATGACTTCATCGATATCTTCTTTGCTGTTCAGCTCTGTGCAGCACCACAGGATGCAGTCTGTGTCGCAGCCGGCATCGCAGCAGCCGCAGCAGAGCTTGAGTCCGCCGAGAATGCCTTTCTCTTCAAGAGCTGCGAGCAGTTTGTCAGCATCAGGGCATGTTGTAGCGAACTCGTTCCAGAACTCGCCCTCGAAGCAGCGCTTCATGCCGATCTTCTCGAGCTCTTCAGCCATGTAATGAGCTTTGGACGAGCAGAGTGCTGCTACCTGCTCATAACCTGCAGGGCCGATTGTCGAGAGATAGATGCCTGCTCTCAGTGCGCACCATGCTTCGTTGGAGCAGATGTTGGAGCTGGCTTTCTCGCGGCGGATGTGCTGCTCTCTGGCCTGGATGGTCAGAACGAAGCCTCTGTCGCCTCTTGTGTCTACTGTTTCACCGATAAGTCTGCCAGGGATCTGACGCATGTTCTCCTGACGTGTCGACAGGAATCCGAGGTATGGACCGCCGAACTCGAGTCCGAGTCCGAGAGGCTGTCCCTCACCGACTGCGATATCAGCTCCGATTTCGCCAGGGCTCTTCAGAGCGCCAAGTGCGAGCGGATGGCAGTACATGATGAACTTCGCTCCGCCGTCGTGGGTGATCTTGCAGAGCTCTTCAGCGTCTTCTACGATACCGTAGAAGTTAGGATACTGCATCAGGAAGCAGGCTGCTTCATTATCGTCAGCAAGAGCCTTTGCGAGAGCTTCTTTGTCTGTAACGCCGTCCTTTGCAGGGATGACTACGACCTTGCTGCCTCTTCCGAATGAATATGTGTTGATTACTGTAAGGATCCTCTCATCGAGAGCGCCGGATACATAGAATGTGCTGTGCCTTCTGTCTTTGCACATCCAGCATGCTTCAGCAGCTGCGGAAGCGCCATCGTACATGGAAGCGTTAGCGATGTCCATGCCGGTGATTTCAGCGATCATTGTCTGATACTCAAAGATCGACTGGAGGATGCCCTGGCTGATCTCAGCCTGGTAAGGTGTATACGCCGTAACAAATTCTTCTTTGTTGGCGATCGCGTCAACGGCAGATGGTACATAGTGGTTGTACGAGCCGGCGCCGCGGAAGATCGAACGGAAGATAACGTTCTTTGCTGCAAGTCCCTCTACCTTGCGGGCAACTTCGATCTCGCTCATTCCATCAGGAAGATTGAGTTCGCCTTTGACCTTGGCTTCTTCAGGAATCACTTTAAAGAGGTCATCGAAATCCTTATATCCGATCTCGTTGAGCATTTTCAGTTGCTCTTCCTTGGTGTTAGGAATAAAAGTGCCCAATTTAGTTCCTCCTTATAAAAATGTCAAATATGTCTTTTGATGAGGGGATTATCCTCTGTACTCATCGTACTCATCAGCTGTCATGAAGTCCTCACATGCGGAGATGCTTCCAACCTTGATGAACCATGCGCCATAAGGATCGTTGTTGATCAGAGCAGCGTCATCAAGAAGATCTTCGTTTACTTCCAGAACAACTCCGGAAACCGGCGAGAATACGTCAGCAACAGCCTTTACAGACTCAACATCACCAAATGGCTCGCCTGCAACTACCTCATCATCTACCTCAGGGAGGTTAACGAATACGAGGTCGCCGAGCTCGCTCTGAGCATAATCAGTGATTCCTACATAAGCTTCGTCTCCTTCGAAACGTACCCATTCATCATCCTTTGTGTACTTAAGTTCTTTTGGATCAATCATCGTTCTAATCTCCTTTTTATATAAGTTGGAATTAATGATATCGGTTTATCTGATCCGCTGAACGCGGAAGACTAACAATTTTAATTACTTAGCTCTCTTGTAGAATGGGAGACCTACCATCTCGCAGTCTACCATGCGGCCTCTTACGTCTACCTGGCAAGGAGCGCCGATCTCGCGTGCTTCGGACTTGACGATAGCCATCGCGTATGAGCTTCCGAGATAAGGCAGGAATGTGCCGGATGTTGTGTGACCAACGATCTCGCCGTCTCTGTAAACATCGAGATGCTCTCTGAGGATTCCGCGGCCGGTTACCTTGAGGCCGACTCTTCTCTCCTTGAGCGGCTGATCTGCTTCGAGAGCAGCCTTGCCGATGAAGTCAGGCTTGTTCATCTTTACTGCGAAGCCGAGGCCTGCTGTTCTCGGGCTGATCTCATCGTTGAGCTCATGTCCGTAAAGAGGCATTGCAGCTTCCATTCTCAGAGTATCTCTTGCACCGAGTGCGCATGGAATGAGTCCGTCATCCTTACCTGCAGCAATCAGAGCTTCCCATACATCAGGAGCCTTGTCTGCCGGCATGTAAATTTCGAATCCGTCCTCGCCTGTGTAGCCTGTGCGGGAGATCATTACAGGGATGCCCTGGAAATCTCCGTCGAAGATGCATGTGTAGTAGCCTGCAGGGATGTACTTCTCATCAACTACTTTCTTAAGGATAGTCTCTGCGTTAGGTCCCTGGAGTGCTACCTGACCGTACTGGTCGCTTACGTTAGTGAGCTCTACGCCGTCGATCTTGTGATCGCACATCCATGCGAAGTCCTTATCGGTGTTAGCTGCGTTGACTACTACGAAGTAGTCGTTTTCGCCCTTCATATATACAATGAGGTCATCGACAGTGCCGCCGTTCTCATTGCACATAGGGGAATATCTTGCGTATCCCGGCTGAAGGTCTGTGTAATCGTTTGTCAGAAGCAGGTTGAGGAAGTCCTTTGCTTTCTCACCCTGAACGAGTACTTCGCCCATGTGGGAAACATCGAACAATCCACACTGAGTTCTGACTGCCATGTGCTCTGCTTTGACACCTGATCCGTACTGAACCGGAAGAAGGAAGCCGCCGAATTCGACTATCTTGCCGCCGTACTTAAGATGGGTATCATAGAGCGGGGTTTTCTTTTCCATCGCTGTATACCTCCGTAAAAAATATATATAAAGCGCAAGCCAACACGCCCCTTTTGGCATGAGGGCCCACTTTTCTAACATACCCTAATAATAGCACCACAGTAGTGAGCCGTCAAATTGTTTGCATTCCCTCAAACCCTTGCAAATACTGAATTTTATATGTATTTTTGTGCACGAATTCAGAAAACTTTGTATTGTCTTTTTCAATATAAAAAACAGTGCAATATCAGATATCCGGCATACATGAGCCGGCTGTTTTCTGTCTGTTCCTGTAAATCAGCAGACCTTTTGCTTACAGCGGCATTATTATGTGGTAGAATATACGCATGAATACTATTGAATGGTGGATGATAGACGGAGCCGTAGGCCTGATTGTCCTTATAGCGGTGCTCAGAGGAGCCATAAAAGGTGTAGGCGATACGGTATTAAAAATGCTTTGCATATTAGGCGGCATCGGTCTCGGAGTTTATTTCAAGGACAAGCTTAAAGCCTTTCTGCTGACGACACAGCTCGAGAAAACGATGCACAGCCGCATTTTTGAGTTGATACGCGGCGATGAGCTTGCGGGGGATCCCTCGTCCGAAGAAGGTGTAAGCTCGTTTTTCGGATCGGTCGTGTCGCCTGACGGAACAGGCGAAGGCGTTCTCTCAAAATCGCTCGTAGGAATATTCGGCGAAGCTGCGGATAAGGCTGCGGATGCAGTGGCAGACAGACTGACAGAGATTGCGATGGGTATTATTGCTTTTGCCCTGATAATCCTGGCGGTCAGTTTAGTAATGTTTATTCTCAGAATGATCATAAAGAGCTTACGTGAGGAGTCAATAGTAGTAGGCTTTGCTGACAGGGTGCTCGGTATGGTGCTCGGCCTTGTGAGGGGACTCATGCTGGCCTGGATCGCCGTAGCCCTGCTCATACCGGTCACGACTCTCGTATCACCTGAGCATGTGGCACCGATGATGAAGGCGCTTCAGATGACCACAGCCGCGAAGGTGATTTACGACGTGAACCCGTTCCTTTATCTGATTAAATATGTATTTCTGTGATACGGCTTTTCTTGATATTTCAAACAGGTTTGTGATACAATATTTCGGCTATGGTTTTTGACGAAATTATATGCGCAGGCGATGATGAAAAATTCATGCTCGAGGCGCTGAAAGAAGCGGCCGGGGCTGCCGAAGAGGGCGAGGTGCCCGTCGGCGCCGTTATAGTGAAAGACGGGCAGATCATCGCGCGGGCGCATAACATGGTGGAGACCGCGCGAAGATCATCTGCGCATGCGGAGATGATCGCCCTTGAGGCTGCTGAAGCTGCGCTGGGAGCAAAATGGCTTCCGGGCGCGACTATGTATGTTACCCTTGAGCCCTGCAGCATGTGCTCGGGTGCAATGGTTCTCGCGAGAATGGCGAGGCTGGTTATAGGCGCTGATGATCCCAAGACAGGGGCATGCGGATCCCTATACAACATAGCAAACGACAAAAGGCTTAACCACAGCATAGAAATAACCAGAGGCGTCCTGGCTGAAGAGTGTTCGGCCATACTGAAAGAGTTCTTCAGGAGAAGACGCACATAACGGAGGATCAATTAATGAAGAAAGCAAGTCTGATCGCAATACTTACGTCGATCATGATAATGGCCGCTTCGGCATTCTGTTTTGCTGAAGGCGGATTCGATCTGGTGTCATCGTATCCTGAAGACGGCCAGTCAAACACATCTATGGAGAATCTTGGCGTAAAGCTGACTTTCAGCAACGCTATGGATTCCGATGAAGCAACAGCTGCAAATGCCAATAAATTCGCAATCTATGATCCGGACGGCAAGACTATTCCTGTTCAGGTTCTCTTCAGTGATAAGGAAAAGGGACTCGTACTGGTTCTTGCTGACACAGACAAGGGCTTCGTTGCAAAGAACAACTCGGAGTATAAACTTGTAGTAAGCGGTGATCTCGTCGACAACGAGGGCAACGTTCTCGGCGCTGACAAGACTGTTACCTTCAAGACTTACAACCAGAGAATCAACAACATGGTGAACATGGGCATGATGTTCGTTATGTTCGGTGGAATCATGGTGCTCTCTCTCCGCCAGAACAACGAAAAGCAGGAGGAAGAGCCTAAAGATGAGCCTAAGGAGCAGGCGTTCAATCCATACAGAGAAGCAAAAAGAACAGGCAAGAGCATAGAGGAAGTCAAAGCCGAGCAGGCCAAAAAAGAGGCTAAAGAAGCTAAGAAGAAAGCCCGCAAGGCCAGGAAATCTCCGGAGCCGCAGCCGCAAAAAATAGATAACTGCGCAGAACTCCTCAACAACGTTTATCACGTACACGCACCGGCTCCTGTCAATAAAGCAGACCGTTCCATAGAAGCCCTGAAAGCCTACAGAAAGGCAGAAAAGAACAGCTCCAAGAGTAAGGGCACAAAGAAAAAATAAAAGGACGACTTCAGGGGAGCGAAACCTCCCCTGTTTCATTGACCATGGATAAAATTACACTTAACGCTCATGCAAAAATAAATCTGTCCCTCGAGATCACCGGAAAACGGGCTGACGGCTACCATGACATAGTTTCGTTCATGCAGGGCCTGGGTCTCCATGATGTGCTGAGTATAGAAAAATGTACTCAAAAAGCAACAAAATACAAGTTGCCTCATTGCACTGTAAATGGCATTGTTGTATATTTATGTACGGATGCAAAAACAATTCCGACGGACATGGACAATCTGGCGTTCAGAGCTGTCAAGGCTTTTACGGATGCGCTCGGACAGGGCGATCCTGCGGACTACGGCCTGACATATACCATGCTCATAGATATCCGCAAGGATCTTCCGGTCTCGGCAGGTATCGGCGGAGGCAGCGCCAACGCAGCGGCTTGTCTTCTGGGCCTCAACGAGATGACAGGAAGACCGTTCACGCTGAGAGAGCTTATGCGTATAGGAGCCAGCTTCGGAGCTGATGTTCCTTTCTCAACATTCATGAATGCTTATCGCAACCGGAAAGTGCTCGAAGGACTCGAAGGACTCGAAGAGGCGAGCGATGCAGCATGGACTTACGGCATAGGCGATATAATTGAAAGAGCAGAAAGCATCCCAAGGTACGTCATCATGGCGAATCCGGGTACCGCGGTCCTGACGAAGGCTGCTTACAAAGCCTTTGATGAGATCGGTTATACTGACGCAAACGGTGCCGGAAAAATCTTCGTCAATGATATGGAAAAGTATACGCTCAAGGCAGACAAGAAGGCTGCTTCATTAAAGAAGATGATGCTTGAAGAACTTGATGCAGAAGAAGTGTTGATGAGCGGAAGCGGCCCTACAATGGTTGCTTACTATAGAGACATCGAAAAAGCCGGCAAAGGACTTGCCACTCTTGCTGAGATGGCAACAAAAGACGCCTCAATCAGGGCGTGGCTGACCGATACAGGCAAATAGATAGAGAGGGAAGACATGACTGATATCCAACTTAAGGTACAGAAGCCTTTAAAAGACCTGGTGTATCTGGAGTTAAAGCACAAGATCCTTACAGGCGAGATCGTATCCCAGACAAGACTGATGGAGATCGATCTTTCTGAGAAGATGAATGTTAGCCGTACACCTATCAGGGAAGCCATCAAGAGACTTTCCGATGACGGACTGGTAAAGGTGGAGCCGAGACGCGGCGCTTATGTCGCCAACATCTCGATCAAGGACATGCTCGACGTGTTCGAAGTGAGAGAAGATATGGAAGGCTTTGTAGCGAAGCTCGCAGCTCAGAGGATCAACGATGAGGAGAAAGATGAGCTCAGAGCGATCGCCGCTGAATATGAGGAAGCGATCGAAAAAGCTGATGACAAGGAGCACATCATCGAGCTCGATGAAAAGTTCCATAACTTCATCGTAAAGTGCAGCGGAAACGAAACGCTGAGCGAGCTGGTCAAGTATGTACAGGAGCTCTCGCTGAGATTCAGATATCTGTACTATGATGACTTTTCACTTTACGAGTCGACGGCCGAGCAGCACAACCGCATTATGGAAGCTATCAATGCCGGACGTGACAGCGAGGCAAGATATGAGGCTGATGCCCATGTGAAGGCGCTCAAGGAGTTCGTCTTTGCGCTTGGCAAAAAAATGGAAGCCATGGGCGAAAACGAGTAGGATCCGCTCATTATTTAAGAAAATAAATCCCCGCGCTGGCGCGCGGGGATATTTTTGTGGATGTGACTGCTTACGGTCAAGGCTGTTGCTGCTGCAGTTCTTCAAGTACGGTCTTGATCTCGATCTGCTGGCCTTTTCTGCTGACGACTATTGAGACTGTATCGCCGACCTTGCACTTTCTTACAAGTGTGATGAATTCATTGCTGTCATTGATCTGCTTGCCGTTGAACGAAACGATGCGGTCTTCTGTCTGGAATCCTGCCGTTCTGGCGTTCTCACCTGTTACCTGTGCGATATATACTCCGGCAGATTCAAGTCCGTAGTACTGGGCGTTCTCTTCCGAAACATCGCTTATAACGATACCTACGGCCGGTGTAGCTTCTGCTGTCTGGGTGTTGCCTCCGTTCTCGATGAAATCATTGATAATAGGAGATACGTTGTTGATAGGCAGTGCGAATGCGAGTCCCTCAACTCCTACCGCAGAAGCCTTTGATTCAACAATACCGATAAGCTCACCTTTGTTGTTGAAGAGCCCGCCGCCGGAGTTGCCGCCGTTGATGGCAGCATCAGTCTGCATCAGAGTCAGCGTGGTGCCTTCTATGTCGAGCGTTCTGTCGAGTGCGCTTATGATGCCTGTGGTTGCTGTTCCGCCGAGCTGTCCGAGCGGGTTGCCGATTGCGACTGCCAGATCACCTACATCTACTGTGCTGCTGTCGCCGATCGTTGCTGTAGTGAGTCCCTTAGCATCGATCTTGATAACAGCGATGTCGTTGGCCGGATCGCTTCCGATTATACGGGCGGTATATGATTCACCGTTGTGCAGTGTTACCTCTACCTTGTTGGCTCCCTGAATTACATGATAGTTTGTAGCTATGTAGCCGTCTTCTCTTACGATGACACCTGAGCCTGCGCCCTGTACGAGCTGCAGCTGACCCCACATATTCTGCTGAGTACCTGACATCAGGATCTCAACTACTGCGTCCTCATTCTTGTCGACTATCTGCGCAACAGTGAGCTCACTGCCGGTAGCATCACCGAGGTCGAGCTGTGACAGCTCAGAATCGTGTCTGTCTGCTCTGCCATCAGACGTCGTTTTTGCGAAATATGCGCCGGATATGAACGCGCCAAGCAGGGAGCTGAGTATCATCGTCAGTATCATACATGCGATGAGAGCTCCTTTAGTTACGTATTTTTTCTCTTTCGGCTTGCTGTGAGCCGGGCCTGTCGGAGCTGCGTGAGCTGGTTCGTCGATGATCGTTTTCGGGTATTCTATCTCGACCGTTTTGACCGGTTCCGGTTCAGGCTCCTCGATTTGCCTGTCAAAACTGACTATGTTTTTTTCATTTTCATCCATTTTTCATTTACCTGCATGGCAGAAATGTCTCTGCCGTTTCCTTTCCATATATATAGTATAGTCCAAAGCTAAAATGAAACTTAAAAATAATAATAATTGTACATGATTTATTAAAGTTTTCAAATATGTCGATATTGTGTCAGTTATGTCAAATGTTATAAAATATTTCTGTTATGAAAAAAAGCGTCAATCTGAAGATTACAAGCACCCAATATATCGAGAACCTCAAACCGAGCGGAGAAGCATTCCGTCGCGAACTGGAGCTTGAGGACTCGATGGAGATCCTTACCGAAGGCACCGTGTATTCGCGCAACAATGCGACATACATCACCTATGAAGAAGCGGAAGCGTTCGGTGCGGAAGATATCCGTACTCTGTTCAAACTCGAGGACGGCTCTATTCGCATACGCAAATACGCCAGAGATGAGGAAGACGAGGGCATGGATATGACGCTTAAACCGGGCATCCTCAACATAACGAGATATCAGATCCCTAAGATGTCATCGGTGAATCTCGAAGTATACACCAACAAACTCGAGGAAAATCTCGACGAGGAGGGGTACGGAAAGATATCCGTAGACTACAAGATCAAATTCGACAGGTTTTTCTCGAGACGCAACATACTCGAGATAGAGGTAATGCCTTCATAAAAAAGAAGAGGTTGATATGAGAAAAGAAGGTTTCAGCGCAGAACAATACATCGAGGAGCAGTCGAAATACATTCTTGAAAGGATAGAAAGCGGAGAAGGCAGGCTGTATCTTGAATTCGGCGGCAAGCTGGTAGAAGACAAACACGCTATGAGAGTTCTTCCTGGGTTTGACGAGAACGCCAAGATCAAACTCCTGCAGAGGATGAGCGACCAGGCAGAGATTATCATCTGCATCTATGCCGGCGACATCATAAAGAGTAAGACCCGCCAGGACTTCGGAATCACATACGATCTGGAGGTCATGAGACTTATAGACGAGTTCAGGAGCTATGATCTTTCGGTCAATTCCGTAGTTGTCACAAGATATGAGGACGCTCCGTCCGTCAACCAGTTCATGGCCAAGCTTGAAAGGCGCGGGATACGCACTTATAAGCACATGTTCACAAAAGGTTATCCGACAGACGTGGATACGATCGTTTCTGAAGCAGGCTACGGAGCCAATCCGTACATCGAGGTATCGAGACCGCTGATCGTCGTTACGGGTCCGGGCGGAGGCTCAGGAAAGCTCGCGACGTCGCTCTCGCAGGTCTACCACGAATATAAGAGAGGCCGCAAAGCCAGATACGCAAAGTTTGAGACATTTCCTATCTGGAACCTGCCGCTGAAGCACCCTGTGAACATCGCCTATGAGGCTGCAACGGCAGACCTCAAGGATTTCAACATGATCGATCCGTTCCATCTTGATGCTTACGGTCAGACTGCAGTTAACTACAACAGAGACATAGATGCGTTCCCTGTGCTGAGGAGAATTCTCCATGCCATCACCGGATCGGACGAAGGCTATAAGTCGCCGACCGATATGGGCGTGAACAGATGCGGTTTTGCGATCACCGACGACGAGGTCTGCCGAGAAGCAGCTAAGCAGGAGATCGTCCGCAGATACCTGATCGCGGAGTGCTCATACAGAAAGGGCACAATCGAAGACGCCACGCTTCAGAGATGCAAGCTCCTCATGGAGGAGGTAGGAGCATCCAGATATGACAGACCGGTCGTTGCTGCAGCTGAGGAATACGCTGATATCAAGAGAGCGCAGAACCCTCAGAGATACGAGAACGTAGTAGTTTCCGCAATGCAGCTGCCTGACGGTACGATCGTGACCGGAAGATCATCGCGAAGAATGGTAGCGACAGCTGCTATGGTGCTCAACGCAATCAAGAAGCTGGCAGGCATACAGGATGACATGCTCATCATATCGCCTCCGATCTTCGAGAGCATGTCGAGCACAAAGGCGAGCATTTTCCACGACAAGACCAGCCTCAACCTTGAGGAAGTCATCATGGCGCTCACGCTGACCAAACTTATAAACCCGTTCGCAGAGCTCGCGCTCAAGGAAATCCCTAACCTGAACGGATGCATTGCGCACTGCACCGCCATCCTTTCCGACAAGGACGAAAGGGCTGTAAGAGCGCTGGGGATCGACATAACTTCGAATCCGGAGTTTTCAAATAACAATCTGTATTCAATATAAGTTTTCCGGAGGCCTGATACCTCCGGCAGATACCAGTGTTGCTTAGAGGATCTGCACCCGGATGCAGACGGAAGGAGGAGAAATGAAAATCAACACAAAGAAAATCATGGAAAAGGCGGCCGGAGCCTCTACCGGGCTTACAGTAGCTATAGCATTTCTCAACGTTGCTCTTCTGGTGACAAAACTTGTGCAGACGGTTTCAGAGGAAGCACCAAAACTCGAAGACAAGGAATAAAAACTGATTGAATTATTAATCGCGCTCTGTTATATTTACAGAGCGCGATGCGCAACCTGCTGATGTAAGGTTTCCTCCGGATCATACGGCGTTGCCGTAAGGTCGGAAACCTTGATCTCCGTCGGCTTCGCTCCTCCGATAAACGCTTAATGGCAGAGCATCTCATTCGCTGATGTAGCTTAATGGCAGAGCATCTCATTCGTAACGAGAAGGTTGGGGGTTCGACTCCCCCCATCAGCTCCAAGAATTGGTCTCCGAAAACGGAGACCTTTTTTCTTGAAGCCGTTGATTTTACTGGGGTTTATGTGCTCGAGTATTACACATGGAGCCTGATAAGTGTATCCAAATTTCTGGATACACTTGGATACACTTAGTGTTTTTAGGGTGTTAACTGGTCAAAGCGTATGTGATCTGAGCAAGTTTTTCATCATCCTCACTCCTGTCATAGCAGTAATTACTCAGGGTAGTCCTCTCGTCAACATGCCCGGCAAGTTGTCTGGCGGTGTTGATACTGACACCATTGCTTATAAGAGCAGAGGTGAAAGTCTTTCGCTCCTTATGAGGACTGCGCTCTTCTATGCCAAGATCCCGGCAATACTTCTTAAGAGCCCTCTCTATCGCATTGTAGGTGCTGACAGGTTTTTCATTAGGGCAGAATATATAGCCATCGATATCCAGGCCTTTTTCCTGCCGGTGAGTCCTTATCAGATCAATGATTTCCGCTGCTTGAGGTATGAGCGGAACTGCTCTGCTGCCATAGGTGCCCTTGGTGTGATCAACGATCTCCCCTGTCGGGAAGCGGACCAGCCTGTTTACAAGCATGCTGTTGCCTGTGATATCCTCAAACTTAAGAGCAGAAATCTCACCAAGGCGAAGACCCGTGTAAAAGAGAAAGATCACTGCAAGCGGAACATACCACTGTTTGTAGTTCTCTCTCTTATTGAAGGCCTTCCATGCTCTTTCTATGAGCATGTTTTCTTCTGACTTGGTGAATACCTGAGTATGGTCAGGCTTTTTCACCTCCGGAACCAGAACCCTTCGCCTGTTGATCCTGACATCCAGAAACAGATTCTTTTCAATGATCTCGCTGTCTACAGCGAATTCGAGCAGCTGTCTGAGTATTACTGAGAAATTACCGTACTTATGAGCATTCATCTCATGCTCACGGATCATCTTGTGGACCCAGGTGTCTATCTCAAGCTTAGTGATCTTCCTGATAGGCTTCTTAACGATCGCAGCATTCTCATAATACTTGCGCCAGTCTTTCTTGATACGTATTACTGTTGTTGCACATACGTGAACACTCTTATATTCGATCCATGCAGGATACAGGTTTTCAAGAGTACATACATCTTTGAACTTGTCAGCCCTGATTGATTCATAGTGCTGGCATATTAATGTTTCCAATTCCTCAAGATCTGTTTTTACTATCAGTCTGCGGCCTTCTGATTTGGAATCATCCGGCAGATATGTTCTCCACCTGCCATCTTTGCCCTGATATATTTTATAAGGGTGTTCTTTAAGAATCTTCTCCTTTCGTGCTTTTCTCATATTATCTTCGACGTCCCTCAAATCAATGATACCATTGTTCTCAAGAAACGCCAAAGTTTCTTCGGGAGTAAACATCGGAGGATTCTTCGTGTCGGTCGTGACAGTTGTGACGGTGTTAGCGGGAGTTGTCCTCCTGACCGTCACGACCGTCACAGCCGTCACAGATTTGGAAGGAGAGTACTCTTCCTTCGGAATGTGTCCTTCTGTAGGTGTACTCAATACCTTCATCAATAAGCAGGCTCATACGATACTGATTTACATACTTGGTAAGAACATTTGGCGCGACCGACTCTTCGCCAAGCTCTTCAAGTAATTCAGTTGCCGAGCCTCTCCACGTCCTGCGATCTCTCAGGAAATCTATAAGCCTGAATAATATATCGGGCGTGTACTCCTGAGATATCTGCTCCTGTGTTTTCTCACTGACCAACTCCCACTTGTAGTCATTGAAGCGTATCGTCAGCTCTTTGTACTGAAGATCTCTGCCCTTTATACTCAGTGTAGCCTGATCAGTGTACTCATTTTCCTTGTCGAGAAGAAACATTGTGTCAGCAGCCCCAATGATGCCTTTTGTACCATTGAATCTGTTGAACCTGTTGCGGGAATCTCCCTGCTTCCTCACATGGTGTACAAGGAAGACATCCACGCCTTTTTCCTTGACAAATTCTTTGAGCTTTGCCATGTCGGCATAGTCATTTGCATAACTGAGTTCTTTGTCATTTCCCCTTACAAGCTGCAGAGTGTCAATTATGATCAGCCTTATGTCGGGCAGACGCTCCACGATCCTTGTCATCCGTTCAATGAGGCCCTCAGAAAGCGATTCGCTCTTGTTAGCCAGGTACACCTTTCCCGGAGATATCTCATCAGTCATCCTGAACAGCCTGTCCTGAAGTCTTTCCATCGAGTCTTCAAGGCTGAAGTAGAATACATTACCCTGAGTTACCGAATGACCAAGGAAGTCCTCTCCCTTAGCTATGCACAGAGCTAGGTGGAGCATCATCCAGCTCTTGCCGGTCTTTTCATCTCCGGCTATTATGCTGACCCCGCTTGGGATCATGTCATCCACAAGAAACGGCGGTTTGTTCATAGGAGTCATAAGGAGCTCCTGTGCATCTACGATTTTAAAATCTTCTAACATTAACTAATCTCCTTTTTCTTTCCACGAAAAAAGACTCCCGGCAAGGGGAGTCTGAGCAATAACGTATTTAGTTCTTTCTTAGTGATAACTTATTCGAATCCGAAGTTGAGACCGGAGAAATCCTGATACATCCTGCCAAGCTTTTTTATTCGCTTTACTACAGCACTGTGCGTCTTGTAGCCAAGCCTGTCCGCGATCTCCTGAGTGGTATAGCCTTCTGCTCTCATCTGTAATATCTGCTTGTCCTTATCATCGACCGTGGACAGAAACTTGTTAACATCGACCCGAAGCTCGACCTCCTCTTCGAACGAGCTGATAGGGTCAGGGACCTCCCAGTCTATATCGTCATAATACTGCTTGCATTGTTCCTGATATCCTTCAAGAGATATCTGCGGATGTTTTGTCCGTGTGTGATACCACTTGCGATAAAAATCGATCTTCTGATTGCTGTTCCTGTCATCAAAGTCTTCAAAACACCGATATTCCTTAGCAGTGTCTATTATTGGCTGCAGGTTATAGCGTTTTACTGCACTTGTTACAGCTGTATACATAATATCGCTCACAGCCTCAATCGGTGGAAAGGGAATAAAGCTATTCCTATTTACATAGTACTCATAAAAAGTAGGGATCAGGTTAAGCTCAAATAATTCATTGATCCATATTTGAATAGCCTGCGCAAGCCTCCAGGAAGGCTCGTTTACTGAGAAGATCTCTTTGAATGGAATATCAGGGCAAAGATAAAACCATGCCATATATGCATAGCAATCCATGATGCAGAGCATGAAAAGATCACTCTCTACGATATCTACTGCAACAGGGTCACTTAATAACACACTAAGGATCCGTTCAATGCGGTTCAACTCCACACCGCATTTAGATAGGATCTCTTCAGGTATCAGATAGTAGAGCGGCAGCAGCTCAGCATGATTCATCATCCTTATACTGCCGTCTGACATTATGACAGGCGTTGGAGATATCCTGAGCTTCAGATTATCCAGTTCATCTTTTGCTATGACGTGATTCATGTGAGTATCTCCTAAAATCACAAGAACAACTGTTCATGATGATTCTACTGGGAGCATTGTCCGTTTTTTGACTCTTTTAACTTCCAGGGAACATTTTGCGTCCACTCAGACCGATATTATTCAGTCTGTTCAGAGAACATGTCATTCAGCACCTTCTGGAGTTCCTTCACCTCATCTTCTGTCAAAGTCAGTCCCCTGAGTGCGATCCCTTCAGGCGACCAGCTCCTGAGGTCATACTTCGGTTCCCTTCCATTCCAGGACACAATGTTCAGTTCCTTTCTGAACCCTGTTTCCGAGCCACTGATCAATGCGATTTTCTTTATTACTTCCAATGTCATATTCAAATTCTCCTTTCATAAAAAAAGCAGCTTACACAGCTGCAGACAGTAATAAGTATTGTGTTGTTGGTTGTTGTGTTCATCGTTCGAGATCCCGTCCTTTCTTTGCGAGCTTGCGCATTGCCCGCTGCTTCTCGCGCTCGGCGATCTGCCTTTCCCTCTCGGCCTGTTCTCTGGCAGCCTTGTCTGTGAATAGATCTTTCACTTTATTCACGAATGCTGTGACCAGCTCCGGGAAGTGCTCCATCGCGTCAAGGAACGGTCTCGTCTTTTCGGTGAGCTCTTCGTACTTGTCTCTCAGGTTCTCATACCTGGTGGCGTAGCGCATGAACCCGTCGCGGTAATACTCCATTCCTCTCTGCATGTCCCAGATTTTCGACCGGCTCGTCAGACCTTCCTTGGCCAGGGCAGTGAGGTCGTGGTAGTCTTTGTCGGACAGCACGACCTTGCCTGTGATGTTTCTCTTGCCCAGGCTGTCGATCTCTTCGATCTTCCGCTTTGCTTCGAGTGCAGGTTCATAGTCAAGCTTCGCCTGCTCAATGCGGCCTTCGATCTCAGCAAGTCTCTCCCTGTCCTTTTCGATCTTGTACTGGAGTGTGTCAAGATGCACCGCCGTGCTGCCGAGTGCTCCGCGCTCAAAGCCGGTGAAGCCGTGCTGGGTCATGTGGTCGTACACTTCATCCTGCAATATGCTGTAGCTCTTTCTGAACTTCGGCTTACCGTTCTTCCTCAGCACGATCTCACCATGCTCATCTCTCTCTGGGATGTTGGATGCCCACTTCTTTGAGTGGCTCACCTGATGGATCACTTCCTTCACGGTGCCACGGAGTTCCGGGTCCTTGCACCTCTTGCTCCATCTGATCTCTTTCTCCACGACAGGGATCACCATGGCGTGAAGATGGTAGTGATACACATCCTTGCCAAGCCTCTCGCTGACTTCAGTGTTCAGCTCATCAGCATGCATGACCGCAGAGACTATGTTGTCCGCTCCGAAATTCTTCTCTATGAAGTGAAATGCTTCCTCATAGAATCTCTTCGCATACTCGTAGCCTCCGTGGTCTTCGAAGTACTGCGTGTTTACATCAATGATGATCTCATCGAGAAGAGTAGCATCCTCGCGGAGACCTCTGGTGGAGATCACTCCCTCGGTCTCGAGCCTCCTGAAGATCTCAGTGTAGGTCTCGTCACCCGGATCCTTGAAGTGGATGTTGTACCTGCTCATCTCAGTTATAACGTTCTCATTTCCATAGGACTCATTCCTGCGCTCGTTGTGTCTGTAGATCTTGTCAAGACCTGAAGCCTTGTACTGGACTACTCTCGCGCAGGACATGTCCGGTTTCTGTTTTGCCATTCGTTTTCCTCCTTCCTCTCATGGCGGGGCGAAGCCGGTTACACAACATTCCTGCTGAATGTGTGTAACCCACTATGACACTTTCAGCTTCGCTGCAAAGATGTCGTGGGCAAGGCTTTCCCCCTTGACTCCCCGCGGAAACGAAAAAGAGGAGCAATGCAGGTGTTGCCACCTTAGTTACTCCTCTTCGTTCGCATGAATGCTCACGGAGATCACGCCCTGACCGGGCTCTGATCTCATATCGTTTCCGACGCCGCTTAAATAAAAAAGACCGCAGTGGCGGACTAAAACTCAAGTAATAACGATTCATTCTTTCTCCTTCCTCCTCTTGAAATTGTACTCGGGACACGAGATGATCACAGCACGGAAGCTCTGCTTACACTCGCGATCACAATTTCTGCAGAGCTCGTTGTAGCTGATCCTGCCATTATCATCTGGATAGAAGTCCCATTCTTGCTTATCTTTCTTTGACATCCTGGGCATATTATCACCTCCGATCTTCATTAAGATGCCTTCATAAAAGAAATAACGACCAATATAAAACGTCCACCTGGTCGGGAGAAAAAGTATGATCTCGGGGCGAAAATGGACGTTTTTCTTCGCTGTAACGTGATAAAAATGTTTAAAGGGAGAACGATACCGTGCATCAGCTCATGGGTTGAATTCGGCAATAATTATCTCTCTACTTATTATCGACAAAAGCTATGCTGAATTGTTCCAATAATTACGAACTATTTCAAAATAATTCATCACTAAACTCTGTGCTATGAACCAAAGCTATTCATCTAATTATTAACGACAATGCTATGGATTGTTTGTTCCTTTGAAACAGGTTTTACAATTATTGTGATTGTTATTATTGTGAGATCATTTTCTATATATTAACGACTATACTCATCCGTAATTGTTCCGTTACTATGAAAAATAGATTTACAATTATTCGTCATGTCTATGTGTCCAAGAAGAGGTTCAGCCATGTCTGCTCTCTTCAAATATGCGTACTAATATGGCTTACCTGTGTCCAGGGACAGGTACCACCAGCAAACAGCAGGCTTTCATATACGTTAAACTCTGTATCCTGCGTGTCCATTTTCTGGGTACCAGTTTAAAGGGAACAAGGCAGGAAACTTCCGTACAAAATGCGGAAAACGAGGCTCTGGTACGGAAGTCCGCAGGTGAATAGGGAGTAAAACTTCCGTCCCAAACGCTTAAAACGGGCATCCAGGACGGAAATTCAGGGATTGAAAAAATAATAGCAGCGCCGCGAAGCGGTCGCAGACCCTTGACCGCAGCAGACTCCTCTCATAATGGTCTCTATGATCATATCGACGTTGCCGTAATGAAGAGAACCTTGATCTCGATGTCAGGACTCCATCACTACGTGACACCTCACATCAAGTCCGTCGGCTGCGCTCCTTCGATAACAGCTCCAAGGTAAAAGACCTCCCAAAGTGGAGGCCTTTTACCTTGGAACTAGTGGAATTAAGTATCAAAGAGGAATGAGGGTGTTTTCCTCTGGGCCTTTCCTAAAGTGCTGCGAATATAGCGAAGCCTGCTATTGCTGCCAGCGTGGACAACGACAGTACTGAGGATACATATGCCCGTTGATTTTCATCATCAGCGAATACCGGCAGTACGAATGGCGGCGGCAGTATGAACATGACATTGATTGCGTCTGCGGCATACGATGCCTATTCTCAGCATAAGAACGACGGGAAGGACCGTTTTGGTGACTTCTATTATCTGCATACGTTACTTGCCTTGTCCGTAGTATGCGTTCTTGCCGTGTTTTCTGAGATAATGCTTATCAAGAAGCTCCTGCTGGATGCTTCTGTGCTCAGGATTCAGCATCAATGCATGATAATCCATGAAAGCAACTTCTTCCATAACAACTGCGTTGTGTACGGCATTCATCGGATCAGTGCCCCATGCGAACGGACCGTGTGAATAAGTGAGCACACCCGGAACAGCAGCAGGATCTTTGCCTTCGAAAGCTTCGATGATTACTTTGCCGGTCTCTTTCTCATATTCTCCGTGGATCTCTTCTTCGGTCATCGGACGTGTGCAAGGGATGTCCTCGTAGAAATAGTCGGCATGAGTAGTACCCATAGCAGGAATGGCCATGCCTGCCTGTGCAAAGCTGGTTGCCCAGCGGGAATGAGTGTGCACTATTCCGCCGCATTCAGGAAATGCCTTGTAAAGCTCCACGTGGGTAGGAGTGTCGCTGGATGGCTTCCACTTGCCTTCGACAACTTTGCCGTCCAGATCGACTACGACCATGTCCTCCGGTGACATGTTGTCATATGGAACGCCGGATGGCTTGATTACAACCAGTCCGCTTTCTCTGTCGATGCCTGAAACGTTGCCCCATGTGAAAGTGATGAGCCCATATTCAGGAAGCTTGAGGTTAGCTTCACATACTGTTTTTTTAAGTTCTTCGAGCATCAGATTCTCCCTTAAATATTTATATGTTCGTCTTTGATTCAATGTTTGTCAGTGATGAGGGTCAGATAGTATCGACAGCAGCTCTTTCAACCGGAAGAGCTTTTTTGTATCTTGTCAGGAATATATTGAATCCTGCAATGTCTGACTCTTCGGCCATTACCGTGTTAACCGATGATCCTGCAAAAACTTTATTGTCGAGATAGTCCGGAAGGGTCTCGCCGTCTTCTTTGTTAAGCATGTATGCAGCAAGCAGTGCGATTCCGTAAGGACCGCCTTCACCTGCGGTTTCCATGACTGAGACCGAGGAGCCTATTGCTGCAGAGAGCATTCTCTGCCCGACCTCCGGAGTCTTGAAGAAACCGCCGTGTCCGTAGAGCTTGTCGACTTCTACGCCCTCAGTCTGTGTCAGTATATCCAGTCCGATTTTAAGTGTTGCCAATGCAGACAGGATGTGTGTTCTCATGAAATTGGCGAGGGTAAATGCTGCATCAGGGGTTCTGGCAAATACAGGCCTGCCTGCATCAAGATCCGTGACTCCCTCACCGGAGAAGTAGTTGAAGCTCAGAAGGCCTCCGCAATCAGGATCGCCTTCAAGAGCCTTTCTGAAAAGCTTTGTGAAGAGCTCGCCCTTGTCAGCGTTGATACCCATCATTTCTGCGAATTCATTGAGCAATCCTACCCATGCGTTTATGTCTGATGTGCAGTTATTGCAATGTACCATTGCCACAGGAAGACCATCAGGGGTAGTGACCATGTCGATCTCGCGGTGCACTCCGAGCTGTTTGTCAGTAACGATCATTGCGAAGTCAGAAGTACCTGCAGATACATTGCCTGTGCGTACGCGTACGGAATCAGTTGCAACCATTCCGGTTCCGGCATCACCCTCACATGGACATACAGGTGTGCCGGCCTTGAGAGTTCCGGACGGGTCAAGGAAGCTCGCGCCTTCCTCTGTAAGGAAACCCGCATTTTCACCTGCTGTCAGAACCTCCGGAAGGATGTCACGCAGTTTCCAGCCGAAGCCTTTTGCAGTAAGCAGTGCATCAAATTTCTGAACCATTGCTTCATCATAGTCAAGCTTGTCAGAGTCGATAGGGAACATACCTGATGCTTCGCCAACTCCCATGACCTTGCGGCCGGTCATCTTCCAGTGGAGATATCCTGCCAGAGTCGTCAGATAGGCGATATCTCCTACGTGACTTTCCTGGTTGAGAATTGCCTGATACAGATGAGCGATACTCCATCTCTGCGGAATATTGAACCCGAAAAGCTCAGTCAGCTCTTCTGCAGCAGCACCCGTTATTGTGTTACGCCATGTGCGGAACTCAGCAAGCTGATGATCATCCTTATCAAAAGGGAGGTAACCATGCATCATTGCGGAAATTCCGATTGCGCCGACGCTCTCAAGCTCAACGCCGTATGCTGATTTGACATTTTCGCGCAGGGCTGCAAAGCATGCCTGTACTCCTTTGTGGATAATGTCCATTGAATATGTCCAGATCCCATTGACGAGCTGGTTTTCCCACTCATAGTCACCGGATGCGACCGGAATGTGGTTTTCGTCTATAAGGACGGCTTTAATGCGTGTTGATCCCAGTTCGATTCCAAGCGTAGATTTACCAAAATCCATTGCAAATACTTCCTTTCCATCATTATTTGCAGCTTTATCCTTTTCATTACGGCAGCGCCGTTTGTAATTATTCGTGAGTATAGCATCGGGCAAAAAAATAGAGAATGTAATAAATTCACCCCCTTGTAAAAATATTACATATTTTCCGGCCTCTGAATTTCGGGCAATGGCATTATTGCTTCGGCGAATTGACAACAGTTATATTAGTTTATGTAGACATTTATAAGCTGTTGCGGTAAAACTAAAAAAAGACAGCAAGAGCTACAAAAACATTTACGCAAATATACTTCAATACATGATAAAGAGAATCCGGGAAAGTCTGCTGCTGCAGCTGTTATGCATAATTCTGATAATCCTCCTGTTGTTTACGGGGTCTCTTTTTGTCTCACAGAGATACATCGGAGACATAAGCCGGGCAAACTCAGAATCTCTGTGCGGTTACCTGATGGACCAGATCGAGGATTCTCTCAGTTTCCATAAGGATAGCCTGCGGTATCAGGCTTCATATTTCTTCAGATATTGGGGGGCTGATGAACTTGGTGATCCTGACAGTCAGGACAGCCTGAGCGGTCAGTCTCTCGAAAGCCAGCTGCAGCCATTTTATTCTCAGATCACTTCACAGAGCAGGGATGTTGTGGCCATGATGATTTTTGATAAGGACATGAACGAGGTGGCACACATAGGACGCGATGCATCCTTGCCTGTGAACAGACGCTATCTCAGGGAGGATGAGGATTTTGATGCCGGACAATACCTTAGTAATGACTATGATTACAGCTATGCGTACTATTATCCGATATTCGCTACATATGAAGGTAAGGCCGTCCAGATAGGCATGTGTGTTTTCATCATGGAGCACTGGATAATCGATGGTAATATACGCAGCGTTCTGGGTGATCATGCGGCTGCCGCCATGCTGAGTGACTCGAATACGCCTATGCTTGCTATATACAGCGGATTGTGGAGCAATAAAGGCATTACCATGGAGGAAATCCGCAATAATCCGGGATATATATATCAGGAGAGTGAATGGGACAACGGAATCAAAGTAGCGGTTGTTGTATCTATTTCTGACAATATTGAAGGAGTTGGAAGAATACGCGTAATGACCGCGCTTGGTTACACTGTAACCATAATTCTTTCCATGATGCTTCTTGGTTTCTCGTACTTTAACATGGCAAAGCCTATCAACCGGATCACAGAATTCATCAACAGGGCCATAAGGCATCCGGATGACCGTCTCAATATGAAAAGGGTCGATGATATCGGAGTTGTAGCTTCAAGCCTTGATAAGATGCTTGATGAGAACCAGAAGATGATCGAGGAGCTGAAGGCGGGCAAGATCACCCTGTATGAAACACGGCTGGCACGCCAGAAGATGGAGATCCTTGCATACAGGAACCAGATCAATCCGCATTTTCTGTACAACACGCTCTCCTGCATGAGAGACATGGCCCTCATACACGATGAGGATGACATTGCAGACATGGCAATGGCACTGTCAGATATATTCAGATATGCAGTCAAAGGCAGCAATATAGTTACATTCCGCGATGAGGTGCAGTATATGGAGAAATATGCGAGCATCATCAATTACAGATTTGGCGGAAAAATAACAATCGTCACGGATATTTCCGATGAGGTTCTCGACAAGCCGGCAATCAGGTTTCTGCTGCAGCCGCTCGTAGAGAATTCTGTATTCCATGGACTCGAAGAGTCGCTGGATCCGGGTACCGTCAGTACCAAGGTTTCCATGAGTGGCGACCGGATCGAGATCGTAGTGGAGGACAACGGCGTTGGCATGGATGAAGATACTCTTGAAGCCGTACGCGAAATGATCGACAATCCGGGTGATAGTGCCAGCATCGGCCTCAGCAATATTGTACAAAGACTTCGCCTGTTCTACGATGACGACTACCAGATTACAGTAGACAGTGAAGAAGGTAAAGGGACCAGAATAGTTATATCTCTGCCTGATCATATCAGGAAATAATCAGGCGCAGGCAAGGGGGATGTATGCTTACGGTATATATAGCTGACGATGAAGTGTGGATTACTTTAGGACTGACTAAGCTCCTCGAAAAATCCGGATATGACATATGGGTCATAGGCACAGCCAACAACGGTATCACAGCAAAGGAAGAGATCGCTGAATTCAAGCCTGACATTCTGTTTACTGACATACGTATGCCGGGAAAGACAGGCCTTGAGCTGCTCAGCGAGATCCCTGAAGTATCTCCGGCGACCAAAGTAGTCATGATATCCGGGTATGCTGAATTTTCATATGCCCAGGAGGCAGTTAAGCTTCATGCTTATGATTATCTGCTCAAACCTATCAAGGAAGAAGAGCTGAACAGGATTCTGAGCAACATCAGTGCTGAGAGCGGCGGTGCACCGTTCAGTGAAGAAAAAGGAACTCATGCACCGGAGAGGATGATAGACTGCGTTATCAGTGATATCCGCAATCACTATACGGAAGACATTCAGCTTACAACGCTCGCATCAAAATATTCGGTCAGCATAGCAAGGCTCAGCACTGAGATCAAAAAGAAAATAGGGATGACTTTTTCTGATTATGTAGCTCAGCTGCGCATTCAGAGAGCCAAAGAGCTGCTGGCTGATGAAACCATGACTGTCAGCGAGATCGCCGAAATAGTAGGATATAACGACTATTTCTATTTCATCAAGGTGTTCAAGAAGGTTCAGGGTATTTCACCAAGTAAATACAGAAAAACACTTCAGGAGTAGCAGGAACACAGCTGCGTATGCTGAATCCGTGTAAAAATTAATCGATATAATAATGTAAAAAACTGCAGGAAGCCTTCCATGCAGTTTTTTTGCAGCTTTTTTCAGGGTGAAGGATTTACCAAAAAACAAAAATGAGTCAATACTATTCATCATTCCGGGGGATTAATATAAGAGCGATCAGTAAGGGATTCGTTCCTTTTGACAGAAAAAAATATTTCAAATCCATGAATGTGCGGCGGGTCTGCTGCACACTATGAAAACCGGAGGAAAACATGAAGACTAGCAAAATTAAAATGATGCTGGCTGTCGTACTGTCACTCGTGATGGTATTCTCACTGGCAGCATGCGGCGGCGGAAGCACTGAATCAGCAGAAACTACTGAAGAACCTGCTGCTTCCACTGACGGCAAAATCAAGATCGGAGTATCCATCTGGAGCTCCACAGACGTACTTGGATCACAGTGCAAGCTGATGATCGACGCGGCAGCTGAGGCACTCGGCGTTGAGGTTCAGTACGTAGACCAGGGTCACGTATCTGAGAAGGTAACTGCATCTGTTGAGCAGCTCTGCGCTGCAGGATGCCAGGGAATCATCATATGCAACAGCTCAGACACAGAGATGGCTTCCGCTATCAAGACATGTAACGATAACGGAGTATATCTTGCACAGTTCTTCCGTATCATCAGCGAACAGAACAGCCCAGATATCTTCAAGGCAGCTACCGACTCCCCATACTATATTGGAGCTGTTCACGAGAACGAGCCTGAAAACGGCGAGAAGCTGGTTCAGATCCTTCTCGACAAGGGCGACAGAAATATCGGTCTCATCGGCTGGGAGCAGGGCGATGCTACATGGCTCGGAAGATGGGAAGGATATAAGGCAGGCGTAGAAAAGTGGAATGCTGAGCATCCTGATGACCAGGCTGTTCTCTCTGAGCCACAGTACGCAGGAACATCTTCAGAGGGTGGCTCAAAGGCTGCAGAAGCTCTGATGAGTGCTAACCCTGATCTTGACGCTCTTATCCCTGCAGGTGGCGGCGGAGACCCACTCCAGGGCGCTATCGCAGCAGTTGAGCGTGCAGGCAAGACAGCAGACATCGACATCGTTTCCACAGACTTCCTCCCAGACCTCGGAGAGAGACTGGCAAACGGCAGCATGGCTGGTGAGTCCGGCGGACATTACTGCGACCCACTGTTCGCATTCATGGCTGTATATAATGCAATCCAGGGCAACTACACAGGCATCGAGGGTAATTTCGAAGACATTCCTTTCCCATATCTGTATGTATCATCACCTGAAGACTATGCAGACTATGAGAAGTACTTCGTAGATCAGCTCCCGTACACTGCTGAAGAGCTCGTAGAGATGGCAGGTCTCGATATGGCCGGTCTCAAGGACAAGGCAGCATCACTCTCAATCGAGGACGCAGCTGCAAGATCCGGCAATTAGGATTTAAGTTCCTGGGGACTATCCTGCGGTCACTAAACCGAGGGGAAGTCCCCTTTAGTTATCTGGAAAAAGCGGCTGGTGTCGCATTCAGCGATACCAGCCGTCTTAGCTAATGAAAGAGGTGGATTAGATGGTTTCTGCTGATGAAACTAAAAACAAGAAAGGAATGTCCGGAACCGTAAAAGGATATCTGATTCTTTTTGGCCTGGTTATCCTTTCATGGGCTGTATTCAAAATCCTCACACCGGCAAATTTCGGTTCGCCGGCAAACCTCCTCAGCTACTTTGAGGCTTCTCTCCTCGCAGCTGTCGGAGCTGTAGGATTTTACTTCGTAATGGTAATGGGCATGTTCGACTTTTCTATCGGAGCTAATATCATGTTGTCCGCTATCGTCGGATGTGTCTTCGCGACACGCTTTGGACTGGGATATGTCGGCCTTATTGTAGGCAGCATTATTACCGGTGCTATTGTAGGACTTCTCAATGGATTCTTCTATGTAAAACTCAGAATCCCTTCGATGATCGTTACTACAGGTCTGGCTCTTATATACGAATCTGTCGCGAACTATATAGCAGGCGGAGTGGAGCAGACGCTTCCGTCCGACCTGAGAGCGCTCGGTCAGATGCCGGGCAACCTGATTCTGGCAGTTTTCGCATTCGTCCTTGCATATGTTCTTCTGAACTACACCAAAGTAGGAACTTACACATATGCGATCGGAAGCAATGAGTTCGTCGCCAAGAATATGGGTATCAACGTTAATCTGTACAAAGTGCTTGCATTCGTAATAAGCGGAGCATTTTTCGGGATCATGGCCGTACTGACAATCAGCTATGGTTCATCAATGGTAGCTGTAACAGGCATGGCATCAATGAGCCGTAACTTCGTCCCTACAATGGGATGTTTCTTCGGACTCGCATTCAAGAAATACGGAATGCCTCTTCCTGCGATCATCATCGGTGAGTTTGTTATCAACATCATCTTCTTCGGATTCATCGCACTGGGAGCTCCGACAGCTATTCAGGACGTTATCACAGGACTTGCACTCCTTATCGTAGTTACTATGACTACTAAGGTCACCAAGGGCGAGATCGTTAAGTAAAGGAAGGAGAAGTACAATGAGCGAAATCAGATTACAGGTTCAGAATGTGTGCAAATCCTTCGGAATTACGAAGGCCCTGCAGAATGTATCATTTAATATCAACAAGGGCGAGGTTCATGCTCTTATTGGTGAGAATGGTTCGGGCAAGTCAACACTTACAAATTCACTTACCGGAATCTATCAGAAGGACAGCGGTTCCTTCATCCTCGACGGAGAAGAGATCCATCCTAAGAATCAGGTAGAAGCCAACAATGCAGGAGTTTCAATCATCGTTCAGGAGCTCGGTACTCTTGATGGACTGACTGTTGCAGAGAACATCTTTCTCGGACACGAAGACCGTTTTGTCAAAATGGGAATCAAGAACACCAATGCTATGAACCGCGAGGCAAACGCACTGCTCAAGCAGTATGGATTTGACCGCATCAAAGCATCTGACATGGTGGAAACATATAACTTTGAAGACAGAAAACTGGTTGAGATCGTCAAGGCAACTTACTTCGATCCTAAGATCGTCGTAATCGATGAGACTACAACAGCTCTGTCACAGGAAGGCCGTGAAGAGCTTTACAAGCAGATGAATCAGATCAGGGATAAGGGTAACACTGTTATATTCATATCCCACGACCTGCCGGAGATCCTGCGCATGTCGGATACCATCACCGTACTGAGAGACGGCGTGTATATTGACACTGTCAAGAGTGCAGATATCGACGAGGAAGGGCTCAAGAAGCTGATGGTCGGCAGAGAAGTCACAGGTCACTATTACCGTGCTGATTACGGTGAAAAGATCTCTGACGAGGTAGTCATGTCCGTGAAGAATGTCACAGTTCCGGGACAGATACATGACATCAACTTCGAACTCCACAAAGGTGAGATCCTTGGCTTTGGAGGCCTGTCAGAGTCCGGTATGCATGAGATAGGCAAAGCCTGCTTCGGTGCTTCATTCGACAGAGAAGGAAGCGTAACACTGGCTGACGGAACACAGATCAATGACATACCGACAGCTATCAAGCACAGCATTGCTTATACATCCAAGGATAGAGATAACGAATCCATAGTAATCAATCAGAGCATCAGAGAAAACATCTGTCTGCCTTCACTCGATGAGCTAGCTAACGGCATGCATATGCTCAGCGATAAGAAGCTGAAAGAATTCGCAAACAAGCATGCTGCTGAGATGTCTACCAAAATGCAGAGCGTTGAGCAGTTTGTATCGGATCTTTCCGGCGGTAATAAACAGAAAGTCGTTCTGGCACGCTGGATCGGTAAAGACTCAGACATCCTTGTACTTGACAGCCCGACGCGTGGTATTGACATCAAGGTCAAGCAGGATATCTATCAGCTGATGGACAGAATGAGAAAAGAAGGCAAGTCGATCATCATGATCTCAGAAGAGCTGATGGAACTTATCGGTATGTGCGACCGTATCATAATCATGAAGGACGGCGAGATCAGCAATGAACTCATGCGTGATCCGGAAATGGATGAGAACTACCTCATCGCAAGCATGGTATAAGGAGGGATAATCATGGCAGGAAAGAATAATATAGCAGCAGACTCCAAGGAGCTTGCTCTTAAAAAACAATCCAGAATGAGCCTTATCCGTGCAGCATTGCCTATCGTAGGACTCATCGTAGTATTTCTCGTATTCAACATACTCACACATGGAGGGCTCTGGCAGAGCCGCAGTCTCGTACTTAACCAGGTATACGTAACAATGATTTCGGCAACAGGCGTGTTCTTCATCATGACAATGGGCGGACTTGATTTCTCCCAGGGATCGATTCTCGGAATCGCATCTATCGTGGTATGTCTTCTGAGCGGAGTCAATATGCTGCTAGCTGTTCTGGGAGGAGTTGTTGCGGGAGCTGCTATCGGAGCTATCAACGGATACTTCTATGTAAACAGGAAGATCAAGTCATTCATCGTTACAATATGTACGATGTTCCTCTTCCGCGGATTCATCAAGTACATGGCATCCAATTCGCCTGTAGCTGCAGACATGAGAGTATATGATTTTGATATCACTCCGGTCAAGCTCGGCCTGACACTTGCAGTACTCATCATCGGATTTGTAGTGTTCCGCTACACTAAGTTCGGAGTATATCTCAAGGCAATCGGTGCAGGTGAAAAAGCTGCAAAATTCGCAGGTATCCGCACAGACAGGATGAAGTTCTACATTTATGTACTGGCAGGAGCTATCACAGGCCTTGCGGCATTCGTCAACATCGCCAAGAATGGTTCTGCTACTGCAAACGTAGGAAACCAGCTTGAAACACAGATCCTCATCGCACTTGTACTCGGCGGAATGCCTATTTCCGGCGGAGCCAAGGTCAGATTTGAGAACGTAATTGTAGGTGCTCTGCTGTACACAGTACTGAATAACGGACTTACAATGATGGGTCTCACAACTCAGGCGATGCAGCTCATACAGGGTGTCGTATTCCTCATCTTCGTAGCGATCTTCGCTGACAGAGAGAGCCTGAGCGTTATTAAATAATTGAATCGATGTAAATGAGACAGGTTGGGCTGCCTCAGACAGGCAGCCCGGCCTGCAAGAGTATAACAGGAGAAAAAAATGAGCAAACTTTATTTTATCCCGGGTTCACAGGACCTGTACGGTGAAGAGTGCCTCAGACAGGTAGCTGCTGACTGCGCAGAAATGGTTGAATTCCTTAATGAGAAACTCGGCGGTGTTGTTGAAGTAGTTCTTATGCCTACAGTAGAAACAGCGCGCATTTGCGTAGAGGACATGAGAGCAGCTATGAATGACGATGACTGCGTAGGCGTTATCACATGGATGCACACATTCTCACCTGCAAAGATGTGGATCAAGGGCCTGCAGATCCTGCAGAAACCGCTTCTGCATCTTCACACACAGGCTAATGAGAAGCTTCCGTACGATCTGATCGATATGGATTTCATGAACCTCAACCAGGCAGCACATGGAGACCGTGAGTATGGTTTTATCCTCGCTAAGATGGGCATTCCTCACGAAGTGGTTGCAGGCTACTATAAAAATGATTATGTAATTGAAAGCATCCGTCAGTTCGCTGAGGTTGCAAAGGCAATCGCATTCTCAAAGAATCTGACTGTAGCTACATTCGGAAACAACATGCGCGATGTAGCAGTTACAGACGGAAACAGACTTGAGTCTCAGATCAAGTATGGATGGGAAGTCAAGTACTGGGGTATAGGCGAAATCGTTAAGCTTGCCAATGCAGCAACCAAAGAAGAAGTCGACGCAAAGATGGCTGAGTACCTCGACAAGTACATCATGGATACAGACAATGTAGAGGCTGTTCGTCAGCAGGCAGCTTATGAGATCGGCTTTGAGAAATTCCTTGCTAAGAACAACTGCGAGGCATTCACCGACACATTCCAGAATCTGTTCGGCATGGAGCAGCTCCCTGGTATTGCCGCACAGAACCTGATGGCTAAGGGTATTGGTTTCGGACCTGAAGGCGACTACAAAATCAGCGCATTCTCGGCAGTTCTCATGAAGATGGCTGAGTGCAGAGAGGGTGCTACCGGATTCATCGAAGACTACACATATGATCTGACACCTGGCGAGGAACTCGAGCTCGCATCGCATATGCTGGAGGTTCCTGCATCATTTGCAAGAACACAGCCTAAGATTCAGGTACATCCACTCGGAATCGGCGGAAAGGCTGATCCTGCAAGACTCGTATTCGACTCTGTCACAGGTGATGGAATCCAGGTAACTCTTATCGACCTGGGTGATCATTTCCGCATTGTTTGTGCAGATATCGAACTCGTAGAGGTTCCGCATCCAATGCCAAACCTCCCTGTTGCACAGATCATGTACAGACATAAACCGAATTTCGAGATTGGTACAGCTGCATGGTGCTATGCAGGCGGAGCACACCATTCTGTAGTATCGACAGCGCTTACAAGAGATGACATCGCAATGTTTGCACGCCTTACGGGAACAGAACTCGTAGCAATCGGCGATGATACCACCAAAGCAGATCTGCAGAAGTTTTTCATGAAATAATACATTATTAAAGGCATAGCTATTTCTTCATATTAATCCTATATATTCAGCCCGTATAATGTATACACATTATGCGGGCTGATTTACTGAATTAATCATAGATCTCATACTCGTCATGTTGGTCGAACCGGGACTCGGAGGACAGAGCTGATGCTGTCAAAGCAATCAAGGAGGAAAATAAGAATGAGTATTAAGGGAAACATCATTATAGGCCAGTCGGGCGGTCCGACTGCAGTAATCAACTCAAGCCTTGCAGGAGCCATCGATGCGGCGAAGGATGCCGGCGTAAAGAAGATATACGGAATGCACTACGGTATCGAGGGATTTCTCAACGAGGATATCATCGATCTCAGAAAGCATGTAAAGAACTCGCAGGATGTGTCGCTTCTGAAGAGAACACCATCGGCTTTCCTTGGATCATGCCGCTATAAACTGCCTAAGATAGAGGGTAACGAAGAAGTGTACGAAAAGATTTTCTCGATACTCGAGAAATATGACATCCAGTACTTCCTCTACAACGGCGGAAACGACTCGATGGATACCGTAAAGATGCTCTCTGACTATGCTGCTGCTCATGGAAAGACACAGCGTTTCATGGGAATACCTAAGACTATCGATAACGATCTGCCTGTGACAGATCACTGCCCGGGTTATGGATCGGCTGCGAAATACATTGCTACATCGCTCAAGGAAATAATTGCAGATAACGATTCCTACGGGCCGTACAGAACATCAGCTGTGATCGTAGAGATAATGGGACGCCATGCGGGATGGCTTACCGCTGCCGCTGCACTGGCAAACAATTCACCTGACCTCATCTATCTGCCTGAAGTGGACTTCGATCCGGATGACTTCGTAAAACGCGTAGGCGAACTCGCTAAAGAAAAGAACTCAATAGTCATTGCTGTATCGGAGGGTATAAAGCTTGCTGACGGGCGATTTGTCTGTGAGCTGAGCGGCGGTTCAGACAGACTGGACGGGTTCGGACACAAACAGCTCTCCGGAGTCGGCGCATTTCTCGCGTCACTCATAACAGAAAAGACAGGTGTAAAAGCCAGATCGATTGAATTCTCGACACTTCAGAGGTGTGCTTCTCACGTAGTTTCGCGTACTGACGTAGATGAAGCGTATAACGCAGGATACCTTGCAGCACAGAAAGCATTCGAAGGAAACACTGGGGAGATGATAACCATCAAGGTTGAATCAAGAAGACCATACCTCGTCTCCTATGACAGTTTTGATATCCACCAGGTAGCGAATGTTGAACGCAAAGTCCCTCTCGAATGGATCATCAATGACGGAACATACGTAAGCGATGAGTTTATAGAGTATGCACGTCCGTTGATCATGGGTCAGATAGAACCATATTATTCTGCAGGAGTTCCACAGCACATCTCCCTGAGCAAAGAAGGAAAAGAATAGCTTGCCAAAAGACACTTACGCATTACATGGTGATGCTTATTTGATGACTTCGACTCTCCTAATGTGCTGGAGAAACTTGAGGAGAGAATTACCCGATATTTCGAGAAAGTTCAAATGAATGAGGTTTTTGATGAAATGAATGGGTTGATATTTTTTATACAAGCTGCAGCCAAGTAATTGCAAGGGGTTCAAAAACACGAATCTCGTCATCAGCTCCATTTTTGAGGACTTTCGGTCAATTCCGGAAGTCCTTTTTCTTACTGGATTTCGTTGAAATTCCAATATGTTGAACAATTTCGAATAACGCCAGTATACGAGGCAAAACGCTGCAAAACGAGGGGA
>JAFRKO010000018.1 GCA_017431685.1 Mogibacterium sp.
TACGCAATTTCTCTTCAGCGGTCCATTTGCGATTCTTTCCTCCTTTTGGTCTTCCCATAAAACCACCTCCTTGCTTAAATCCTAACATAAGAAAAGTAGACACGCTTTTTTGCATGTCTACTTTGATCTTACAAGTTCAACCCGTGCAGAAATGAGCACACGAAAAACACGGTTATAATTCTCCGTATTTATCGTGTCACAATTACCTGCAGATCACTCCTGTACCTCCTTGATTCTTTATTTCAATATACCTTCATACAACTGCTGTGTCAATTACTGCACAACAAATGCCCTGGAGTTATTCCAAGGCATTTGCTATTGGTGAAGGTGTCCGGAATCGAAACACTGTCAAAGCCTTGCAGTATAAGTATTTCCGAAAGAGTAACTGACTCAGATGTGGGCTCCGGGATTTATAGAGCTTGTAAAGGAATATCCGCCTGGCAAGAGACATGCCCGCATACAGACTTCCGTCCCAGGAGGTCATTTTCCGCGTTTAGGGCGGAAGTTTTATGCCCTGCATGCTTCCGAACTTCCGTACCGGAAGCCCATTTTCGGCGTTTGATACGGAAGTTTCTTACCCTGCATGCTTCCGAACTTTCGTACTGGAAGCCCATTTTCGGCGTTTGATACGGAAGTTTATGCCCTGCAAATGTTCTGGAAAACATCCGGCTATCCTGTACATGGTCTGGATTGTGAAGTCAACACTATGCTCCATATCTGCAACAATGAAAAACAGAGTCCCGATCGGACTCTGTTTCATAAATGGTGGAGATGTGAGGAGTCGAACCCGGCTGAAAATATTTATTTTTCAGGTTTTCGATTCCTCTGCTGACTCATTTCCTGACTCAGCCGTATGTCCGAACGGTGCCTGAGCAGGTTTATAGCCCATCACTAATCCAGTACAGTTTTGATTTCAATGTTTTGTCCGTCACGTTCAACTGTTACTGTTATTGTATCTCCTGATTTGTGTGATTGTACTTCAGATATCAGATCGCTGCTGGCGGAGATGTTTTTACCCTCTACAGAAACAATCTTGTCGCCTTCTTTAAAACCTGCTTTCTTTGCGTTTTCTCCTGTTATCTGAGCAACAATGACTCCTGAGTCTTCTTTGATAATGACTCCAATAGATGCTTTTGAAGACTGTTGCTGAGCCTGTTCAGTATTCTGACCGGTTTCCGGAGCTGTTGTCTTTCCCTTTCCTCTATGATCGTTGTCAAAGTGCATTTCGTTTCGCATATGCCCTTTTCCGCTCATGGCAGGCATCTCTTTCGTCTGTTTCCTTAATAGCGCTCCTGTTATCCCTGCAGAAATCGCAGTATTCAGCAGGACAGCTGCTGCCAGTGCGATTACCACGAACTTCCTTGTTACACTTTTTTCACTCCATGAACCTGCTCCTTCTTTTTTCTGTTTTGCAGGAGTTATATCGGGTTCTGCTGACGCCTCTTCCAGTTCATCGATATCGATCTGCTCTTTGTTTTCTTCAGGTGCAATCTGCTCCACGGTTTCTTTGTCTTCTTCAGGTGCAATCTGCTCCATGGTTTCATTTGTTTCATCGCTTTTTCTCATAGTTCAGCTCTCCTTTCTTCTATACGGATTAAACGGATTGTCCGCTATATGTTTCATAGTATTCTTCAGCTGCCTGTGACGCCTGATTCTCTCCCTTTCCGCAACGCGGCGACAACAGGCTGCAATGTCTGCCGCAGCCGCTGCAGAAGAGCGAACCAAGGTAGTCCTCAAGAGATACTGTTTCCTCAGCTTCCGGCTCAGGCTCTATCTCTATCACATATCCGTCCTGATCACCTGTATTATTGTCCTCTATGATCATCTCATTACTCTGCTTATTGCTGTCCGAATCAAATTCGCTTTGATTCGGATCTCCGGATGGCAGAAGACTTACCGCATCTGTCATGTTGCTGAAGCTGCTCTTTATTACCAGAAGTGCAAACAGAAATGCCATTACCCTCATCCCGGCGCTCTTCAGTTTCTGCAAAGCAGGGCTTTCAGCATACTGTCCGATAAACGCGCTTATCATTTTTGCATGCAGACATACATGGATAAATACACATATCAGAAGCACTACAGCGCATATGATATGGATGGGTACCCACATCTCGCTTCTGAACATGACGGATATACCAGGCAGCAGCTCCCTTGAGACCGCGACAGAACTGAGTAACATCAATATCGCTAAAAACGGAAGAATGATGTTGATCGCAAAGGCCACCTTGTTCCTCGTTCCGGCTTCCCCTCTTTTTATGGCTTTGATCATCGCAGCATAGTATCTTCTGTTTGCAGCAGCATGAATAATGAAGCCCACAAGTATCACTATGCCAAGAAACTCGTGTATCAGGCCTCCGGTCAGATCATAGTTCATCAGTACCAAAAGCAGAATCATCATTATCCCGTCCATGATCATCTTTTGCTTAAGTTTCATCTCATCCTCCATCCTTCGCGGGCCGAAGTCCGCTTTTCCTTTTACCTGATTATGAATGGATTGTATTCTTCATTCCTTAAATGAAACTAAAGAGCTGAGAAGCTGCTTTTTCACTTGCGATTTTTCAAGCAGTTTTACAAAATAAGAATCGTTGCCGAAAACTCATTCGAATAGTCGGCGACGATTTTTATTGTTGTATGAGAAAGGAGTAATTATGTATTCAAATGAAATCAGAAAACAGGCGATTGATCTTCACGCAAGAGGTACCCCTGTCACGGAGATCTGCAGCCGTCTTCAAATAGGACGAAGCACACTGTATCTGTGGTTACAGCAAGCTGATCCCAATCATCCCAAGACAATACCCAGAAATGAATATCTTGAGAAAACTGAGCTGGAACGGCTCAGAGTTGAGAACCGGATATTTCGTACTTGTGGCTGCACCCCATCTTCGACACTCCAGGAAAAGCTTGCTGCAATTAATCAGTATAAAGAGCAGTTCAGTGTCTATCGATTATGTAAAACGCTGGATGTGCTCAAATCGACTTACTACCACCATGCACTTCGGTCTCCTGAGAAAACGCAAATCCAACTAATGGATGAACAACTCAGACCGCTGATAAACGAAATATTTGAAAAGAGTATGAGAACCTTTGGCGCCAGACGCATTCGAATAAAGCTCCGTGAAAAAGGATTCGTAACAAGTGAGAAGCGAATCAATCGCCTCATGAAAGAAATGAGTCTGAATGCAATTGGGCCGAAACCTATGCTCAACTCAGCTAATGACCGGCAATATAAGTATTATCCAAACAAACTCAAGGGTAAGTTCCTGACAGATGCACCGAATAAAGTTTGGGTTAGTGATATCACTTATATCAAAGTTGAAGAAGGGTTTGTGTACCTTTGCGTTGTAATAGACCTGTATTCACGAAAGGTGATTGCCTATAAGGTATCGAAGAATATCAATACCGAATTGGTGAGAAAGACTTTTCTTAAAGCATTTGAATCCAGAGGTCACCCCGAAAGAGTAACATTTCACAGTGATCAGGGTACTCAGTACACATCATATGTATTTCGCACTCTTCTCAGATCAAAAGGTGTTACCCTCTCATATTCAAGACCAGGTACGCCTCATGACAATGCTGTTGCCGAATCGTTCTTTGCATCAATAAAGAAGGAAGTTTTTCGGAAGTATTTTTACCCCACCAAAAAAGCTGTAGTAAAAGCAGTTGATGAATATGTGAAATTCTATAATGATTACCGTCCACATCAGCGACTTGGCTATCTGACACCAAACAAGGTTGAAGACGAATACTACAGTCAAAATAAAACTATGGCTATATCCATATAGACATAACCATAGCTTATTCTCTGAACCGCTTGCGGTATGAGTCCAAGACCATAGGTACAAAATACCGCAAGCATTCCAATTGGTGGAGATGGTGGGAGTCGAACCCACGTCCAAGAGCATTTCCGAAAGACTTTCTCCGAGCGCAGCCGGTTGCTTTTGATTCGCTCACCCTTCGCCAACGCGGCAAACTCGGGGCTTCGCTATCCCGTGGATACTCTTACGCTACCGGGAGATCACGCAAGAGGTCCCTGCATGCATGACGCCGGGTTCCCGTGCTGCAGGTGACACGGGGCCGACGCGCGGGGCTGAACTATGCAGCCAGTGCGAAATTGTTGTTTGTTTTAGCGTTTCTTTTGAACGGGTACTTTTTACGTGGATCACCGCCACGGCTCGCTTATCCTTGTTCCACACACCTGTCGAAACCTTTACACCCCCGAAAAGTGATGGAGAGCGGCAGATAAAACTGCCGCTCCCTTATTATATTTCTTATTTTTTCCTTGTCAACCATCGGAAGATTATTCGAATAAGTCTTCAGGATCGATTATGCAGCTGTAGAAGAACTCAATAATACCTTCCTCAACTATTTCCTTAAGATCATTATAATTGTGTATCTCATGGCGATACCCTGAATACAGCATCGTCTCTACAGCACAGCCTGCATCTGTCAGCCAGTTGGATACCTGATATACACCCGCACCATACTGTCCGACAGGGTCCTGATCGCCTGCAATGTTGTATATCGGAAGCTCCTTCGGGACTTTTGCGGCCCACTCCGGCCCTGTGATCACTTCGATCATCCTGCAGAAATCGAGGAATGATCTGTTGCTGGTAGGTTTTGTGAATGCATCGAACGGATCCGCAGCATGGTCTTTCTGTACGAATTCATCATGGCATATCCACTCGTTTCCAAGCTTCACACCCTCATCGCAGCGCGCAAACATCCATCCCATCATAACAGCTCCGACATCCGGATCAGCTTCTGTTCCCTTGCCCTCATCAACGAGCTTTTTAATATATGCGATGCTGTTGTCAAGTCCCGGGAATTCACCCGAAGTTCCGCACAGCGTAACTCCGTCAAGCTCCTCACCATACTTGGCTATATAGTCACGTGCAATGAATGAGCCCATGCTGTGTCCGAACATGAAATACGGCAGATCAGGGTACATTTCCTTCACCAGTTTTGTAAATGTGTATTCATCCTCCATCATCGTATGAGGTCCCTGATCGCCCCAGTCACCCCAGCAGTCATTCTCCATGGCGGTCTTGCCGTGACCGACATGGTCATCCGCAGCTACTATAAAGCCGGCATCCATAAACGCGACTATCATGTGCAGATATCTGCGCGAATGTTCACCGAATCCATGCACCAGCTGAATGATGCCCAGCGGAGGTGCAGCAGGCACATATACCCATCCGTATACCTTGTCTCTTTTGTTATACGAATCAAAACAAACTTCATGAAGCATACTCATTACCTCTCTTTCTGCCAATACATCCCTAAACTACAGCTTTTTATACTTTTCTGCCTCTCTCACCGTTCTGTACAGGTAACGGATCGCAAGCGTGGGATAATCTCCGGCAGCCGTCTCTCCTGTAACCATAACGGAAGAGGCTCCATCAGCAACAGCATTGAAAATATCGCTGACTTCCGCTCTGGTCGGGACCTGTCTATGCATCATGGAATCGAGCATCTGTGTCACGACCATAAAGTCCCTCCCTGCCTCGCGGCAGATCGCGGATATATGTTTCTGGACTGCGGGCAGCTCCCACAGGTTCATCGCATTTCCGAGGTCTCCGCGGGCAATCACTATCTCAGCGCAATAAGGAATCAGATCTTCAAGTGTATTTATTCCATCTCTGTTTTCAATTTTCGCCAGCAGACGTACATCTTTGCAGCCTGATTGATTGAGCACATTTCGCACTTCGATCAGATCTTCCCTGCTGCGGACAAAGGGCTGCATAACAGCAGTTACGCCGTAATCTTTTGCCCGTTTCAGCTGATCCCTGTCATTCTCTGTCATAGCCGGCGTCCGAAAAGTATGTCCCGGAAGCGCCACACTTTTTCTGCTTTCAAGAAGCCCTCCCCGGACGACGTGAAGCATGATGCCCTGCTGATGTGACGGGAATACAGTTTTGAGAAGTATCTTGCCGTCATCAAGCAGGATTTCCTGCCCGGGATCAGATTCTTCAAGCGTCTTTTTCACAGAATCAGGGAAAGGTATGTCCTCGATTCGTGCCAGTCCGCCCGCTTCCAGCCTGACAGGCTCCTTCAGATATCCGCTCCGAAGTTCCGGCCCCTGCATATCTATCAGGAGCTCAGGACTGACACCGCATTCGCGGGCTGCCCCGTGCAGGCTCTCAATCAGAGCTGATGCCTCTTCAAGCGAAGTATGGGAAAGGTTGAGCCTTACTCCATCCATTCCCTCCTGAAACATCTGCTTTAGTATCTTCTTTTCTTTACATGCAGGACCGATCGTGCCGTAGATCCTAACTTTTCCCATATTCAATCTCCCAGGAATGATCTTAACTCCGCCAACCTGCGGACAGCTTCATCACGTCCCATCTGATATACCCTCTGCAGCTCATCCGGATCCTTTTCTGTTCTTCCTATGCCCAGAGATTCAGGCGGCCTTATTACTATCGCCTCTCCGCATTCTTCTTTGCGGTCGATTTCTTCCATCTGAGCGTTATAAACGTCATGTCTGACAGCCATCGCTTTTCCCACTGCCGGATACTTTCTCAGCATCAGTTTTACCAGCGGTACGACCGGGCTTTTCTTCTTCAGATAGCCCTTCGGCTGTGTCAGTATGATGACATTCCTGTCGTAACCCTGCTGCTCCATATACTCGTAAGGGACTGAGCATACTATACCCCCGTCCAGCATCTTATATCCGTCAACCGAAACTATATTGGATACGACAGGCATTGACGCTGATGCCCGCATCCACTCTATATCTGCCGCACCGCCATCCGTACATTTATGGAATCTGACCTCGCCGGTTGTTATATCTGTTGCACCGATAAAGAACTCTGTAGGATCATTTTTGAAAGTTTCTGTATCAAACGGATCGAAAAACTCCGGGATCGTATGATAGCAGAATTCAGCGCCATACAGATCACCTGTCCTTATGAGCGATCTGAAGCTGCAATATCGCCAGTCCTTGCTGTACCTTTTATTGTATCTGAGGGCTCTTCCTATCTGGTGCGATTTAAAATTGCAGCCAAACGTAGCGCCTGCAGAAATGCCTGCGATACCATCAAAGTGTAGTCCGTTTTCCATGAAGACATCGAGCACTCCGCAGGTGAACATACCCCGCATCGCTCCGCCTTCGAGTACCAGTCCCTTTTTCATATGCGGATCCGTGTCATTTTTTTAATATTCAAAGAAGCGGCCCCCTCTGAAACAGGGAGAGCCGCTGCAGTATTGTATGTTAGAGGTTGGATGAGCCGTATTTGTTAAGCAGATCATGCTTAAGGTTCCAGAGTGGTTTGCTGAGGTCAACATAGTAAGTCTGCGGATTCTCAAATCTGAGGAACTCACCCCAGAGCTTGTCTACCTGCTCCGTGCATGTAGCCTTGATCTCATCGATCTCAGGCTCCTTATAGACCAGCTTGCCTCTCTCAAAGATAGGTACAAGAAGTTCTACTGCGGTATAATCATAAACCACCTTGCGTTTCCATACTGCGTTAGGATCAAATATCTCGAACGGTTTGCCGTCAGGGATAGGCTCATCTCTCAGCATGATAAGATCCGCAATCGCCTTTCCTGTGTCATTTCCGTAGAATCTGATGACCTTTTTGAAGCCAGGGTTGGTGATCTTCTCAACGTTCTCGGAGATCTTCATTTTTGGCACCATCTTACCGTCTTTCCAGATGCCCGACAGTTTGTATACACCACCGAATACAGGTTCAGATCTGGCTGTGATGAGTCTTTCACCTACGCCGAATGAATCGATCTTCGCGCCTTCGAGAATAACATCTCTGATGATGTACTCATCGAGCGAGTTGCTTATGACGATCTTGCAGTCCGTGAGGCCTTCTGCATCTAGCACCTTGCGGCATTCTCTGGTGAGGTATGTGATATCTCCCGAATCGATACGTACGCCCATCTTCTCAGGCTTGAGTTCTTTGAATACCTTGATAGCGTTTGGAAGACCGGACTTGAGTACGTTGTATGTGTCTATCAGCAGAGTCGCGTTCTGCGGATAAAGCTCAGTGTATTTGTAGAATGCTTCATACTCAGTATCGAAGCTCTGCACCCAGCTGTGAGCCATTGTTCCGAGGGCAGGAACGTGGTGATTTCTGTCAGCAATGGTGCATGCTGTACCTACGCATCCTGCGATGTAGGAAGCTCTTGCGCCGTAAACTGCGGCATCAGCTCCGTGTGCACGCCTTGTACCGAATTCCATTACAGGTCTGCCCTGAGCGGATCTTACGATACGGTTGGACTTTGTCGCAATCAGGCTCTGATGGTTGAACTGCATCAGAATGAAAGACTCTACGAACTGTGCCTGAATCAGAGGTCCCTTGACTATCATGACAGGCTCATGCGGGAATATCGGGTAGCCTTCCGGCACTGCCCACACATCGCATTTGAACCTGAAATCCCTTAGGAACTGCAGGAAATCCTCGTTGAAGCATCCCTTGCTTCTGAGATAGTCCGTGTCTTCTTCGGTGAAACTGAGACGCTTCATGTAAGCGATGATCTGCTCGAGTCCGGCCATGATGGCGAAACCTCCGCCGTCAGGAACGCGTCTGAAGAACACATCGAAGCAGGCTTCTGCGTCTCTTATGTCTGAGTTGAAATACCCGTTTGCCATAGTGATTTCATAGAAATCCGTCAGCATGGTAAGATTGTAGTCGTTAAGCATATTGATCTCCTTATGATCAGTCTGCGTATTCCGTCACCGGAGGGTCAGACAGAACAAACTGCGCAAATTACGATATATTAATAATATTATAGTTTGCAGAAGAGTCATTTGCAATCTGTCATTATTGAGGATGAGCCGCTCGCGTGGTAGAATAAGTGCTGTTATGAGAGAAATTCATATCACCGCAAATGATGCCGGGCGCAGGCTCGACAGATTCCTGAGGAAGTATCTTCCCGGAGCATCCCTCAGTGAAATCTACAAGATCATCCGCAAGGATGCAAAGGTCGACGCTAAGCGCAGGGGTGAGTCATATATACTGAATGAAGGTGAAGTCCTGACGCTCTACATGTCCGATGAGGTTTTTGAGAAACTCTCGCGCGGCAAGGGCTCATTTGCTGCGGGGTCTCAGAAAAACGCCGCTAAAGCGAAGCGCACATTCAGGATAGTCTATGAAGACGATGAGATCATGATTGTGAACAAGCCATACGGTCTGCTGACACATGGTGATTTGCACGAAAAAAAGGACCATCTTGCAAACCAGGTAAAGGATTACCTGATCGCAAACGGCGCATATGATCCGCGCAGCGAAAAGGTATTCACACCTGCGCCGGTCAACAGGCTTGACCGCAATACTACGGGTATAGTACTCTTCGGAAAGACCGCAGCTTCGATGCGCGAGCTGGGACGCATGATCAGAGAAGATGAGATCCGCAAGTTCTATCTCACAGTAGCATGCGGCTCCATCGGACGGGAACTGCATCTCGGCGGTTCGCTCGTAAAGGACGAAGCGGCAAATAAAGTAAAGATTCTTGAAAGCGGTAACGGCAAGGATGTCGAGACTATCGTCCGTCCACTCAGACTGCTCTCGTTCGGTAATGGCCTCAAGGCGACACTCTGTGAAATCGAACTGGTGACCGGACGGTCTCATCAGATAAGGGCACATCTTGCGAGTACGGGGCATCCTCTGATTGGCGACAGTAAATACGCAGACCTTGGAGCAGCTGCAGTCAACAGGTATGTGAGGGAGCGTTTCGGTCTTTCTACACAGTTGCTGCACGCCTGCCGCATCGACTTCTTGGGCAAGGCTGCCGGTTCCGAAGTCCTCGGATATCTGGCAGAGAGATCCTTTGAGGCGGAGGCTCCGGCAAGATTCAAAGAAGTATTACGTGGGCTTAGCGGAAAATAACTGTTCCGCAGGCGATCAACAAGAAAAAGGAAGCAAAAATGAGATCAGACAGATACAAGACAAGTGATCTGAAAACAACAATGAATGAAGAAGACCGTCAGGATTTCTGGAACGGTGCTGCCATCGATGAGCATGCCGGGAATCCGACTGCAGGTCAGAAAGCAGGCAGCTTTATCAAGAGTCTGCTGGTGGACATTATAATCGCCGTTTGTCTGGCAGGCGCGGTGCTGTACTTCATCAGACCTACCATTGTCAAGCAGACCTCCATGGAGAACACTCTCCACGAAAACGACTATATGATAATGTACAGGCTGGCATATAAGAACCATGATCCTGAGCGCGGAGATATCATCATCTTCCAGAGCGATCTGGTCAATGAGGATTCGGGCAAAGACAAGCTGCTCATCAAGCGCGTCATAGGACTTCCCGGAGATGATATAATGATCCGCGACGATCAGCTCTATATCAACGGAGAGGCTTATTACGAAGACTATCTTAAGGACGGCTATACTCCTGCATTTGAGATACCGCAGGATGGCGAGACCTACACAGTCCCTGAAGGCACATACTTCTGCATGGGCGACAATCGCACAGGAAGTGTAGACTCCAGGCGCAAAGAGGTAGGTGTCGTTGCCAGAGAAAGCATAAAGGGAAAAGTCATAGTCAGGCTGTTCCCGTTCAATAAGATAAAGAAGTTTTAAAGGCAGAAAAGAGAAGAATTGGCAAAACGTACACGCAAAGTTGTCACGAATAACAAGAAAGCGTTCCATGATTACATAATCGAAGATCGCTTTGAAGCGGGCATCGTGCTGACAGGAACCGAGATCAAGTCGATCCGCAAAGGCTCATGCAGCATCAAGGAGAGTTACGCCAAGATCACGAGCAAAGGTGAGCTCGTTGTTACCGGTATGCACATCGCGCCTTATGAACAGGGCAACCGCTACAATGTAGACCCTCTCAGAGTCCGCACTCTTTTGATGCATAAAAAAGAGATAAGCAAACTGTACGGCATCGTCAAAACGCAGCAGGGTCTGACCCTGATACCTCTGTCTGTTTATCTTGATGAAAACGGAAGGTGCAAGATAGAGCTCGGGCTGGCGCGAGGCAAAAAGAATTATGATAAACGCGAAGCTCAGGCTAAGAGGGATGCCGAGCGCAAGATGGACAAAGCTATCAAGGCGTCCCGAAATCGATGATCTGATAGCCGCTGCCGTTTATGAGCTCTGTGCCCGATGGGTGCCTGAGGGTTCTCTTCATTTCACCATACTCTTTATGAACATGCCCGTAGCAGTGAAGCTGCGGGCTGTATTTATTCAGCAGCTCATTGAAGCATTCAAAGCCCATGTGAGGGAGATCCTCCATATCGCCATAGCCGCGGCACGGCGCGTGAGTCAGAAGAATGTCAAAATCAGGCCTCTTTTTTTCACCGGTCCCGTTCTCTTCCGGCTTTATAAGACTTATGATCTTCCCGGTCAGTCTGCGCTTTCTGATGGTACGCTCCGCCCTTCTGACGCGCTCTGCCATCTCTTTTTCAGTATACATATCCGGAGCTTCGTCCTTGTAACGCATCGAGCCGCCTAGCCCGAGTATGCGGATCTTCTGTTTCGATTCTCCCCATCCGCAATCGACTTCCACGATTTTTCCGTCAGCATCTTCGCAGCCTTCAGGCGGTTTTTCATCGTACAGTCCGTCATGATTCCCGCGTACGTATACAAGCGGCACATTCAGCATCGTTACCAGAAATTCAAGGTATTCGGATTTAAGATCTCCTGCAGACAGCACAAGACCGACGTCTGCAAGTCTCTCAGCAGTCGCCTCAGTCCAGTTGTCCCAAAGGGATCTCTCTTCAGTGTCCGATATCAGCAGTATTTTCATTCTGTCATCATTTTTACTGTCAGTTACCTGACACCGGTCTTTGACTTCCCCACTCCACTATATTTAACAGTTGCCTTGGCTTCATCATCCAATGTATCTATCTTAGGGATCTCCCCGATAATGTTCTCGTTCAGCCAGTCCATTTTTATGACGTCCATACTCGTAAGAGGAGCGTCATACTCGTGTCTTACTATGCCCTCCTGGCTGCGGAGCTCCCCGTCGAAAGGATTGAAATTTCCACCAATGATATTGCGGCGCAGTATTTCTACCAGCTTTCGGGTATATGGCGAGATTGCGTCGGACAATTCTATGTCAACGACACCGGAAATCATGCCCCACCAGTAATTCGTTGCGCGGTCCTTTTTATCGACAGCGCTGGCACTGTATGTGCCTTCAATTATTGTTCTGACAATGATCTCATATAGTTTGCCCCATTTGTAAACAGGTGCTGCAAGATTTGTGATAAGGCATGAGCCTGAAAGGTCATTGCCCTGACCCGGCTCGCATCTCTCGACGCGGCAGATTCCATAAGCGCTGCTTCCGTCTGTGTTGTGAAGCGAATCGACTGCTGACAGCACATGAATTCCGTCGTTTACCATGTTCCACCACCAGTTGGCGTCCTGCTTCGTAGCCCAGTCCAGCTGGATCCTGACTTCCGGATCAGTCATAGCAGCACCGATTGCAAACGCGTTGATACAAGCTACTGTGCCATAAACAGGCATACCTGAACAGTAACCGATCCTGTGCGTTCCGTCTGCTGCTGATGCCGCTCCCGCAACCAGACCGGCAAGGAACTTCGCTTCGTAAAGCTTGGCAAAATATGTACGCACGGCATGGTGTGCCAGATTGATTGAACAGTTGAGAAATTTTACATCGCTGTATTTTATGGCTGCTCGAAGAGTGTCATCCATCTGTCTCACGGATGGTGTGAACACAACATCAGCACCCCATTTTACTGCAGCATCCGCCGCATCATCGAATGATGCATAAATATTGCTTTCATCATCTTCACCAGCTCCGGAGATAATAAACCTTTCTGTTGCTACTATGCCATCATATGTTTGTTCCAGGTCGCGGCGACCCTTTTCATGATCAAAGAACCAGTTGGATGCGTCCGGATCCTTGTCGTAAATGAACGCCGCTTTCAGTGGATTCTTTCTGGAGTATGTAACCGCCGGCAGCACCTTGCTTAACAGTGAATCCGGTCCGGTTACAAGCTTTTCAGCCTTAGTAATCAGACCTCCCGCATTGACAGCCTCGTCTGAAGATTCTACCAGAGAAACCTTGTCTTTATTATGCGCGATAAGGAGCTCATGCCGTATCCTCTTCAGTCTTTTTTCTACTTCTTTGTCAGGCTGTCCTAAAGTATCTGCTGTAAAAATGCGCAGGTACACAACAAATGCGTCACCAAGCGCCATCCCCGGCACTTTTCCCTGCAGAGTCCTGATCACCTTGCAGAACCTCCAGTATGCCGACTTCAGATCTCTCACGAGCTCATCAGGCCACGGCTCCGCATCCGCGCTTATGCTCCTTCCAAGGATATCTGCGATGTCTGAGTATGCTCCGGGTTCTTCACAGACTATATCGTAAATCGGCGCAACTCTGTAAAAATCCAGAAATTCAGCATAAACAGGATTCTCTTCCATCACCTCAGGTGCCGGCATGATCCTGATGACATCACCCATGATGGTAGGCATTTCAAGGAAACGGCTTACTGATACGCGTTTGTTGCCTTCCTGCACATAAAACTTATGCAGATATTCATAAACCCTGATCGGACTGTTGAATCCCTCGCTGAGCTGTGCCTGATATAGATTGCTCCACTTTGCTGCAAATTCAGTATCTGAATCGAGCAGCGGCATAAACCCGGGCGCAAATGAATTTTGCCTTGCACGAGTCTTAGTGCCGGCTATAAGCTCGATCGGGACCTCCTGCAGTCCCAGATTTCTCTGCGGCAGAACATCGTCATCCGGGCAGATATCATCAAGCGCGGGCAGATAGGGATATTCGCCTGCTGCAAGTCTGGCTTTATATTCTTTTTCTCCGGCCCTCATGGCCTTTATATATTCATCGATCATATAAAAAACGATCTCCTTTTACTGCATTCAACCGGGAGCAAAGCTCCAGCAAGCTCGCTTGATTGAAGCGAGCGACACCGTCAACAGACGCCGGCAGTCAGCCTGCTCCACAGTTCTTATTTTACAAGTATAAGTTGTCTTCTTCAAGCATGGCAGCGGTGTATGACGGTGCCCTTTTTTCGACATTTTAAGCACTATTTTCGGCATAAATCCCACAGCGGCTGTTCGGAAAAAGCCGTAAACCCTTGCGGGAACTGAGCGAATCGTGTTCTTTTCTGCAATTTGACTCTAAGTGCCTTAAAGGCTTACTGTGTGCTCACAGCACAACCGGTTTTTAATCGTTGGCTTTCAACATTGGCAGCTCCGGCAGATCAGCGGAACCGGAGCTGCCTCCCCCCCACACACACACAAAATAAACCGACGGAAAGGAGATAATAAAATGTTAGATCTTATGGGTTTCAAGGAGGAATTCGTAATGCAGTGCCGTAATGCACTTTGCGAAACCGGTCCCGAAGATATGAAGATAGAAGAACGTAAAGTAAACAAGGCTCAGAGGGGTGAACTGAACGGAGTCATATTTATGAAAGAGGGTCTGTTATGTGCACCGACATTTTATATCGAGGATTTTTACAAAGCATACAAAGACGGATCTTCTATTGCGGATCTCTCCCGCGATGCCATAGAGACAGCAGTGCGCAGCATGGACATGGCAGATCTGCTTGCAAAGGATTCTCTGAATATGCTTGAGAATACAGATAACCTGAGGGTAAGAATGCTCAGTAAAAGCAGGAACAAAGATTATCTGAAAGACCTCCCCTGCCGTGAATTAGGCTGCGGCTTCGTGTATATAGCTGAAATCGGTCGCGGAGAATACGGCGCCGTCATAACAAAAGACCTTCTGAAAGATTTCAGAATGAGCAGAAATAAGCTCTTCAATATAGCCATAAGGAATACCATGGAACAGTTCCCGGCAGTATTACACGATCTGGGCGAATCGATTATCGGCGAGCCGGGGGATTGTGAGAATCTGCTTGACCAGCCAGCCGGAAAAGTGCCGGCAGGAGCAGGTCCCGGATTTGTTCTCACCAACTCCAGATTCTTCTGGGGTGCCGGCGCATTATTCTATCCCGGTATGATCGATCGCATCCACGAGCTGCTCGGCGGAGACTTCTATGTGCTGCCTTCGTCCATCCATGAACTCATACTTATTGCCGTTGATGATCAGGATCCGCAGCAGCTTGTTGATCTGGTGCGTTCCGCAAACCACACAGTCGTCAAAGACAGTGAGATCCTGGCAGATGAACTGTATATATGTGAGTCGGGCAAGCTATGCCGGGTGAGTTTTGGCGGAGTAATACCGAAATGCGGTGATTACGTATGCTGACAACACATACTAAGGCTGTGTGAATGTAAATCGCAAAGACAAAAGAAGAGAAGCCTAGCGGCTTCTCTCCGGATTTGATATTTACAGGTTTTGCACGACCGCAGCTGCGGTCATTACTGCCCGGGCTGTTACGCCTGTGCTGCAGCTGCAGCTTTTGCCTTCTCAGCTTCCTTGGCAGCAGCGGCCTTTGCCTTCTTAGCGGCAGCGACCTTCTCAGCCTGCTCCTTCTTAGGCAGCTTTTTGAAGCTGTTGATAGCGCCTGTAGGGCAGATAGCTGCGCAGAGTCCGCAGCTCTTGCACTTGTCGGCATCGATCCTTGCGAGGAAGTCCTCAACATGGATCGCATCGAAGTTGCATACCGTTGTGCACTTCATGCAGCCGATGCATGAGTTGTCACAGTTCTTACGTGCAACAGCGCCCTTGTCTGTGGATGAGCACAGAACATGTACCTGATTTTTCTTAGGTACGAGCTTTATGATCTTCTGCGGGCAAACGCCTACGCACGCACCGCAAGCCACGCAGTTTTCTCTGTTGACCTTTGCAACGCCGTCGACAACACCGATAGCATCAAACTGGCAGGCATTCGCGCAGTCGCCAAGTCCGATACATCCGAACATGCAGGCGTTAGGTGATGTGAACCATCCCTTTGCGCCTTTGCAGGACTGCATGCCCTGCCATTCAAGAACTGTGCGGGATGCTTCGCATGTGCCGTTGCACATTACCTGTGCTACCTGTGGCTCCGTAGCTCCTGCGGACCTGCCGAGAATATCGGCGATCTGTGCAGCAACAGCAGCTCCTCCCGGGGAACACTTTGTGCAAGGCAGTGCTTCGTCAGCAACGAGGTTTGCCGCATAGTCATCGCAGCCTGCGAATCCGCAGCCGCCGCAGTTAGCGCCAGGCAGCACCTCTCTGACCTGAGTTACTCTCTCGTCTACTGCTACATGGAATACCTTGGATGCGAATACCAGAAGTCCGGAACAGACGAGTCCGATGACTGCTACTAACAGTACAGGTGTCATTACTCCACTCATCTTTCTACCTCCTTACTGGAACATCCCGGTGAAGCCCATGAATGAAAGTGCCATGATGGAAGCTGAAACAAGGATGATTCCAACGCCCTTGAAAGGTGTCGGGATTGCGTCCATGTTATTGAGCTTCTCCTCACGGATGCCTGCGAAGAGGACCATAGCTACCATGTAGCCAACGCCTGCTCCGAAAGCATACACTACGGACTCAACATAGGAATAACCATAACTTATTGCGTTGATAGTCGCACCGAGAATAGCGCAGTTTGTAGTGATGAGAGGAAGGAAGATACCGAGGGCCTTCTGGAGGGCCGGGAGGTATTTCTTCATGAACATCTCTACGAACTGTACAAGTGCGGCGATTACGAGAATGAATACTACAGTCTGAAGATATCCGATCTCAAACTTATTGAGAATCTGCATTACCGGCCAGGTAACGAGTTCGGCGATAACCATTACGAAGACTACCGCGCCGCCCATACCGACGGATGAGCTCATTTTGTTTGATACTCCGAGGAACGAGCAGATTCCAAGGAACTGAGACAGTACGAAGTTATTAACGAGGACTATCCCCATGAAGATTACTATAAGGTTTACTATCATGTCTGTCCTCCTTTCTATACTGCCTTGGCAGCCTTAGCAGCTGCAACTTCCTCGTTAGCTTCAGCAGTATTGCACGAATTGTACATCGGGCACAGTCCGCAGCTGAAGCCTTTGGCCTTAAGAGCCTTGCCCTTTGTAGCAGCCTGCATGACAGCGATCAGCACTCCGAATACGAAGAATCCGCCCGGAGGAAGATTGAAGAAGCCGATCGAGAAATTCGGGATAATAGTGAAGCCAAGGAGGCAGCCTGTTCCCAGGAATTCTCTGATAGCTCCCATGGCTGCGAGAGCGAGTGTGAATCCAAGACCCATTCCGATACCGTCAAGTGCGGAATCGATTACGGAATTCTTGTTAGCAAACGCCTCAGCACGGCCAAGGATGATGCAGTTTACTACGATCAGAGGGATGAATACTCCCAGTGCCTTATTAATGTCAGGAGCGTAAGCCTGGAGCACAAACTGCACCAGCGTTACGAATCCGGCGATAACTACGATATAGCAAGGGATTCTGACCTTGTCAGGAATCACTTTACGCAGCATCGAAATAACGATGTTGGAACAAATCAGTACGGCTGTCGCCGAGAGTCCCATTCCGAGCGCATTGATCAGTGATGAAGATGTAGCGAGGAACGGGCAAGTTCCGAGCAGGAGCACCAGTGTAGGGTTCTCCTTGATGATACCGTTTGTCAGTATCGAGAGCTTACTTTTCTTTTCCATTACTTAACACCTCCCATCGCGTCAAACTGAGCAAGTGCGCAGTATACAGCTTTGTGGATAGCTCCCGAGGATACGGATGCGCCTGTTACCTCGACCACGTTGTCAGCGTGTGCCTTGATGGTGTCACTTGCAAGTTCAGTGAGTCCGACATACTGAGAAAGGTGAACTGCATCCTGAGCTTTGGTACCCACGCCCGGTGTATCTGCGTGCTCAGTGACCTTGACTCCGGTGATGGCTCCGTCCTTGTCGATACCGACCATGGCTGTGAGCATTCCTCCGTATGAATTTGTCTTGACTGTGACTACCATGCCTGTACCGTTGTCAGCAACATAGCAGTCTTCGACATATACCTTGCCGTCTTCGAGGATGTACGGATTTGCATCTGTAGGGCTGAAGTTGTCTGCGTCAGGCAGAAGCTCCATACGTGCCTCGCTGGCTGCTTTGGCGGTATTTTCGGCAATGATAGGTGCCGTTACTCCGTATGTGAATGCCAGCAGGAATGTCGTAACGAAGCATATCACTACAAGTACGAGGATAGGCGAGATGTATTCCTTGAATGCGCTGTTTTTATTTTCCATTCTTAGCACCTCCCTCCTTCAGGTAGAACTTGTAGGACAGGTTGTTGAGCAGCGGTGTGCAGATGTTCATCAGCAGGATCGAGAAGGATACACCTTCAGGATACGATCCGAAGAGCCTGATGCTCATCGTGATGATTCCGCAGCCGATGCCGAAGAGCAGCTGTCCGAGCGGCAGCTTAGGCGATGTGACATAGTCGGTGGCCATGAAGAAAGCTCCGAGCATGACGCCACCGCTGAGTACGTGGAAGAGTGCCCAGTAAGGGCTTCCTGTTGCGATCAGTCCGAACACGAATACTGTGCCGATGAAAGCGCATGGGATGATCGGGCTGATGACCTTGCGGGCGATCAGATAGATACCGCCGATCAGCAGTGCGAGTGCACATACTTCTCCGGTCGATCCGCCGTGGAATCCGAGGAACAGGTGAAGGAGATCAGGAATCTGATCCTGGCTTCCCTCTGCATAGAGTGCGAGAGGTGTAGGTCCTGTGACTGCATCCGTAGATTCTGCGAGTCTCGTCAGCGGCCAGGTTGACATGTTGGCTGAGAACGAGATGAACAGGAATATACGTGCTGTGATAGCAGGGTTTGAGAAGTTCTTTCCGATTCCGCCGAAGAGGCCCTTAACTACTACTATAGCAAAGAGGCATCCGATGATGGCCTGCCAGAACGGGAAGCTTGACGGTACGTTGAAAGCGATCAGCAGTCCCGTAAGAGCAGCGGAAAGGTCTCCAACTGTCTGTTTCTTATGTACGATGATATTGAAAACGTACTCGAAAAGTACGCTTGCTGCTACGCATACGACCGACAGCAGAAGGGCTCTGAGCCCGAAGATGTAAATGCTGGCGATCCATGCAGGAGCGAGTGCCAGAAGCACTGATCCCATCAGTCTTGTGGTATCCGACTCTGTGACAATATGCGGTGAGGAGGATACGATCAAATTAGTATGAAACTTATTATCCATATTACTTCGATGCCTCCTTTACCATCATCTTCGCCAGCTTGTTAGTCAGAGCAAGCGGACGTCTCGCCGGGCATGTGTACGAGCAGCTGCCGCACTCCATGCACTGCATAACTTTAAATCTGTTGAGTTTGTCTACATCCTTTGCCTCGTACGCATCAGCGAAGATGCTTGGCATCAGGCCGAACGGGCAGGCTGTATGGCAGCGCTGGCAGTTTAGGCAGGCTGTCTCCTCCTTTACTTCTGCCATCTCCTGGCTGAAGCAAAGAATAGCGGATGTATTTTTCATTGTAGGGGATTCGTCTGACTTGGTAGCTCTTCCCATCATAGGTCCGCCCATGATGATCTTGCGAGGCTCTTTCTTGTAGCCGCCGCAGAACGCTACTACGTCTGCGATTCTTGTACCGATCGGAACGTATACGTTCTTTGGTTCAGTGACAGCATCGCCGTCGACTGTGACTCTTCTTCTTACGACAGGCATACCCGTCTTGAAGTACTCAGCCATTACGCCGATAGTCGAAACATTGTCGAGAATGACTCCGAGCTGTGCAGGAAGCACGCCGGCGTTCATAGTCTTTCCTGTGACCTCGTAAACGAGTACACGCTCAGCTCCCTTTGGATAGCTGGATGGAAGAGGTACGATCTCGATATCATCGATTTCGTTCTGTTCAATCAGTCTTTTGAGGTTAGCGATCGCATCAGGCTTGTTAGTCTCAACGCCGATGAATCCTCTTTTGAGGTTCAGCCACTGCATGATAAGTCTCATGCCATCGAGAACGTCCTGACCGTTTTCTACCATTTCTCTATTGTCTGTGGTAATAAACGGCTCACACTCTGCTGCGTTTACTACCAGATACTCACACTCATCGAGGTTCTTAGGATTCAGCTTTACGTGAGTCGGGAAGGAAGCTCCTCCCAGACCTACCATACCGCTGTCTCTTGCAGCTTTGACGAAATCCTCAAAGCTGTTTATGACAGGTATCTGAACTTCTTCGCTGACCTCCTGCTTCTTGTCAGTCTCGATAACTATGTGAGTTTCAAAGCCGCCCATTGAACCACGGACCTTGTCAATTGACTTGACAGTTCCGCTGACGCTCGAGAAGATAGGTGCGCTGACAAAGGCCTGTACGTCTCCGATCCTCTGTCCTACCTTCACATAATCACCCTTCTCTACGAGAGGCTGACAAGGAGCGCCGATGTTCTGGGACATGCTTATGCTTACTTCATCCGGTATCGGCATCGTTACGGTCTCACAAGCGGCCGTGTTCTTGTGATGCGGTACGTGGATGCTTGGCAAATGTTTCCTTTGGCTCATCCCTTTTAGAAACTCCTTTCACATAAATATCTTTTCTACGGTAACTAGTGCTTAATGCATTTTTCAGCGCTTCTGAACCATTTGGCCTGTTCTTTGGCACAACAAAAGAACAGCGCTGTTTTCATCCTAATAATTATATAACAAAAAATGGGAAAAGATATAATTGCCAAAAACATAACAGTACAAGACTGTTCCTTTTAAAGTGCAAGGCATGTAGATGTGCCGTCTGCTCGAGTCCTCGGAAGGCGAAGCACAATCCTCTTCACCGATCCTCCAGTGGCCCCCGGAAAAGTTCCCGGAGCTCCTCTGTTGCCCCGCTGCGGCTGAGATATATTGTTACAGCTGCCTTCATGTTATAATTAAAAAAATGTAAACTGTCTTTAAAAAGCCACGGATAGGTGCCGTTATGAAAGAATATACAATTGCGGACTTTCTGAATAAGAATGCGGCTGCAGGCAATGTGTCTTTTCACATGCCGGGACATAAAGGACGGAGCTCTCTTTTTGATGAGGCAGGATATGGAGGGCTGCTTAAAAATGCGGCAGCTTATGATATTACGGAGATCCCGGGGGCGGACTCACTGTTCTGCCCGCGCGGTGCTCTGCGTAATGTCATGGATAATTACGCAGAGCTGTATGGCGTGCGCCATACGGAGCTGCTGGTAAACGGCTCCAGCGCGGGCCTGCTGGCCGCCATCATTTCGAGCGTACCTGTCGGCGGCAAGCTCATTCTGAGCCGCAATTCGCACCATGCCGCCTTCAGCGCTCTCAGGCTCGGCGGAATCAATCCGGTTTATATCCGCCCTGAAACGGATTCCGATTTCAATATAGCGGCAGGCATCTCGCCTTATGAACTCGAGGCTGCCTGTGATGAGAATCCTGATGCATCGGCCGTGCTCATCACAAGCCCTAACTATTGCGGAATGCTCAGCGATATATCATTGCTCGCTGATACAGCTCATGATCACGGCATGCTTCTGATAGTCGACCAGGCGCACGGTGCTCATCTGAAATTCTTTGACTATGATGCTGCGCTCTCCCGGGAGGACGGCCTGTATGTGCCTCATCCGAAGCACGCCGCTGAATCTCTCGGAGCCGACATCGTTGTAAACAGCACTCACAAGACTCTGCTAAGCTTCACCGGAAGCGGCATTCTTAATATCTGCGGTGACTCCGTAGATATCGACGCTGTCAGCGAAGCTCTCCGCATGGTTCAGACTACAAGCCCTTCTTACCTTCTGATGGCAAGTCTGGATATAAATGAAAAAATCATGCGCAGCAAATGGCGCGATATAGTAAGCGCCTGGAAAGAAGACCTGCGGGGATTTTATAAAGGCGCTTCACGCATAAACGGATTAACAGCAGTCACAGGCAGCGGGATCAAAGGATCCGGAGCTCAGGACGAGGATGTATTTGCTCTATACAGATATCGGGAAGGTCCGGATCCGACTAAAATCAATCTGAGCATGTCGGAACTCGGACTTTCAGGAGAGCGCCTTGACAAGGAATTGAGATACAGAGGGATCATATCTGAAATGGTTCATGGAGAGTATGTGCTCCTGATGACCGGAGCGGGCAACACGAGAACCGACTATGAACGTCTCCTTGATGCATTGACTGATATTGCTTCGGGCTATGGCATCGGAACGCATGTCGACCGCACCCCGCGCTCCTTCGACGACATAGTACTGGAATATGCGAACGTTCCTGTCGAAGGAGAATATGTTCCTCTTTATGAAGCCGTCGGAAGAGTCCTGTACGACCCTATAATAACCTACCCGCCGGGCACACCGATCGCCTGCCCGGGCGAGATCCTGTCCATGGAAGTCATAAGCCATATTTCAGACATTCTTGAGGATGGAGAGACTATAACAGGTGTAGATGATGAGGGACGGATAAAAGTCGGAACGGGCTATTGAAGAAAATCATGAAGCTTCAAAGCGTGAAAAGAGACCACTCCCGTGTACGCACTTACTGTTTGTACGCACACGGGAGTGGTCTCTGATAATGTCATATTAAAAATTACTGACTGTTATTTTATAACTTCGCGGCCGCCCATATAAGGTCTGAGCGCTTCAGGAACCACAACACTGCCGTCTTCCTGCTGGAAATTCTCAAGTATTGCCGCCACTGTACGGCCTACTGCCAGTCCGGATCCGTTCAGTGTATGAACGAATTCAGGCTTTGTATCCTTATCTCTCTTGAAGCGGATGTTGGCACGCCTTGCCTGGAAGTCTTCGAAATCCGAGCAGCTGGAAATCTCAACGTATCTGCTGTAGCTAGGCATCCAGACTTCGATGTCATATGTCATTGCCGAGCTGAATCCGAGGTCGCCTGTCGAAAGTCTTACTACCCTGTAAGGGATTCCGAGCCTCTTCAGAACTTCCTCTGCATCGTTTGTCAGTTTTTCAAGTTCTTCATACGATGTCTCCGGTGTGGTGAACTTGACCATCTCCACCTTGTTAAACTGATGCTGGCGGATGAGGCCTCTGGTATCTCTTCCGGCCGAGCCTGCCTCTTTGCGGAAACAAGGTGTATATGCTGTGTAGCATACCGGCAGCTCTTCCATCGGGATTATCTCCTTCGCCCTGAGGTTCGTGACCGGCACCTCTGCTGTAGGGATAAGGAAGAAATCCTTTGCTGGTACATAAAACATGTCTTCCTCAAACTTAGGGAGCTGACCGGTGCCTGTCATCGACTCACGGTTTACCATGAACGGCGGCAGGATCTCTGTATATCCCTGCTCCTCTGTGTGCAGGTCGAGCATGAAGTTGATGACGGCTCTCTCAAGCTTTGCACCAAGACCTTTGTATACCGTGAACCTTGCGCCGGAAAGTTTGCCTGCTCTCTCGAAGTCGAGGATATCAAGTGCTTCACCGATGTCCCAGTGAGCCTTTGCTTCGAAATCAAACTCACGCGGCTCACCTACTTTGCGAAGCTCCACGTTTGCGCTGTCGTCAAGGCCTTCCTGAACGTCTTTATTCGGAACATTAGGTATGCCTAAAAGCACGTTCCTGAGTTCAACTTCAACGTCTGCAACCTCAGCATCGAGCTCTTTAATGCGGTTCGAGAGCTGCTTCATCTCCTTAAAAAGCTCAGATACATCCTTGCCCTCTTTTTTGAGCTTAGGCACTTCGCGCGAAGTCACATTCTGCTTGTTCTTAAGCGCTTCAACCTCAGCGAGCAGTCCTCTTCTCTTTACATCAAGTTCCCTGATTCTGTCGAATCCGAAATCACCCTTGCCGCGTCTTTCGACCCCGGCCTTTACGCCTTCAAAATCTTCTCTAATTTTCTTAATATCCAGCATAGTTTTATCCTTTTATAATATATTCCTTCTGTATTTAGCGTAGACCTCGCGGAGCTCCTCGAGCTTTTCCTCTATCTCGAGCTCGAGCCTGCTTAGGCCGGCGTAGTCCTTCTCGTCTATAGCGATCCTCGCCTGCATCAGCAGGGAGGCTCTGCCCCTCTCTTCGTGGCCGATCAGAGCCTTGAGCTCCGCGCACCTCTTCCAGTTTGCGACATCGTATTCATTCGTTTCGTCCGTATGCAGCTTAATGCAGCCCCGCAGGAAATCCATAGTATTTCCTATATACCTGTCATGATATTCCATCGTCCACTTATAGATCATCTGCTCGCGATACGATCTGAGAATCATGGCCATGGTCGCGTCAGAGCCCGTAATAAGTTCAACCTCATATGGGTCGAAACGTCCGTCGCCCCAGTTCTGGAAGCTTTCCCAGACATTCGCGGGAGCTTTGCCGAACAGTTTCTCTCTTACTTCAGGAGTAAATTCGGTATATATATTGCGCTCCGCCCTGTACTCCCGGTCTCTCTCCAGGTAGAAGTCTTCTTCACCATAGCGTTTGCTTATCGAAGCCTCAAGTTCGTGTGGTGTTTTGCCTGCAGACAGCACAGCTTTTATACCATCGAGCATAGTCAGGTAGCCCGCGCCGATTATGAGATATGTATTCGTATGCGGATTCGGGGATCTGAGCTCGAATCTGGTAGACAGCGGATTCTTCAGATCTCTTACGAGTCCGATCAGCACTGTTCTGTTACGCGATGGAGTCTTGTGATCTACTCCGAGCGAGGTTACGATACATACCGGCGCTTCATATCCCGGCTTCAGTCTCTGGAACGAATCATGCTCAGGAGCGATGATCGGGTAGAGCTTTTCGTAGTTACGGAGTATTCCCATGAGCGCTCCATAACCTACCGGACTCATGAAGTCAAGCTCTCTGTTCTCAGGCTCAAACAGATTGACCACCCCGCCATCTTTCAGCCTTGCAGCCACACCGAAGTGCGTGTGCTCTCCAGAGCCCGCGACTCCGTGCATTGGCTTTGCCATGAAAGTCACCTCGAGGCCGTTCATGCGGAAAATATCTCTTATGATATGCTTTATCTGCGCCTCGTTGTCAGCGGCCTGCATCGGTGATGAATACTTCCAGTCGATCTCAAGCTGTTCCATGATGTGGTCGAAGTTGCCGGAGTTGCCCATCTTGGCCTTTACTCCGCCTACCTCTTTGTGACCCATCTCGACACCGAATCCATAGTGATCGAGTATCTCAAGCACCTGTTCCATCGCTGTGCCGACCGGTCCGTTGACTCTCTGCCAGTACTGCTCTTTAAGTTCCTGAGCAATAGAAAGCTGGTCTCTGTCTGCTCTGTCATCAGGTGTCTTCACCCAGAACTCGAGTTCTGTGGCGTTGGTGAGCAGAAGTTCATCAATGTCATCTATACTGCTGACTCCGCCTATATGTTCAAATACATAAGGATTGTCTTCGAGCGCCGCGCGCAGACCTGCAAGGAATCTGTCTACAGACTCCTTGAGGTAGATCCTCGACCCCACCATTGTATCGCCGTTGTGGCGCAGATAAGAAGGGATCCTCAGTGTTCCTGTCGGAAGTCCTGTCTCATAGTCTCTGTTGTCGTAGTTGTACTCCACGAACCAGTTGGCGTTGAGATCAGGAACGATGTCGACTCTGGCGTTTGAAAGGTCGGCTATCGTTGGAAGCGCTACTGACGAACCGTCAGTCTGCACTCCGCTTTCGAGCATCTTTGTCATGTCGTCCATGAACAGGGCAACAGGGATCTTCTCGTCTGTACTGTGGTTGCCCATATCGACACCTGTGAATGAAACGAATTTCACTTCAGGATGCGCCATGAGACGACTCCGGACGGTCTCTTCGTCGTGCTCGTCCGGAGTCAGTGTAAATAGCATTCTATTCAGATCAAAATTGATCATCTCTAATAACCCTCTCTGATAAGAAATGTTTATGCTGCTTCATCTTCAGCTGCAGCAGCCTGATCCTCTTCAGGTTCAGGGGCCTGCTCTTCTGCAGGTTCGGCAGACTGTGTTTCAGCAGGTGCAGCATTCTGGGTATTACCGCTCTCGTTAGCGAGTTTGGTGAGGTAGTTCTCAAGCTGCTTGATATACTTGCCGTAGCCTTCCCAGTCGCCTTCCTTCTGGCATTCGATCGCCTTTTCATAAGCGTTCTGAGCCTTATTAATAAGCGATCTGACATCATCGTTTGAATCACCGTCGTCAATGCCATCGATGCTCTTACCGCTGTCGCCGGCATCTCCGCCGAACAGGCTCAGCAGCGCCTCTCCCAGCGTAGGCTCATAAGCGATCTTATCCTGGTAAGCAACGATAACTCTCTTGACTTCAGGGATAGCCTGGTTAGTAGCCTCGAGGTAGACCGGCTCAACATACAGAAGCGATGTGCCGATAGGTATTACGAAGAGGTCTCCTCTCTTATATGTCGATCCTGACTGTTTCCACAGCGAGAACTCCTTGGAGATCTCTGTGTTCTGATCGATCTGAGCCTCTATCTGCATCGGACCGTAGATGGTCTTGTTCTTCGGCATCGTGTATACGATCAGCTGACCGTAGTTGTCACCGTCGTTACGCCCCATCATTATCGCAGTCATGTTCTGCTTTGACTTCGGTGTGAACGGCACCATGTTGATGAACTCAGCGCCTTCCTCAGTGTCAGGCAGGTTGAATACGTAGTAGCTCGGATCCATCTCAACATCGTCTGTTCCGTAAATCTGGTGAGCGATATCCCAGAGGTCCTCCTTCTGGTAGAACACCTTGACCTCGTCCATGTGGTACTTTGAGTATACATAAGCCTGGATCTTGAACATTGCGTTCGGGTATCTCAGGTGTGTCTTCAGTTCATCGGAGATTTCGCTGCTGGACTTGAACAGCTTCGGATATATCTTCTGATATGTCTTCGCGATCGGGTCCTCTTCATCAACAATGTAGAAGCTGGTGCTTCCGTCGTAAGCATCAACAACAACCTTGATGGAGTTTCTGATGTAGTTTGTAGGATTGATCGCGTTCGGATCGTTGTTATACGGCTCCGAATAAGGATACTTGCTGCTTGTTGTATACGCGTCGAGTATCCAGTAGAGTTTTCCGTCAATGATGGTCATATACGGATCTTCCTCATATGCGAGATAAGGCATGATCTTTTCAACTCTGCGGACCACATCTCTTACATACAGGATCTTCGACTTCGAAGTGATGTTCGAAGAAACGAGGATATTGACATTGCCCTCTCTGAGAGCGAACAGAACCCTGTTGAGAAGGTTGAGCTTGATGCCTGTATTGCCCTCGTACTCGGTGTACTTGTTTTCACTGCCATCAGGATAGTCGAACTCGGCTTCCTTTGTATTTACGATTACATAATCCTTCGAAAGCTCGCCGAAATAAATCTCCGGCCTGTCGATCTTGAGTTCTGCAACGTTGGTCTCAGGAGGGATATTGCCCTCGATAACGTCCGGCTGACCCGATGGAGTAACGGTATCTACCATAGATACAGCAGCTCCGTAGCCGTGTGTGTACTTGAGATGCTTGTTGATCCATGTATTCGAGATCTTATCCTCGTCTATTTCTCTTGCAGAGAGATAGGTCTGTGTGATGCTTCCATCTATATTATATCTGTCGATATCTACATCGTTGAACCTGTAGTACTGACGGATACTCTGGGTCTGATTGTAGAAATCCTCTACCGGACCGTAATCATTGATACGGATGTTTCCGATCGTCTCATCATTTTTCTTGATTGTATCAGCCGTGAGCGAATCATCAGCTGAAAAGTTAGCGACTCTGACGTTATCGATACCATACGCGTGTCTTGTGTACTCTATATTGTTTTCAAGATACTTTGATTCTTTGTTGATTTCGTCCGGGCTTACGATGAGCGACTGTACGAGACTGGCGGCTCCTACACCCAGAGCGAATACAAGTACCATGATAACAGGCAGCTTGAGCAGCTTTGTGATCTCGCCCTTCTTGATATGTATAGCAAGAGTTACAGCGCCGACAAGGCAGAGCAGCATGATAATGCGGTATACCCAAAGAGTGATGTTGACGTCAACAAAACCTGCGCCGTAAACCGCGCCTGTGTGAGTATGCAGCAGATCGAACTGCTTCAGGAAGAAGTCAACCGCCAGCATCAGATAGAAAATGACACCAAGAATGATGAGCTTGCCGCTGGCAATGTTCATCAGGTTCTCAACATTATTATTGTTGATGTCGGTATTGTGACCTCTCTTCTTCTTTCTGTTAGGATCGAACGCAGCTTCTACAGCCTTCTTTCCCGCTCTTCCCATTCTGCCGATCACGGAGTGATCAATAGGTGTGCGGTAAATGACCTTCGGCTGTTCTTCCTCTTCTTCCTCTTCAAATTCCGGCTCCGGAGGCAGATCTTCATCTTCATGATCAAAGATATCCGGCGTCCTCACCGACAGCAGGAACATATAGTAGACTACAGTGACCACTACGAGGCCTATGACTGAAACAAGGATGATCTCGTTTACCTTGTCTAACCAGTCCAGATTGAAGATATAGAATCCGATATCAAGGTTGAACAGCGGGTCTTTAAGGCCAAAGTCGGTTGAATACTTTGACTTCAGGAATGTGAGCCATGTTCCCGAAGATGTGTAGAAACCGATTCCGAGGCCGAACACTATCGAAAGTATCCATGAAGTGGAATTGATTCTCTTCATGTTCGGAATCTCATGTGATTCTATCTTCTTGAAATACCCGCTCCTGAGTGCTCCCAGATAGAACCTCGCGAGAAGAGTGACCACAACAAAGACCGGAACTCCGAGTTCGAGCTGAGTAAGCAGTCTCTTCCAGAACACGCTTGTGTATCCAAGATCCCTGAACCACATCCAGTCAGTAATAAAACCGACAAACATGACAAGAATTGACAGCACAAGCGCTATGAGCATAATGGCAACAGAAAAGCCTTTACGTCCGTTTCTGCGTCTTCTGCGCGCTTCCGGGTCATCCTGTCGTTGTCTCTTTTGTCTTTTTGGTTTTTTTCCATCAGTAAATTCTGCCAATGTTTTTTCCTCCCTGCATGATGCACTGGTGAAAATAAGTGCAGCGACAGCGTCTGGCTGCCGCTGCAAGTGTTGTTATGTTTTTACTTGCTGCCTAAAGCAGGAATTGTCCCTTGAAGGTCTCTACCATGCCGAATTTTGATGTGATGTTCTCTATGAGCGAATCGATCCATGCCGCAATACCACTGTCAGGTGCGATCTGGAGGACCAGAATCACTGCAAGCAGAATGATAAGAATGAGCGCGATGATCACAGCAAGAACTGTAAGGAACTTGCTTCCGGATTCAACGTCTTCATACTCTACTTCGACATTCTTCTTAGCCTTCTTCTCTTCTTTCTTTTTCGATGCTTTGTCAGCAGGAAGCTCGACCGGAGCTTTGGCCGCATTAAGGGCAGCAGCTTCAGCCTTCAGCTTTGCTTCAAGCTCTTCTTTTGACATATAGATAGTTTCATCTTCGACCTGTCTGTATGCCTTCTTGTTCTCTACAGCCTCAGCAGCAAATGCTCCGGCAGCAGCTGCAGGAGCTGCAGCCATAGCAGCCTCAACATCTACCATTTTCGGAACAGCATCAACAGCAGCTCTTTCTTCTGCTGTAAGTCCGCCGCCGTGTTTTAGTCTTTCATATTCTTCATCGAGCAGTCTCTGGAACTCTTCATTTTTACGATAGAGTGTGTAGAACTTGTCGATCTTCTTTGTCTCTTCTGCTTCAACTTCTTCAGCTAAAGTATCCCCGAACAGGTCTCTTTCGAGCTCTTCGAGCGAGAGTGCATCAGTTTCCTTTGCCATTGGCGCCTCCTCAACGACCGGAGCTGGCTCTTCGAAGAGTTCCTCTGCAGGAGCTGGCTCTTCGACTGCCTCTTCGATCACTTCCTCGACCGGAGCAGGTTCTTCAACTGCTTCCGGAACAGCCTCTTCGATAACGTTTACGATCACCTCTTCAGGTTCCGCGACTTCCTCGATCACTTCTTCGACCGGAGCAGGCTCTACGAAGACTTCCTCAACAGGAGCTGATTCTTCGACTGTTTCTTCAACTATTACCTCAGGCTCTTCAACGATTTCCTCGACTTCATCGACCGTCTCTTCAACTGCTGCCTCAGGCTCTTCAACGATCACCTCTTCAGGTTCTTCCTTGAATTCTCTAGGAGCTCTCTCAAACGGTTCAAAGTCCTGCAGATAAAGATCCTCAATGGAATCTTCTGCGTATTCTTCCTCAACTTCTGCGACGGCCTCTTCTTCAGGCACGACATATTCAGCAGCCTCTTCGACTACTTCTTCGACAGATGCAGGCTCTTCAGCGATCTCTTCAATCACTTCTTCGACAGATGCAGGCTCTTCAGCGATCTCTTCGATCACTTCTTCTACAGGTGCAGGCTCTTCAGCGACCTCCTCGACCACTTCTTCTACAGGTGCAGGCTCCGCCTGTACGCTTGCAGGAGTAAGTCCGGCGAAGAGTTCATCGACATCAGGTGTTACCTCCGGTTCGAATACAAACTCCTCAGCAACCGGCTCTTCCTCAGTCTCTTCTGCTGTGAAATCAGGCTCGTACTCCGGCTCAAACATCATGCTTGCAGGAGTAAGTCCGTTAAAGAGCTCATCAATATCCGGTGTTATCTCTACCTCGAACATATCGTCCGAGGGTTCCTTAAAAAGCTCGCCACCATTGTCCTCTTCCGGTTCTTCAGCAGCTTCCTCTGCAGGCTCTTCAGCCTCTTCAAGCTCATCAAGGCTCATAGCAGCGTTGAGATCAGCAACTTCATAAAGATCAATGCCGGTGAGTTCTGCCAGTCTCTTTCTGAGCGCTTCTATCTCCTCCTGCTTATCTGCAGGCGGAGCTATTGTCATTTCAGGCATTTCAGGTGTTGTCTCTTCCATTTCCCTGAAGAGTTCATCCTCATCGATGCCTTCATCTTCCTCTTCTTTTAATTCTTCTTCATCTTCATCGTTTTCGAATTCATCATCCTCAGACTCTTCTGCAGGAGCAGGCTCTGAGAAGAATTCGTCAACAGTTTCTTCCTTATCTTCTTCCTCATCTTCGAACTCGTCGTCTTCCTCGTCATATGCACTTGCATCGAAACGCATAGTGCGCCCGGACGGAGCAGCCGGTTCGAAATCAAGATAGAGGTCTTCCATAGACTCTTCAGGCTCTACGTATTCGTCCTCTTCGTACTTAGGCTCTTCGAAAGACTCCTCTGCTACTTCAATAACAAGAGGTTCTTCCTCTTCAGCTTCCTCTTCTTCCTCAGCTGCAGGCTCCTCGATTACAGGCACCTCAACCTCAGGTTCCTCAGCCGTCATCTGGCTTGCAGGAGTAAGTCCGGCGAAGAGTTCATCGATATCAGGTGTAATCTCCGGCGCGAATGGTTCCTCGAACTCAGGCTCCTCGAATTCTGCCTCTACGACGACAGGTTCTTCAAATTCCGGTTCTTCAAACTCAGGCTCTTCAGGCGTGAGCTCCTCAATAACAGGTTCTTCAACCTCAGGTTCCTCAGCTGCAGGCTCCTCGATTACAGGTTCTTCAACCTCAGGTTCCTCAGCTGCAGGCTCTTCGATTACAGGCGCTTCTCTTCTCGCTGCAAACTCAGTCACCTTCTTCAGGAAATCCGGAAGCTCAAACTTAGGAGCTTCATATACAGGTGCCGGTTCTTCAAATTTGAGCTCTTCGACAGGCTCCTCGACAGGCTCTTCCACGAGCTCTTCGGCAGGTTCCTCGATCTTCAGTTCTTCGAACTCAGGCTCACTGATGATTCCGGCCTCTTTCTCAAAACTCTTTACATATTCATCAAACTGGGCAATTGTTTCTCTCGAGACCTGCAGTTCAGGCTCCTCGACAGCTTCAGCCATCCTCTGTGGTTCTTCGAACTCAGGCTCCTCATACTGAGGTTCTTCAAACTGAGCTTCGTCAAACTGAGGCTCATCGAAAAGAGAATCCTCATACTGAGGTTCTTCTGCGATGACAGGCTCCTCCTTCTCTTCCTCAGGGATATCAAAAGGAGTGACCACAGGTTCATCAACATCCTCATAAAGAGGAGCGTAATGAAGCTGAGGCGCTTCGTCGAACGCTGTCAGATCAGGATCGATGTGGAGCACTTCAGTGTACTCGATTGCCTTTTCTTCTGCCGCTTTTTCCTTCTCTTCTTTCTCTGCTTTGAGAATGTCGATGAAACTCATAGTGCGGCTTTTCTCGGTCGAAGTTGACATTTCAGCATAAATCGACTTCTCATCGATTCCGCTTGTAGTACCCCAAGGTGACTTGATAGCACTGAGGTCTCTCTTCTGCGGCTCGTCTACCACGTTGCTCCAGTCGAAAGACACTTTCTCTCTTACAGGTCTCTCCGGAGTCTCGTCATAAACTGGTGCTTCGACCTTTGGCTCCTCAAACTGAATATCCGGGTTTGTTCTGAAAACCGGCTCCTCCGGCCTGACGACTCTGGCTCCGCATTCGCTGCAGAACTTAGCGCCATCCACGAGCTTGCTTCCACAATTTGTACAGAACATTTTTTTCCTCCGTATAATCTATTGCCCAATTTGGCAGTTTTAGCTTTTTTGCACATCAAAAATATGCCTGTTCATAAATATTCAGTGAAATACTACTATATATTTGTTAACATTTCAATGTTTTGATTGCGATATGAATGGATTATAAGAAATTTTAGTATTTTACTATTGACTTGTTGTGGTTAGGGTGGTAATATCATCAAGCGGCTCGCGAAGAATTCTTGCGAGCGCAGAAAGTGAATATGGATGATTAGCTCAGCTGGCAGAGCACCTGACTCTTAATCAGGGTGTCCAGGGTTCGAGCCCCTGATCATCCACCAAAAGCCTTGGAATCACTGGACTCCAAGGCTTTTTACTTTCCTCAACGCCTGCCGTAGGCAAGCAATTATCACTTATTTATCACTATTGACGATTTGGGTTCGATGATACGTAGCAGTTCGAATCGTATATGATACACCAGAACTGACCTATTCGAACTTTTACTTCTATCGCGGCGGATTCGCCGTGAGAGTACAGCTGAATAAGGTAAATTGAAAAAAGGCTGAAGCCGTTTTTTCGTTGAATTTAAAAAGTGGCACATACATGCCACTTTTTCAGCACGCCTCCCTTTTTTACTGCGTTTCGTCAGTTTCAATAGTCATCTCCGGATTAACTATAGAACTCAGATATTCACTAGCTTATATTTTTATTTCTTCATACTGATTCAGTTTTTTCAGATTATTGTCATCTTCAAACACCAACACGTCCGTAATATAATCAATGTATTCAGGAGTGCCTGTCTCTTATTAATAATTCGCCCAAATATGGTTCAAGAGATGCATTGCTGCAATGTTTTCATCATCACCCTCTATTGTTAATTTGATCAGATCGCCCTGTTTGATGCCCAGTCTGAGTACTGAGAAAAGTCCCTTGGCATTTGCATTCTGATCCCCCTTATATAAGGTGATTTCGGATCTATATTGCTGAGCTTCTTTGGTCAGAGAGCCTGCATATCTGGCATGTATGACCGGGGTCTTGATAGTATAAAACAGTGTACGCATGTTGTTTCCTCCTATGATTTGTACAACTCCTTTTCCGGATCGCCAGTATATTACTTCTGCAAATAACAAATTGAAAACAGTTAATCTTTGTATTACAACAAGCATTTACTTGTTATATAATGATGCAAATATACTATTCAGTACCAAGAAAACGGAGGTTTGCAGCATGACAAATAGCGAAATCGCATTTATGGCATTGGCAGAGGAACTGAATTTTACGCGTGCTGCAGAGCGTATTTTCATGTCGCAACAAGGTCTCAGCGATCATATCAAACGGCTTGAAGCGGAATACGACACGCAGCTTGTCACCAGAAGGCCGGAAGTTACTCTTACTGATTCAGGCGCCGTTGTATACAATATGCTTTTGACAAAAAAAGTAATGGAGCTTGATGTTCACCGCATGATCGCAGACATCAATCACGGGAATATAGGTGATGTCAGGATCGGTATCTCATCTTCAAGGACCGGAATATTCACAGGAAAAATCATAAGCAGGTTCTATGAGTTGCATCCTAAGATCCACCTTAACATAGTAAGCGGCATGACAGCATCTCTGATGCAGATGCTGTACGAGGGGAAACTGGATTTTGTGATCGGAGTAAATCCTCCGCAGATCAAGGGGCTTCATATTGAACAATTATTTGATGATAAGCTGTATATTGCAGTTCCTAAGCACATTGCCGTAGAGCGGACAGGTAACGCTGAGTGTGTGGATATCCGTTCTTATCAGGATCTTCCTTTTATAAGAGATCTGCAGGAAAGCAATTTAGGGTACGAGCTGGACCGTTTTCTGGCTAAACAGAACATTTCGCTCAATACGATCATAAACTCAAACGATTACAATGAAAAGGCTGAGCTATGTGTTGTTCTTGACGCAGCGATGTTCTGCACCAAGACCTTTACATGCTCGATGGCACGTAAAAGTCTGGGAGAAAAACTGCAGATATTGGAGATAGACGGACTCAATTATTCTGTTACTGTATGTCTGATCACATCCGGACAGCGGGCTTATCCGAAATGTGTAACAGATATGATTGAGATCTCAAGAGATTCGATCAGGCAGTTCTATGATGAGAATATCGTATCGAATCAAATGTAAAAGACTCCGGGCCAAGTCCCAGAGTCTTTTTGTGTTCTCAGATTGCTTTTATTTGATTTGGATCACTCTTCGTCTTTTTTATATTCCAGAATGTCTCCCGGCTGGCAGTCCAGCGCTTTGCAAATGCTGTCCAGAGTGGTAAATCGCACTCCGTTTACCTTACCGGTCTTTATTTTTGAAAGATTGACGTTGGAGATGCCGACTTTTTCTGCAAGCTCGTTCAGGGACATCTTGCGGTCGGCCATCATTCTGTCGAGTCTCTAAAATCTTTCTCTGCGAGATGTCTCCTTTATAGAAGTGCGTGTACAGGGGCGGTTTTGAGTACTGATTGATATGCTCGTACGACAATTATAAAGAGACCTATGGAGAATATGAGCTCGTTATATATCGGGATCAAACCAGTCCTCGCATTATAGTATACATGGAGAAAGATGGGACCTTCATCGCTATAAATGGACAGCTTTCTATGGATCAAATCCACCGAATCATAGACAGCTTCGTTATCGATAACAGTATATAAAAGGCATTTTATCTTAACAAATATCGGGGATATTGCTATCCCCGTTGTTGTTATATAAATGCTATTCCGGCAGCGGATCATCTTGCATCTCTATTATTTCGGATATCTTTAACGGGATCGTGCATCCTGATACCAACCCTTTCAATAGCAAGCTGCGTCAGTTTTTCAAGAGCCTTGCCCCAGGCTTCCGCCCAGGTCTCCCTATTTCTGTCGCTGAGAAGTCTGCACATTTCTGTAATAACTGCGATTGCTCTTATAAGAATGCTGTTATACTTCTCAGGATCACTCTTTCCTCCTGACTCCTGTAATGACTCTGCAGCCGGCTTGGAAATCAGTTCATGCTTAGCTGTCATGAGACTTTCTTTCGGTGCTCCTCTCTTGACTGCGATATCCACCTGATCATTCCACCTCTTACGAAGCACATTGGTATCTCGGATCTCTTTTGCCTTCGGATTGTTCTTGCCGATCTTTTTAGTCGCCAGGTATGGACTGTTCTTCGGAAACATCTGCAGTTGCTGGTCCTCTCTCAGCGGCTCATTGATCTTGTCTGTGAAGAACTTTTTCGCCTGCTCGGTGAAACTTTTCTGCTTGAAAATAGACTTCTTTTTGTCGAAAAGATGCTGCTCATAGATTTCGCCCTTCGGCACCATCGTGTATCCGGGCATCAGTTTTCCGTCAATAGTAGCCTCCTTTTTTGTCCTAAGATGTCTGCCATCAGGATCGAAAAACATGTTGCGCGATGCGATTTTTTTTATCGGTTCTTCCAGTTTTTCGCGCTCTGAATAGATCAGATGGATGTGATAATTCGTCCTATCATGGTTGTGATGGAGCGCCGCGACGCACTCAACACCGTATTCCTTTTTGAAGGATTCAACAAAAAATCTTAGCAGTTCATTCGGATCAATTCCCTCTTTGTAATAGACTTCCGGCAGAGCGATGATGAATTCTCTCGCCTCGATGCAGGTGCCTTCAGTGCCGGATCTGAAAAAGTCATCGCGGTTTTCTTTCGCAAGCGCTCTCCAGTATTCCCTCGGCTGGGTCTCGTATGTCGCATAAAGGTGCTCCTGTTTTGCCTCGCTGCTGATATAACTGATCCTTCCCATAACGTTATGCAGTTTTTCATGTCGTATATAGCTAACTCGTTTCATAAATATTCTCCTTTGTAGTTCATTTGTTTTTCAGATTCTGTTTTTTTCATCGCTATCAACATTCGATCCGGGGATGATAGCAGTCGCGGCCGTGGAGCTTGTGGGTAACCGGACTCGCCGCAGGGCTGTGTATAAGTACGTGGGCAGCATATCCCTTCCTAGAGCTGTCCATGTACTTATGCATGGTTCTGCTCCGGTTATCCACAAATCCATGGCCGTTATTGCGCCGTCACTTGCAGACGGCACCGCCCCTGCGAGGCGAAATACACAGAGTACGAACCGTCAGGTTTGTGCGATGGGTGTATTTCGCTCTCAATCGGCGAGGCCTTATATAAGGTGATTTATTTACTTACTTCCTGTACTGCCCGAAGAAGGAGTCACTGTTGCTCCTGTCCGCATGCTCCCTATATGCTCCTCTATGGCTCCTCTCTGCGTACTCCTGCATGACACCTGCTGTGTGCTCATGTGCGTCATGATGTGTGTTCTCCTGCCGATGCCTCCGACAAGACAGCAAGATGGCAACTTGGCAACTTGGCAATGCTGTAATAGTTCAGGAAAGATGGACGGCAGACAGCATCCTTTGCAAGGTTGCCGCCTTGCCATCTTGCCATCTTCCTCCTGGCGCTAGATCGCATAGCCCGTTAACCATCTGTCGGCCTCTTTGTGTGATTCGATCCCAAGATCCTTCATGGCATTGCGCAATGTCTTCTCAGCGATCTTCTGCTCCTTTGCCTTCTCCATCAGCACCGTGCTCGGTATATACTCACCGGGAGCAGGGAGCTCTGCCGCAAGGAACTCTTTTGCCTCTATGGTCTTCTGTCCTTTGATGCTTGTGCTCTGCAGGAGTTCCTCGGCCGTGATGTTATAGGTGCCTTCCCATTCGAAGCCTCTCTCCCTGCTCAGACGGAATGCTACCGGATCCGGCGGATAAGTCAGTGAACACTTTGTTGATGCAAGCACCCTAAGGTCTTTGTCCCTCGGTGACTCCGCGCACAGGATCACGCTGCGTGCCGCAGCGGTAAAATCCATTGACCCAAGTCCTTTGTACTCCGGCTTAGCTGTCTCCTTCTTATTCAGATGGCCGACCAGTACCATGCCGCATCTATTTTCATAAGCGATATCTCCAAGATGCTTCAGTCTTGGTCTGACCTCATTGGCTCTGTTCATATCCACTTTTTCTCCGAGATATGCCTGGAGTGGGTCAAGGACCACGAGCCCAGCCTTTGTTTCTCTGATCGCCCAGACCAGTCTCTCGTCTGTCATGCTCAGCATCTTATCTCGGTCATCGATGACCGAGACTCTGCTGCAATCCGCACCTGCAGCTTCGAGTCTTGGCTTGACAGTATCCGCGAGACCGTCCTCCGCCGTCTGGTAGATGACATTGATAGGCTCTCTGATCATCGAGCTCCCCGGCGGTTCAAGCATGCCTCTTCCTGTCGTGAATGCTGCGATCAGGTTGAGCATCGCCATGGTCTTTCCCTTTCCCGGGTCTCCCTGAAGGATCGTAAGCTTGCCTATCGGGATATACCCTTCCCAGAGCCATTCGACTTCCTCGGCTACGACGTCTTCCATGTTTATAAGTCTGTAATTATTGTCTTCCATTCTCTAACCTCCATAGTTATTTGCGTTGTTTGGGTGCCCCTTCAGAAAGTGCCTTTTCAGAGGCGTGTTTTCGAAAAAACTGCGAGCTATCCAGGCTTTTCTGTTCTTAGTTTTTCTCATCGATGCTTGCATCCCTTGCCGGACGTTTTCCCATCCTGTACGGCCATAGCGGGCACCATTCTATCGGGCACAGCCTTACTTCCTTCTTCTCACCGCAGCTGCAGTCGATGCACTTGGCTCGTATCGCTTTTATGGGTGTCAATTTCTTTTCATCCATGCCTATCTCACCTCCCTGTCCCATCTGCCTCTGTTGCTGCATTTGATCTCTGCCGCAGGGATCACACCGGTAGTAGTGTCCATGAAGTACTTCTCGACTACATCGACATCCACCAGATACTTGTTCCCTGCCTTAGCGCTTGGGATGATCCCCTGTTTGACCATCTCCCTCAGCAAATTCCTCGTGATTGCCGTCTCAGGGTCTCTCGCTCTGAGTTCCTCGTAGGCCTTGTTAATAGTGCGTAAAGTCATATGGTTACCTCCTTATCTCTTACGCAGTGAAAGCTGATAAGGCAGGCTATTTTGAAAACGAAAAAAGCCGGCCTACATGACCGGTTCTGATTCCACGACAAACCATCTGTGATTGTTCATAATGGATCAAAATTGATCATGTAAGCCGGCTACAATTTTTGTAAACGGAAAAAGTGATAAGTATTGCTGCTTCCCCTTATCCGGGTGTCCGGGCTCCTTCCCGGGAACATTATCAGGCAGGAGTGAGCTCTCTCCCTCATAGGCCCCTAGCCTCCCGAAGGATCTCTTCGGGCCGCCCCATTTTTAAACATGTCAAGACGGAAGTATCATTATCTCCGGGGACTGTCATCGCACATTGAAGGTGCCACCTTCCTTTTGGACCCATAGTGTTATCGCTCGCCCTTGCAACAAGGGGTCGTGGCGCACCGGTCCTGCATGCTCACGGTTTCCCGATATCCCAGAAAAAGTACCTGATAATGGTGGTATTTAATTGTCATCTGAAGATAGTCTTCTGTTGACACTTCCCGAAGAAAGTGCCGCAGAATAACATAACTGCATATTTGTGTCAGGCATTTCCAAGTGCCATAATATGCAGAGACAGGCGCTTGTTCGGATATAAAAGAAGAAAAACAAAGGAATATTTTCCGAACAAACGTTTGTATTTATTATACGAAGATGCTATAATCTTGTCAACAGCTCATCGTTGCTGCTGCCATTACTGTAATGAAAGGATGTTTTATGCCTAAAAAGCCAGTAAAAGAAACGATCCACGCCAAAGGGATCGATATAGGAATCTACACTACGGATTTCGAAAATGAATTTATTTCATTGACCGACATTGCTAGATATAGGAGTGATAATCCGACTGCAGTTCTGCAGAACTGGATGAGAAATCGTGATGTAATAGAGTATCTCGGGCTGTGGGAAACACTGCACAATCCGGATTTTAAACACCTCGAATTCGAGGTGTTTAGAAGTGAGGCTGGCTCAAACGCTTTTGCTCTCGGTCCGCAGAAGTGGATTCGTGAAACAAATGCAATTGGGATGGTTTCAAAGTCCGGACGGTACGGCGGTACTTATGCGCATGTAGATATCGCCATGTCTTTTGCAACATGGATCTCACCAGAATTCCAGCTACTTATTATGAAAGACTATCGAAGACTCAAAGTCGACGAGAGCAGTCGATTGTCTTTATCATGGAACCTAAATCGCGAGATCAGCAAGCTGAATTACCGTATACATACAGATGCAATCAAAGACAATCTCATCCCTGCGGATCTGACCGCAGAGCAGATAGCTTTTACATATGCAAGTGAAGCCGATGTGCTCAATATGGCTCTGTTTGGTAAAACCGCACGTATGTGGAGAAATGAGAACCCGGGCAGCAAAGGAAACATTCGCGATTACGCCACTATCAGCCAGCTGCTCGTACTGTCCAACATGGAAAGCTATAACGCGATCCTCATTGAGCAAGGGAAAAGTCAGTCTGAAAGGCTCGTTCTGCTTAGAAAAATGGCTGTAAATCAGATGCGAACATTGGCATCACTGGATATGTCAAGCCTACCACTGCTTGAAGATAGCAGTTATCTTGATCAGCTAAAAGAAAAGGCAGCAGAAGGCAAGTTGATGCTCGATAAATAATCACAGTTCATAACGATCCGGGTTTGTAACGATCCGGCCGTGATGATAAAATCATTCACAGAATTTGGTTTCGAGGAGGTGGTCATAAACACATCTACGCTACGTATCATCTGAATCTAACGAATTACATGTACCTGCGTTTTTTATTTACAGTTAGGAGATGATACTATGGCAAAGAAAACAAATTGTGTGATCAATGGAAAATCGTATTACAGAATCTACCGCAAAGTCGGCATGAAGTTGAACAAAGACGGCATATGGGTAGACGACAGAAGAGCATTCTATGGCAGCTGCAAAAGCGAAGCTGAGCAGAAATACAAGGACTATCTTGATCTTCGCGCAAAAGGCATATCTGAAGACAAAAGATGCCTTGGCGAGATGATCGATCAATGGAAGGAAGAGGTATTCAAGAAATCGTCTGATTTTGCGAATTCCACTAAGGTCAAATATCTGGCCGCCTACGAATCCATAATTCAGTCATCCAGGCTTATGGGGCTCCCGCCTTCGCAGACCACAGCAATGGATATGCAAATTCTGTTCAACTCATCAGATGCATGCTATACCACACTGAGAGCGGCATATAACTTTCTTAAGCACTTTTATCGTTACGCCGAGCTGAACGGCTGGTGTCGAAACATCACCGCAAGTATCGAGATTCCGAAAAAGCGTAAGAGAGCAGCCGCCGGGCAGGATATAGAAGTATGGGAGGATGAAGAGATCCAGGCTGTAGCTGACGAGTTCATCGGAACCACCATGCGCCTGCTCATCCTGCTCGCTGTTAATACCGGCCTCAGGTTCGGAGAGATACTGGCATTGTCATACGACGACATTCAGGGGAATATGCTTTATGTTACAAAGCAGTTATCTGAAATAGCGCCTATAGAAGATGATGCATTTCATTCGCTCCATATTACCGAGACCAAGACTACCGGCAGCAACAGGGTCGTCCCTCTTTCCAAGGCTCTTCTTGAAGAGATCGAGGAGCACAAGAGAATTCAACTCGCCGAAATGGAAGAGAATGGATATGAGACAAACTATCTTTTTACAACATCAAATGGCACTTTCTACTATCAGCGAAATATCCGCAGAGCTATAGAAAGAGCATGTGACAGGATAGGTGTCGATTACCATAAGTTTCATGCTTTCAGACATACTTTCGGTACAAACCTCAGCAGAGCAGGGATCCAGCTTGAAGAAACTTCAAAGCTTATGGGACATGCGGACGTTACAACAACGGCAAAATACTATGTCGATGTCAACGCACAGAGGAAGCTGGAAGCTGTCGAAAAGATAGCCGGCTATACACTCGGAAATGAGTGATTATAGGGTGCGGGTAACAATGGACCCGGAATGACCGGAAAAAGACTTATCACTCCGAAAATAGAGCTTATCACTTTTTTATCACAAAAGTTATAGGTCGGCGTTAGATGTAATACGAAGTGGTCGAAGATGTCAGAGATCATCACAAGCGGTGATCTCTGATATCTGAGGATTTTACAAAAAATAGTAAATTATCAGAAGATATAAAGTGGTTTCCAGACCGGCAGGGTGTCCAGGGTTCGAACCCCTGATCATCCACCAGACCAAATCCCCAACCTCAGTGATTGCAAGCGGTTGGGGATTTTCCTTTTCTTCAAAATCAGCCTGAAAATGCCGTTTGCCCACATTTTTGCCCACAAGTTAGTGGGCAAGCTCTTTTTCCATCAGATCCACCGCACGCTTACGGGTCCTCTCGTTCACATGAGCATAGGTGTTCAGCGTGATACTTATATCTGAATGTCCCATCAGTTCCTGTACGTCCTTGTAATTCGCTCCGCTTGCTATCATGTTCGATCCATAAGTATGGCGAAGCCCGTGCATATGGAACGGGATGGTATTCAGGTTCTTTTGAACGACCTTGTTGCAGTTCTTGAGAGTCTGGATCGTGACCATTTCGCCGTCTGACTTTCTGCAAACGAATTCCAGAGGCAAGAGCCTTATCTTTTTATCCGCTTCCTCAATGAGCCTGCCGTGTCCTACCCTGCTGCCGATAACACCGTTTTTCGTATGGATATCCGTGAATATCATGTTGTGCTGCCGTCCTTTGATGCTCTGGATCTGGCAGTAATGCTTCTGATAAAGCTCACCGTACAGCTTTCTGTCACGCTCCTGCTGTTCCTTGGCTTCTGTAAGGATGCCAGCAAGCGTCTCGCCGAAGTCAACGACTCTCTGCTTGCCGTTTTTAGGCACTTTGAGTTCCCAGCACTTTGTTCCGCTATCCTTGAACATTGAACGTCTTACAATGAGCCTGCGCCCCGGGATATCGATATCGTCCCAGCAAAGGCCTGCGATCTCGCCGGCGCGAAGCCCGGTGTAGTATGAGATCTGCACAGGCAGAACCATATACTCGTAACCGTCTCCGTAGCTGTTCTTATGAGTGCTGAGGAATTCGACGACCTTCAGAAATTCATCATGGGTAATGGTCTCCACTTTCTCCGCATCATCGCCGAAAAGATCTGACTCTTTTGGTTTCTTGCGCTTCTTCACATGCTGCATCGGGCTCGATTTCAGATACTCCTTCGGATAGACAGCGAATTTGAAGATCCCGTTCAGGACCACGAATTCTTCCTTCATCGAGCTTTCAGAGTAAGAATGTTTGATTTCTTTGCCGTTTTCATCGTATTCGCCGAAGTATTTTTCATCGACATACGCCTGCAGGACCTCCACAGTCACCTCTTTCAGCTTCAGTTTACCGATACGGTGAGCCCTTACGTGATCCATCACATTACGATAGCTGTCAAGCGTAGTAGTTGCACGGCTGCTCGGTTCTATCTCTGTCCGGAACCATTCGTCCATCAGTTCCTCAACAGTTATGTCACCGGGATCAAGGAGCTTACCGAGCTCGTTGTACTCATCGATCGCTTTCTTCAGTATGTTCTCTGTCTCACGCTTCGACTCGGTCCCGACGAATTCGTGCATCTTCATCGTGCCGTCAGGCTCTTCCATCCTGAATCTGTAGTAGTATTTTCTTCCTCTCTTTCTTACGCTTCCCTCCTGATAAGATATTTTGTGATTCAAAAGATCCTCCTTTTCCGGCAGAACCTTTTGTGGGCCTGGATATAGATTGCTTAGAGGTATATCGCGGCTCCGTCCGGTACTGCCTATTATAAATTGTAAAGTTTTAATATCGCTCTCATGTGGTTCTGCGCTGCCTGCGGGTCTTGCACATAGCTGCGCAGGGTCTCACTTACATCATACAGAGTGCTTACTGTGTGCATGATCTCGCGCTGGAAGAGCATGGTGCTGAAGTCCTCCAGCGACTCGCCTATCATCTTTGCAAATTCCTCGTTCTCCTTGTTCCCGTCAAAATCGAATCTGTGGCACGCTTTGGTGAACGAGTCTGCAAATTCAAGATATTCTGCCAGCATGACCAGCAGCATATTCTCAGCGAACTCATTATCGGAAGATGCTATGCCAAGCGGGATCGCGTCCAATACCTTTTCCATAAGATCCCTTACCTGAAGCAGTCTCCTGTCAGTAATCTCAGTATTGTACTCATCGGTCTCGCCCCTGAGATACTCAGGAGTAACATGCAGCGCATTGGCCAGCCCTTCGACAACCAGACGCTTGGTATTGTCAATAGTTCCCTTCTCATATCTCATGATCGTGGACTTGTTTACATCCAGCTTCTCTGCCAAATAGTCCATTGTGAGCCCGAGCTCCTTGCGCCTTGCCTTTGCACGGCTTCCGATTGTTTTGCGAAGTTCTATATCGTTCATTTTATAGCACCCCTCTTTTTGATCATCCCTGCGATAGTTTCGCCGGGCTTTTTCATTTTGGATCATTTTTCACACTCAATATAACATTTTTGCAAAATATATGCAATATGCAATTTATCATATTCTGTCTTTGTTGCTTATTGCTTGACAAATATTTCAAATGTGCTATTATAGCAATGGATAAAAGTTGCATATCGCAACATCCAAGAAAGAGCATCAATTGCAGAAAGGAGGTAACGTATGACGGAAAAGATCGCACTGACGGTTGAAGAAGCAGCTGACTTCACCGGTATAGGCAGAAATACACTCAGGCAGCTCATACGCTGTGACATGATGCCTACGCTGAAAATCGGACGCAAGGTCCTTATAAGGACAGAAGACCTGGACAGATTCCTCGAGCTCAACCGTGGCATCAATCTGAGGAATCAGGCGGAAGTACATCCGCTTAGGCAGACAAATTAAAAGCGGTCCAACACATGAACCGCTGATGTAACGGAATATCCGGCCGGAGCCCCGATATACCTCTAAGCAATACAAGTATATCACAAGGCTCCTCCGGATGAACAAGGAATTTTTCAGAAGGAGACATTTTATGACAGAACTAAAAGGAACTAAGATCATCGCCATAGATCATGGCTATGGCAACATCAAGACAGCAAATACCGTGACACCAACAGCTATCACAGCATACGACAGCCCGCCGGTCTTTACCGGAAACATTCTGGAATACGAAGGCAGATGGTACAGGATCGGCGAAGGCCATAAGGAATTCACACCTGACAAGGCGATCGATGAAGATTATTACCTTCTGACCCTGATGGCCATCGCCAGAGAGCTCAATCAGGAGCATATCACGGAAGCCGATGTGCATATCGCATGCGGCCTGCCGCTCAGATGGGTCAGTACCCAGAGGGAGACCTTCAGAGAATATATGCTCAAAAAGAAAAGTGTCAGGTTCAAATTCAACGGCACCGAATACCGCATCAGGATCACAGGCTGTACGGTCTTCCCGCAGGGTTACCCTGCGATAGTCAGGAATATCGATCAGTACCGCGGGGTTCATATGCTGGCGGATATCGGTAACGGCACGATGAACATCATGTATATCGTCGACAAGAAGCCTCAGGAAGGTCGCTGCTGGACAGAGAAGCTTGGCGTCAACCAGTGCATGATCAGGGCACGTAATGCAGTGATGGACAAATATGCAGTGAGTATCGACGAATCCATAGTCGAAAGGATTCTCAGGTTTGGCACAGCTGACATCAGTGAGAAGTTCACTGATGTCATACGCAGCGTTGCGGAAGAATATGTAGAAAACATATTCGCTGCACTTCGCAAATACGAGTATGACCCGGATCTTGTCAGTCTTCACATAGTCGGAGGCGGAGCATGCCTCGTGCAGAACTTCGGCAAATATGATCCGGACAGGGTCGAGATCAACGACGACATATGCGCAACGGCAAAGGGCTATGAGTATCTGGCCTATCAGATGCTCAGAAGGGGGAGATGATGGAAGAAAACACAAGAAAGCTCCCCGTACGCTTCAATCTGGATAAACCGGATCAGCGTAGAGCCTGGGAGTATCTGCAGACTATGGACAGGGATATATTCACTTCCTGGAACCATGTGATCCATCTCGCTCTGCTGGACTACTTTGACCGTTATTACAAGGTTCAGGAAGACCCGTATCTAGAGACACGCGAGCGTGAAGAAAGATTCATACAGCAGATAGTAGATGGTGTCTGTGAATCACTGAAGCAGACATTGCCGCTGTTTCTGGCAGGCTGCATGACAGGCTTATCCGCCATACAGCCTGCATGCGCTTCTGCACCCCAGCCATTGCAGGTTGAAACTCCTCCGTCTGAGGAGGTGGCTAAGGCTGATCCTGAAAGTATTGACTGGGGATTTCTCGGATCGTGATATTCCCTGCCTGTGATTAGCATGGCTTATGAATGCAAAGGCCGGTACCAAATCATGGCTTATCTGATGCCGGCCAGATATCAGAAAACGGCGCAATATATATCAAAGGTTGCGCAGATCAGTGATTAGGCGGCAGATGGTATCACAAAAGATGAAAAGTCATACCACCTAAGTGTCAACAGCAGAAAAGATCGCTGTCAGGCCTGCAGAAGAACCACTAATACACCAAAGCACCGCCTGACACGGTGCGCTAAACAGAAAATGCATTCAGCCGGGCAGCAACTGCATCTGAAATCAAATGAAGAAAACTGCCGTATGGGGGTCTGCTGAGTTGGAACAAGCACTGCATTCCTGCTCCTACTGACCGGAATGCGAACCTGGTGGCAGCCCCCAGACCCCCGGCTGAAGCCGATCAAACAAAATATTACACGAGTTATGCCTAGGAAAGGAGACAAAAATAATGATGCGAAGAGATATAAAAAAGAGTTTCTGGGTAAACAGCGAAGAAGACCGCGATATAAAAGCAAAGTCGCAGGCAGCCGGTCTGACCGAGGCTGAATTCCTCAGACAGAGAGTCAAGGGGTATCACCCGGTCGTAACGCCAGATGAGGTCTTCTGGCAGGCCATGGAGAGCATCCGCGAATTCGCCGACAAGATCGATGAAGTCGCGATGAACGCCGACAACAAAGCGGATATGATCGCGATCATGGCGGAAGCCATGAGATGGAGAGCTTTCCAGAATGGTATCGAACAGGAGATCCTCATACCGAAGAGAGGTGATCGTTGATGGCAGTAACAAAAATCTGGAATATACGGGGCCGGGCGGAAAGTCCGCTTGAGTATATCACGAACCCTGAGAAGACTCTGCGTGAGTTCACGGAATCTGAAAAGCAGGCTCTCGCTGATGTGATTGCCTATGCGGCAGACGAAGACAAAACAGAGCAGTTCTTCTACACGACCGGTATCAACTGCAGCGTGGAGTTCGCCCGCGACCAGTTCAATGCCACCAAGATAAGGTTCGGCAAGACCGGCGGCAATGTTGCATATCACGCTTACCAGAGCTTCCGCGAAGGAGAGGTTACTCCTGATGAAGCTCACGCTATAGGTGTACAGCTTGCCAGAGAACTATGGGGCGACCGCTTTCAGATAGTGGTCGCCACCCATGTTAATACCAAGTGTACTCACAATCATATAGTCATCAATTCAGTTTCATTCAAAGACGGACTGAAATTCCATGACTGCAAAGACACTTACAGACAGCTTAAGGAGGCATCCGACCGGATATGTCTCGAACGCGGTCTGTCTATCGTTGAAAACCCCAAAGGCAAAGGCGTGAACCAGTATGTCTATAAAATGGAAAAAGCCGGAATGCCTACGAGGTACAACATAGCACGTCAGGCGATAGACGAAGCAGTTTCTCTCAGTCTGAACATAGAAGAATTCAAATATGAGCTCAGAAAGCGTGGGTACAGCTACCGTTTTGATCCGCAGAGGAAGTACTGGACGATCACTCCGCCCGGCGGCAGGAAGCCTATCCGCATACATAAGCTCGGGGACGATTACTCAAGAGAGAGTATAGAGCGGAGGATCTATGACAATGATCCTTCTGTAAGGACGGAGAGACTGCGTCAGCAATACCGCCAGCCAAACAATTATAATCTCCGCCGGCGTATCGACCGCATTATGGGGCGCAGCGGTCTGGAAAAGCTTTACCTCAGGTACTGCTACGAGCTCGGCTACCTGCCGAAGTATCAGCAGAACCCGACAAAGCTTCATATTCTGCTGAAGGAAGACCTTCTGAAATGCGATCAGTACTCAGAACAGGCCAAGCTCCTGTCCAGATACCACGTGGACACCGAAAAGGATCTCACGGATCTTATGGAGAATATTGAGGGCAGGATAAAGGTTCTAAGCCTTGACAGGGATGAGCTCAGACGAACAATGCGCCGTGTGCTGCCGGAAAGCGAGATAAGCGATGCGAAAGGCAGGATCAAATATCTCACCGCAGAGATCAGAGAGCTCCGCCACGAACTGAAGGTCTGCGGAGACATACAACATCGCTCCGGACATATAAGAGAGAATCTTGCGGTCATTGACAGAGACAGGATGCGCGAAAGAACGCGCTGAAAGCCATTATCACATTAGAAAACTCATAATCAGGAGGTTCACATGAACAGAGAAACAGAAAACACAACTAAGAACGGCTTATTCAGATACAGATCTATAAACCACAGGAGGCTTGAATGACAGAAATAACAACAGATACTATAAATAATGATGACAATTCAGATGTGAGCCTGGGAGAATCACTTGCAGGATCTGGTGACTGGACCGATCAGCTCACTCTGAACAAAAATGGCAGAGCATGCAATACTCTCTGCAACATGCGGCTGATCCTTGAAAATGACGAGGATTTCAAGGGCATCGTATTCAACCAGCTCGCTGACGATCTTGAGATCAGAGACAGTGTTCCGTGGAATCATACTTCAAAGTACTGGCGCGATGTGGATGATGCGCAGCTCATGTGCCTCGTTGATGAACGCTACGGCAGCTTCACACAGAACAACTACCGCACAGCGCTATCGAAGGTCACAGACGACAGGTCATACCACCCTGTAAAGGATTACTTTGCATCGCTTCCTGAATGGGACAATGTGCCAAGGGTCGATACTTTGCTCATTGATTACTTCGGAGCTAACGACACTCCTTATGTCAGAGCGGTAACAAGAAAAATGCTATGTGCTGCTGTCAGCAGGATATATAAGCCCGGGATCAAGTTTGACCACATACTGGTTCTCAACGGTCCTCAGGGCATCGGCAAGTCCACTTTCATATCTAAGCTCGGGATGGAATGGTATTCTGACAGCCTCAATATTTCCGACATGAATGATAAGACGGCAGCAGAAAAACTTCAGGGTTACTGGATACACGAGATCGGCGAGCTTGCCGGCATAAGAAAGGCTGACATAGACAAGGTCAAGGCATTTATCTCACGCCAGGATGACAAGTACAGGGCTTCATACGGTCGCAGGGTCAACCCTCATCCAAGGCAGTGCGTGTTCTTCGGAACTACGAATGCGGAAAACGGCTTCCTGAGAGACATAACAGGCAACCGCAGATTCTGGGCAGTCAGGACTCCCGGCACAGGCACCTTAAAGCCGTGGGATCTCACGCAGGATGACGTCGATCAGATATGGGCTGAAGCACTTTACCTTACCGGTCAGGGTGAAACACTGTTCCTCTCACGCGAGTTGGAAGAGTCAGCCAGGGTCGAGCAGGCTGCCGCCATGGAACATGACGACAGAGAAGGTCTTGTTACAGACTATCTCGACCTTCCGCTGCCCGTAAACTGGAGCGATCTGTCTCTTTACGACAGGCAGGATTATGTTCAGAGTCAGGGACTGCTTTATAGCGGCGGGGACATCAGGAGAAGAGATTACGTATCGAACATAGAGATCTGGTGCGAATGCTTTGGCAAGGATAAGGCTGATTTCCAGCATAAGAACAGCTTTGAGATCAGTGCCATAATGGCGCGTATAGACGGATGGGAGAAGACCGGCAAAACTATTTGGCTTCCGATCTACGGAAAGCAGCGAGTCTACAGGCGGAAAAGCGAGACTGGTCCACTGGAACAAACTACGGAACGATTTTTGGAACAAACGGCATAAAGTAAACCCTTAATGAAAAAACACCCGGAACAGTCTGAAAACACTCTATAACAGAGATTTTTTCACGGACTGTTCCGGGCTTTGTTTCAGAGATTGTTCCATCTCAACACGCTAAAAGCACAGTGCAAAAACACAAGTGGGAACCTCTCTGTTCTCTCAAATAGTTCTCTTACGCTTGATTGACTCAAAGGCGCAATCTCACGAGAGCGCCCTTCTCTCCCACAAAAGCATCCCCATACATAATTTGAATTTGAATATTTCAATCAGTATCAAAGAATCGCATTTTAAGAGTCCCGTTAACGAGAGGGAGCCGCAGATAAGCACTGTTATCTGCGGCTTTATGAAATGTATAGCTATCTGTTCCGCTGGGAAGCGGATCAGAACGCTATTCAATTGTTTGCTGCAATCTTACCTGTTTTGACGATGATCCTGCTCTCGCCATCCATATTGTCTGCTATTCCGCCGATCAGCGAATCTCTGCCGGATACATCCGCAAGAGCGCTGAATCGATCAAACAGATCTTTTACCCCGGCTTCATCGAGAGATGCTATCAGTTTTCTGACACCTTCCCTGTCGAAAGTATCCATGCCATCATAGAGCTTGCTTGCGCCTTCATACAGATTGGACGCACCATCTGACAGCTGAGCGGCTCCATCGCTTAGTTCAGATGCTCCCTTTGATAGCTTATTTGCTCCATCAGATGCCTGATCTACTGCCGATGTGTATGCAAGGACCCCCAGATAAAATGCGTTATACTTATCTAGTGATGTCTTCAAAGCGATAACAGCTTTAGCCCCTTCTTCTGCTTCAGCAAGCTTGTTTTGTACCTCCTCAGATTCCATGGCTTCATTTATGAGTTCCTGTATCTTTGCTTCGGTCCCGTTAGCTATCTGCTGGCTGATCTCATCGCTCGCCATTGTTTGTTCAATGAGCTGACTGATCTTGGACCTAACTTCTTCACTGCTCATCTTCTCTTTTACCAGCACTTCGATCTGAGCCTTTATTTCATCGCTGGCCATTTTTGCAGTGGTCTGCTGTTTTATTGTCTCTTCAATTTGATTCCTGATTTCCTCAGAGATCTGTCCGGCAGAAGCTGCAGCTTCATAGTCTTCAACACTCATATTTACAGCCTGTTTTATTACAGCTTCTTTTACTGCAGCCTCTACACTTACCTTTACGCCAGCTGTTACCTGATCCTTGACATTATCCTCAACGCCGGCGGTAACATTAGTCGTTACGATCTCTTTAACAGCTGCAGTGACTCCGGTCTCAATTGTGTCTCTGTTCTTTTCGACTTCAGCAGTGACCTGTTTAAGCGCCTGTTCATACACTTTATCCTTGTCAAGCGAATCGATCACCTGCCCGAGTTTATCCTTGTAATTTCCTATTGTCAGGCTGCCCACACTAAGGCCGGTCGCTTCGATCTGAGTCTGCGCTGTGGAGAGCAGAGTATTGAACACCTCTCTGGCCCCACCGTTCAATTCTCCTGACTTATCGCTTATCTTATCAAGACCGCTCGCAAGCTGATCTGCTCCTGCTGCAGCAGACGCTGCTCCATCCGATATCTTGCCTGCGCCTTCCGCTAGTTCATATGCCCCGTCAGTCAGCTGGTCAGCACCTTTGACCAACTTGTCAGATGCGTCTCCGAGTTTTTCCATACCATCCTGGAGCTGCTCTATTTTTGATTCCAGTGAATCGCTGCCATCAAAGTCTATGTCCGAGAGCATACCTGTCATTGCAACTGTATAAGTGCTGTCTATCTCAAAGCGATCCGTATATGCCGAGATCATAACAGTTTCCGGGATCTCGAATTCAGTTGAGTGTATGTCCAGATTTTCTGCCAATCCCGGGAACGCAAGACCGAGGCAGATGCATTTATTCCCGTCGTCTATCACTTTCCCGTCGTTGACTTTGACATCTGTAAAGTGTTCATCGTCCAGAATGACACCGCTAGCCATAGTATAAGGTGTTTTGAATACATATCCGTTCGATGTTGCTTCTGTATTGATTGTATAGTCGAATCTGATCGTTACGTTTCCTGCCTTTCCAGCGATATCCCCGGCGCTGATGCTCTTACCGTCGAGATAATATCTTACCTTCACACTGACCGGAAGTTCCTTATCAATCGTACCTTTGTACTTGATATCGGATCCGTCCGCCTCCCAGACCACACTGTTGCCGTCGCGTGTGAACGGCTTGTCATTTGATGTGTTTTCTATGTCATTCAGAGTTGAAACATCATTGATGCTTTTAGCTCCCGTACCGTTATGAAGCCACTCTGTGACCGAAGTATCCTGTATATTCCCATCCGCGTCCATGGCTACATAGATAACCTCCTCTTTGCTGAGCTCTCCGTCCTGACTATGTGACGCAAAGAGATCAGGATATTCTTTTTCGATTGCTTCCTGAGTTTCTGTAGTATCCTCAGCATTGCTCTCTGCTGCGCTGCTTCCTTTCTCGGCTATCCACAGCAGGGATCCGATAACTATTACTGCGGACAGCACCATTGCAATGATCTTATCCGTCCTTTCTTTTCTGATGTTCTTTTCCATTTACACCCTCTCCTTAGCATGTAGCTGCATCACCGTTTACAGGTGAGTGCCCGTTGACAGATTCTTTCATTCCTGCTGTAGTCCTGCAGATGAGCTTGTCTGATGCCATAAGCAGTGACGGCAGCAAAAATATGACCGTGAACATGCTTATCACCGCTCCCCGAGCCATGAGCCCGCATACAGTACTTATAATGGCGATGTCAGAGTAAACAGCAACACCTACAGTCGCTGTGAAGAAGCCAAGCGCACTCACTACTATTGACGGAATGGAAGTCCGCGCAGCCTCTTCGACAGCAGCTCTTTTCGCTTTACCTCCGATCCTTTCCTGCTTATATCTGGTAGAAAGGAGTATCGCATAGTCAACGGTGGACCCAAGCTGTATGGTGCTTATCAGCACCGGTATGATAAACGGAAGCTCAAGGCCGGTAAACCCGCATATTCCCAGATTGAGTATGATCGCAAACTCGATCGCCGCAACCAGTATGACCGGCAGCGAAACCGATTTAAGTACAAGCAGGATTATCACGAACACCATGCCGATCGATATCCAGTTGACTGTCGTGAAGTCCCTGCCGGTTATCTGTATCAGGTCTTTGGTTGCCGGACCCTCTCCGATAACAGTAGCTCCCTCATCATACCTGTTCAGGATCTCATCGATGCGGTCGATCTGATCATTACATTCATCACTTGAAACTCTGTATGCTGAATTAACAAGGATCATCTGATGCCGGTCTCCTATCAGTGCTTCACTTACCTGATCGGGCAGCATGCTTCTGGGTATAGACGTTCCGAGAAGTGCATCGATCCCAAGGACATTTTTTATGCCGTCCAGATTCTCTATCTCTTTGCACATTGCCCTTCCCTCCCTGGCAGGAAGGTCTGCATCAGCGATTATGATGTGAGATGTCCCTATATCAAAGTCCTCACGAAGCTTATCGTTAGCTATCATGAACTGCTTATCTTCATCTGCCATGCTCTCGGCATTGCTCGAGAACATCTTGGTGAAGTCGTAGACCACATTCTTCTGATTGTAGAAAATGACAGACGGAACCAGCATGATGGCAAAAACAAGGATATATACCCAGTACCTCCCAGTGAGAAAATGTGCGAATCTGCCCATATCCGGAATAATGGACCTATGTCTTGTTCTTCTTAGAAGTCCCGAGAATTTCAGTATCATGACCGGGAGAATGGTAACGCTTGCAAGCACTCCGAACACAACACCCTTTGCCATTACAAGGCCAAGGTCGCGCCCCATCGTGTAAGTCATGAAGCAAAGTGCCAGAAACCCTGCGATTGTGGTGATCGAACTGCCTGCAACAGAAGTCAGTGTATCATCGATAGCTTCTGCCATCGCCCTGCGCTCAAGCTCCTTTTCGTCTCCCTCACTGTTCGTTTTCTCTGCTTCATCGAGTTTCTCTATATACCGATGCCACAGAAATATCGAATAATCCATGGTAACAGCAAGCTGCAGGACAGCCGCGATAGCCATCGTTATGAACGATATCTCCCCGAATAATATATTTGAGCCCATGTTATAGAGTATTGCCATTCCTATCCCGATCAGGAAGAGAAACGGTATCGCAAATGAGTCCATCAGGAGCATCATCGCGGCAAGCGCCATTATGACCGCGACCGCTACATACTTTGCTTCTTCTCTCTCGCAAAGGTTCTTAAGATCCAGAACGAGTGAACTCATTCCGGAAATATAGGATGTCTCATTAAGGACTTCTCTTATGTCTGAGACCGCGTTCAGTGTCTCCTCTGACGAAGTGGAAGAATCGAAGAATACGACGATCATGGACGCGTCAGGATTACTGATGCTGTCATTTACTATATCTGGCAGCATGTCACGAGGTATGGAGGGATCCAATATTTTCTGTAGATCGATCACACTGTCGACATGATCGATCCCGCTGATTTTTTCGGCCATTGATGACACATCATCAGATTTCATGTCCTCGACAACTACAATAGAAAACCCTCCCTTTCCGAATTCATCCAGAAGGACATTCTGTCCCTGAACCGTTTCAATATCTTCAGGAAGGTAATAAAGCATGTCATAGTTTATTCTTGTAGCGATCATGCCCAATACAGACGGAATCAGAAGTATTAAGGCCGTGATCATAATAATTCTTCTGTTTCTTACTACGATATCTCCGAATTTCATTTCCCTCTCCTGCAACACTCATATATCGATAAATTCACGCTGATATACTTTCTGAATCGATTCTGCAGTTGTATACTATTTCTCCGTCGGTAATTATTGCCAGCGCATTCTTCGGATAATAATCATTCAGGATCACAATACTGAAATCCCAGCCCGAAAGGCCTCCTGCTCTGATGCCTTCTGTCCATTCTTTGCTGCAGTCGCATGCAAGATCGCAAATATCCTTCCACTTTTCATCATTTCCGTCCTGTATTGCCTGAGTTGTACCATCTGCAATGATCCTGCATATAATACATTTTTTCCCGTAATCGACCTTAACATCATTCAATATCCCGCTGTCAGCCATGCTTTTTGTGATATAGCCTTTTGTCATTCGGGCGATTTCGATTTCCGGAGGATCTGCAAACGTTTCATCCTCGCTCGGTACAACATATGCTGCTCCTACCTCTTTTGCAGAGCAATGATACAGATCCATTGCATTCAGCTCACTGAATACGCTTCCCAGATATCCGAATATGAGCAGCATAATAATGAAAAATACCGTATATACGGTTATATTCAGCACTCTTCGTCTCACTTATATCAGCTCCTTTTAAAGTCAGACATTCCGGCCGATATGTCTGTTTTTTATACACTAAAAAAGTAATACAATATTTATGTCAGTCCCATCAGACAACTGCCGTTGCCTTTAACAGGCTGGCTGTATGGTATTTCTTCTCTATATCTTTATAAATGGGTAAAAAGGTCCTGCTGCCTATAAATCAGGCAGCAGAGGGAAATTGACTAGAGAGGTTCCGGTATGTCTAATTCAAACTTAACAAAGAGAGCCATACAGAATGCTTTCCTTGAACTGCTTAATGAGAAGCCTCTGGGAAAGATAACTGTCAAAGACGTTTCAGAGAGATGTGAGATCAACCGCAACACTTTTTATTACCACTACCAGGATATGCTTATGCTGCTGGAGGATATGTGCAAGAATGATTTCGATCACATAGTGGAAATATATCCTGAGCTCAATTCGCTTGAGGAATGTCTTGATGCGATCACACAGGTAATGAAACTTAAGAAAAATGCTGTTATGCATATATACAATTCAGGGAACAGAAGCATTTATGTAGATATGCTGTGGAAAATATGTGAATATGTGGTAACAAAGTATCTGAGCACCGTCTTTCCGGATGCCCTTCTTTCTGAGTATGACAAGCAATTGGTAATAAAATATTTCAAATGCTCTTGTTTTGGCCTTGTGATAGACTGGATATCGACCGGAATGAAAGATGAATATGTCGAGGATATGCACAGGATCCTGCATCAAAGCAAGGGAGTTGCCGATCTGATAATCGCAAACTGTTATAAACAATGGCTTCCGGCAAAATAACCGGAAGCCATTACTCGTGGAGCTGATACCGAAGGAGCGTAGCCGACGAAGGTCAAGGTTCTCTTCCTATCGGCAACGCCGTATGATCCGAAGAGAACCTTATAGTGGGAGTCGAATAAATAAGCATTTCCGAAAACGCTGAAATTTCAAGAAAGGAGAGGCGTCCCTCACACAGTGTATCCAGAAACGTCTGAGTGTATCCAGATTCTGGATACATCTGCACAACCAAATTTCTTATTACATAAATCTTTCAAACCCAGTCTTTTCAACCCTTACAAATCGAATAGGGCGGATTTTCTCCGCCCTTTCACACCACCGTACGTGCCGTTCGGCATACGGCGGTTCAAATCAACTTCAACATGTGCCGTTCGGCATAGTAATCGGACAGACTGACTAGCCCCGCGCGGGCTAGTTTT